>JARRPL010000124.1:0-13545 GCA_037382905.1 Gemmatimonadota bacterium | reverse complement strand
CTCCGCCCGGATGCCCCGACGGGGCTCATCCTTCTCGCTACGGCCCTGTCGCCGATCCCACCCATCCTCCCGAACAAGGAGATGAAGGCCGGCGCGGGAGCCCGGGAGGCGGTGGGGCTCATGGTGGCGGCGGGGATTCTCGCCATCGTCCTCGTCCCGTTCGCCGCCGAGTGGATGGCCGGTTGGTTCGGTGTCGAGGCGGAAATCCCCTTCGGACCCACCGCCCGGATCGTCGCCACCACCGTGTTGGTGCCGGTGGTGGTCGGACTCCTGATCGCCCGGGTGGCCCCGGGTTTGGCGGAGCGGCTGGCGGGTCCGGTTGGGAAGCTCGCCGGGATCCTCCTCCTCCTGGCGGCGATCCCCGTGCTGATCCAGACCGCGCCCGCCCAGTGGGCCCTGCTGGGTGGAGGCACCCTCCTGGCGTTCCTCCTCTTCGCCGTGATCGGAGTGATCGTGGGTCATGTCCTAGGGGGCCCCAACCCGAACAACCGTACCGTGCTGGCCCTGTCCACGGCGAGCCGGCACCCGGGCGTGGCCGCCGCCCTGGCCCTGGCGATCCTCCCCGAGACCGAGGGTGTGCTGCCGGCAGCCCTCCTCTATCTGATCGTCAGCATCGTGGTCACCAGCCTCTACCTTGGTTGGCGCCGTCGGTCCGAAGCCGGGGGGGAGGCGGGATGAGGAGCACCCTCCCCCTCGACGAGCTCCGGCACCCCCTGGAGCGTCCCGCGTTCCTGATCTCCGCATTCCTGAACGTGGTCATCTGCTTCGGAGCGGTCGTTCTGGTGTTCCGGGGTGGGGCGTGGCTCTTCTCTCTCATCCCGGTCATGGCCCGATTCCAGAACGAGATCCGGGCCATCGCGCTGACCGCCGTCTTCGCGCCCCCGCTCCTGGTCTCGGCCCGCAACATGCGCCTGGCCCGGGTACGGGGAGGATCGATCAAGACCTCGCCGACCCAGTTCCCGTTGATCCACGACACCTTCGCCGACCTGTGCATCCGGGCGGGGGTCGAGGCCCCGCCGACCCTCTGGATCACGCACGAGGCCGTGGACGTGTGGGCCCACTCCTTCTCCGCGTGGCAGCGGGAATACGTGGTCCTGGGCTACGACGCCATGGAGGCGGACACCTCCCACCTGAAGGATGTGTGGTCGTTCCTCCTGGCCCGGGAGATCGGGCGCCTGGCGCTGGGACACACCCGCTGGTGGGACGAGCTCTTCCTGGCCTACGTGGAGCGGCTCCCCTGGGTGCGCCGGCCGCTCCGTCAGATCCGATCCTATTCCCTGGACCGGATCGGCGCCCACCTGGTGCCTCATGGCGTGCGGGGCCTGATCATCCGGGCCTCGGGCCGGCGGCCCCTTCCCAGCGTCAATGTCGCAGAACAGATCCACTACGCCCTGTCGGTGGGCGGGATCTGGTTCCGCCTGTCGAGTCTGATGCAGGAGGAGGCCCACCCTGCCCGGCGGCTCCAGAAGCTCTACAGCGACGGCTACTTCGATCTCGACGCCGACGACCGGCGCTTCCGGGCGGTGCAAGAAGCCCGGCGGCAGGCCGCCGAAGAGGCGGCGGGCACGGGGGCCGAGGCCGGCCCCACGACGAAGAGCGAGCCCTCCCTCACCCGCCCACGCTGAGCTGGATCACCAGCGCCTGATACTCGGGGTTGCCCGGGTCGCTCTCCTCCAGGGTCCGTGCCGCGACCAGCGCCGACTCCCGGTCGCCCTGCCCCTCGTACAGGCTCACGGCGAGGCTCAGGAGCTCGGGATCCCGGGGGTGGCGGGCCAGCGCCGACTCCAGCGTCTCGAGGGGATCGGCGCCACCCTCCAGATCGGCGAGGGCCACGACGTGGACGTAGGCGAAGCGGGGGGACTCCGGCGCCAGTTCCACGGCACGCGCCAGATCGGCGAGCGCGGCGGCAGGCTCCCCCGCCCGGATGTGGGCCAGGCCCCGGGAGTGGATGAGGGCCGGGGAGTCGGGCTGGTGGGAAAGGCCCGTGACCAGCGCCTCCCGAGCCTCGCCGGAGCGCCCGGTGGCCTCGTAGAGATCCGCGAGATTCGCCCAATCCCCCGTCCGAGCCTGATCCAGTTCCAGGGCTCTTCGGAGGCTGCGTTCGGCGTCGTCGCCGCGACCGAGCTGCGCATAAAGGGTGGCGAGTTCGGACCAGGCGTCTGGGCCACCACTGTCGGCTCGACGGCTCTCGATCCACTCGTCCCGGGCGGTCACGAAGTGGGGGGCCCGCTCCCCGGGAAGCTCCTCCTCGGCCCCTACCAGCACCCGCCCCGCAGCGAGCCGCACCTCTTCCTCCGGGTCGGTGAGCGCCGGGCCCGCCACCTTCACCCGGTCCTCCGGGACGAGGATCGACGCGGCCCGGACGGTGGCGAGCCGGACCCGGGGGTCCGGATCCTGGATCAGGTCCATGAAGCGCGCCAACAGGTGCCGGGGGTGCGCCCGGGTCAGCGCCTCGATGGCGGCGGCCCGCAGCTCTACGGACGTGTCCTCCCGGTCGAGGAGGGCGGTGAGGCCCTGGGGCCAGCCGGGTGCATGGGACCTCGCCGCGGCGAGGGCAGGGTGGTATGCGGGGTCGGAACTCATCCGGTGCTCCTCCGGGGTGCGCTCGAACAGGGGGCGGGTCGCCGGGAGATGAGATGATCGGGCGGGGGGAGGGGTTGGCGACAGGGGGTCAATAACGTATCTTCCTATCCGAATCAATGAATACAACACTCGCCCCTCCCCCGATCCTGGACCTCGTCTCCGCCCTCGGCGACGAGACTCGCACCCGTATCCTCGTTCTCCTGGAACGGGGGGAGTTCAACGTGTCCGAGCTGTGCCGGGCCCTCCAACTTCCCCAGCCGACGGTGAGCCGTCATCTGAGGACGCTGGCGGAGGACGGCTGGGTCACGTCCCGCTCCGAGGGTCTGGTCCGAGGGGATCTCCGGGGCCTGCCGGTCTACGCCGAAGACGCGGAGCGGGCCCAAGGGGTGTTGGCGGATCGCCGGCGTCGGTCGGCGGAGTTCTTCGCCGCCTCCGCGGACCGCTGGGACGAGCTCCGCCAGGGTCTGTTCGGGAGCCGGGCCGAGTTTCTGCCGCTCCTGGGTCTCCTGGATCCCGAGTGGGTCGTGGGAGATCTGGGGATCGGGACCGGGGGCCTGGCCGCCACCCTGGCGCCGTACGTGCACCGGGTGGTGGGTGTGGATCGCTCCGAGCCCATGCTGGACGCGGCACGGGAGCGGCTCGCCGGGCGGGACGACGTGGATCTCCGGCTCGGGGAGCTCGAGGACCTTCCCATCGAGGACGGCGAGCTCGACGTGGCCGTCCTGAGCCTGGTCCTGCACTATGTCCTGGACCCGGAGGAGGTCCTGGCGGAGGCGGCGCGCGTGCTGCGCCCCGCAGGCCGTCTCCTGGCGGTGGACATGCGGGCCCACGAGCGGGGCCCGGCCTACGCGCGGGACATGGGCCACGTCTGGCCCGGCTTCACCGCCGAACAGATCACCGGGTGGCTGGAGGCGGCGGGCTTCCAGCGCATCCACGTACAACCGCTCCCGCCGGACCCGGCGGCCGAAGGGCCGATGCTCTTCCTGGCCTCCGGACAGAAACGATGAGCCTGGATCCACGCGCCGGAGCTCGATCGGACATTCGAATCACACTGCCGACTCGCGAAAGAGAGACCTCATGACTGCGACCGCCGTACTCACCGAAGCCGACAAGAACGCCACGGGCCTCGGCCGCCCCCCCTACAAGGTCCGGGATCTCTCCCTGGCTGAATGGGGCCGCAAGGAGATCCGCCTGGCGGAGCAGGAGATGCCCGGCCTCATGGCCGCCCGCCGGGAGTGGGGGGAGGAGAAGCCCCTGGCCGGACTCAAGATCATGGGGTCCCTCCACATGACGGTGCAGACCGCCGTCCTCATCGAGACCCTGGTGGACCTGGGCGCCAAGGTGCGCTGGGTGTCGTGCAACATCTTCTCCACCCAGGATCACGCCGCCGCCGCCGTGGTCGTGGGACGGGACGGGACGCCCGAGGCCCCCGCCGGCACCTCGGTCTTCGCCTGGAAGGGCGAGACCCTGGAGGAGTACTGGTGGTGCACCGAGCAGGCCCTGACGTGGCCCGACGGGTCCGGCCCGGACCTGATCGTGGACGACGGCGGCGACGCCACCCTCCTGATCCACAAGGGGGCCGAGTTCGAGGAGGCCGGTGAGATCCCGGCCTTCGATCCCGACAACGAGCCCGAGGAGTGGGGCGTGATCCTGGAGCTGCTGCGGACGGTGGCCGACCGGGAGCCCGGCAAGTGGGGCAAGATGGCAGAGCGCATCCAGGGAGTCTCGGAGGAGACCACCACCGGAGTACACCGTCTGTACGAGATGGAGCGGGACGGCTCGCTGCGCTTCCCGGCCATCAACGTGAACGACTCGGTGACCAAGTCGAAGTTCGACAACCTCTACGGCTGCCGGCACTCGGTGGTGGACGGCCTCAACCGGGCCACCGACGTCATGATCGCCGGCAAGATGGCCGTGGTGCTGGGCTACGGGGACGTGGGCAAGGGCTGCGCCCAGGCCCTGAAGGCTGCCGGTGCCCGGGTGGTGGTCACGGAGATCGACCCCATCTGCGCCCTCCAGGCCGCCATGGAGGGCTTCCAGGTCCTCACGCTGGACGACGTCCTGGACCGGGCGGACCTCTTCATCACCGCCACCGGCAACAAGGACATCATCACCGCAGACCACATGGCGGGAATGAAGGACAAGGCCATCGTGGCCAACATCGGCCACTTCGACAACGAGATCGACATGGCCGGGCTCTACAAGCGTCCCGGCGTCGAGCGGATCAACATCAAGCCCCAGTATGACGAGTTCGTCTTCCCCGACGGGCACTCCGTGCTCATCCTCGCCGAGGGCCGTCTCATGAACCTCGGGTGCGCCACCGGACACCCGTCCTTCGTCATGAGCGCCAGCTTCACCAACCAGGTCATCGCCCAGATCGAGCTGGCTCGGAACAACGACCAGTACGAGAACAAGGTCTACGTGCTGCCCAAGCACCTGGACGAGAAGGTGGCCCGGCTCCACCTGGAGCAGCTCGGGGCGAAGCTCACGGAGCTCACGGACGAGCAGGCGAAGTACATCGGCGTTCCCAAGAAGGGGCCGTACAAGCCGGAGCAGTACCGGTACTGACCGGTACCAGGGGACCCCGGGTCCTTCGCCGATCCGGCGGTACACGGAAGCGGGCGCGCCCTCGGGTGCGCCCGCTTTTTCCTGTCGTGGGGGGCGACCGTCGGGTTCGGAAGGTCACCGCAAACCCGGGCGACGGCGCTGGCCCCCGGCTCCGGGGCGACGTCCGCACGAGGCCACGACAACCGTGGAGCTGGCCCCCGGCCCCGGTGCCGCCACCCCTCGGCGTCCCGGCGGTCCTGTCGGGCAGCGGCCCTTCGCCCTACCTTGGCCGGTCACATCGTGGGGAGGACGTAGCCCACCGTTCACGTCACGTCCAAAGAGTCACACCGCCTGAATTTGCTGGTGCGCTGGCGCCAACGGCCGCCATCCCCGGAGCGCACTCCCTTCATACGAGCTCGCCACACCGCGAGCGGGAGGATCGAGTGCGTCGACTCCGCATCACCGTCGTGGACCTCACGACGGAACGTCCCACGCGTGCCCTGTACGCACGCCTCATGAACGCGAACCTCGCCAGCATCATGCCGCAGGTCATCGCAGTGTGGTGCGAGCAGGCGGGGCACGACGTGAACTACGTCTGCTACACGGGCTTCGAAGACCTCGAGAAGGAGGTCCTCGGGCCGGCGGACGTCGTCTTCATCGGCGCCTTCACACAGGCGGCCCACACCGCCTACGCCATCAGCAACCTGCACCGGAGCCGCGGTGCGGTCACCGTCCTGGGGGGGCCCCACGCCCGCTGCTACCCCCAGGACTCCGCGCGCCACTTCGACTACGTCATGGGATTCACGACCCGGGAGATGGTCGAAGACGTACTGCGGGAGCGGGAACCACGACCGGCGGGAGGCGTGCAGGTCAGCGCCCCCCGCCAGCCCCAGCACCTGCCCGGGGTCCAGGAGCGCTGGAAGTTCATCGAGGCCACCCTGGACAAGACGCCGGTGCTCAAGATCGTCCCCATGATCGGGAGTCTCGGCTGCCCCTACACCTGCGCGTTCTGCATCGACTCGACCGTCCCGTACCAGCCGCTGGGCTTCGACCAGATGAAGAGCGACCTGCGCTTCGTCCTCTCGAAGATGAAGCACCCGCGGGTCGGCTGGCACGACCCCAACTTCGGCGTCCGCTTCGACGACTACCTGGGCGCCATCGAGGAAGTGGTCCCCCCGGGGAGCATCGACTTCATGGCCGAGAGCAGCCTGTCGCTCCTGTCGGAGCCGCATCTGCAGCGCCTGCGGAAGAACGGCTTCAAGGTGATCCTGCCGGGCATCGAGTCCTGGTTCGCGCTGGGCAACAAGGCGAAGACCGGCCGGGACACGGGGATGGAGAAGGTCCGGCGTGTCGCGGACCACATCAACATGGTCATGCGCTACATCCCGTACGTGCAGACCAACTTCGTGCTCGGGCTGGACACCGACGAGGGTGACGAGCCCTTCGAGCTCACCAAACGCTTCGTCGACCTGGCGCCCGGGGCCTTCCCCGTCTTCTCGCTTCTGTCGGCCTTCGGTCGCGCGGCTCCCCTCAACCTGGCCCTGCAGCGCGAGGGGCGCGTCCTTCCCTTCCCCTTCCACTTCCTGGACGCCAGCCAGTCGATGAACGTCGTCCCCCGGAACTACGCCTGGCACGGGTTCTACGAAAGGCTCGTGGATCTGGAGGAGTACGCCTATTCGGCCTCCCGCATCGGACGTCGCTTCCTGGCGAACCGGGGGATGATCCCGAAGCTGATGAACGTGGTCCGGGGCATCTCCTCGGAGCGGATGGACCGGGTGCGGCATCACGCCCGCATCCGGGATCTGCTGCGCTCCGACCCGGAGGTGCACCGCTTCCACCACAGGGAGACCCAGAGCCTGCCGGCCTTCTACAAGAACCGGATCCGAGAGGATCTGGGCGTGCTCTGGGAGGCGCTTCCCGACGACGGGCTCCATCACGACCACCACGCCTACCTCAGGAGCGAGGCGACCTCCGCCGCCTGAGCCCCGCTTCGAGGCTCCCGGGCCCCGGGGGACAGACGGCCTGGCAGGAATGTCACGGCACCCTTACGCTGCCCCTCGACGATTGGACGTGCGCTCCACCGCGTCCCCCGACCCTTCCCCGACAAGAGCGCCACGGTGATCCGAACCGGCCCTAAACCCCCATCGATGTCCGCCGTCGCCCTCCTCGCCCTGGCGTGGGCGACGCTCCTGCCGGCCGCCGTCGAGGCTCAGGAGCCGACGGAAGGATTCAGCGGAGAGGCCGAGCTGTATTCGAGACTGCTCGGGCATGTCGCGGCCTACGGCGGCGAGGCAGAGATGCAGGACAACGCCTCGTGGATCGGCCTGAACGTCAGCGCCGGCTCCACCATCCGCATGTTCGGTGGGGTGGAGTGGCAGATCAACATCTTCCAGAACGACCGCCTGTTCAATCCGGGGGCGTCCACCGACGGGGAGTTCGGCCTGACCACGCGGGAGGTGAATGCGTTCGGACTCCGTGTGGGGTTCGTCGGCATCGACCTGGGAGCGGTGGGGTCCCTTGCACTGGGCAAGCAGAAGTCGGTCCACTACGACGTGGCGGGCTACACCGCGGATCGCCTCAACGTCTTCGGCGGCGGCGTCGGGAGCATCGCATATCCCGCGTCCAGCGACGGCGGTGAGACCGGCACCGGGCGGGCCGACCAGGCCCTCATCTACCGGAACACCCTCCTGGACATCGTCGAGGTCGGTGTGCAGACCCAGTTCCAGAACGCGACGAACGACCGGGTCGTCGACGGAGCGGGAGCCTCCGCCCGGGTCCGGATCCTGCCTGGGCTCCACCTGGGAGCCTCCTACACGCGTTCCTTCTACGGAGACGCTTTTCGGGACGCCGTAAGCGGCCTCGCCATCGACGACGACGGCCAGTACTTCGCCGTGGGGGGCCGCTACGAGGCCGACCGGTTCGAAGTCGGGGCGGTCTACGCCCGCCAGGACAACGGGGATCTCGTAGGGGTCCCGGGCACCACGTCGACGGACCCGGGGGAGGTCCCGCTCGCCTTCGACGCAGAAGGCCTCGAAGTGGTGGGTAAGTTCAGATTCGGTCCGTTCGCCCTGCTGGGCGGGTACGTGGGATACGACCCCGATACCGACGATCCCCGGGTCGACGACGACTATCGGGTTCGCTACGGGGTCCTGGGAGGGGAGTGGCATCCTACGGACAACGCCTACGCCTACGTGGAGTTCAGGGGCGACGACAGCAGGGACGCCACCGGTACCCGCGGGGACGACGTGCTGGCCATCGGGTTCTACTACGGGTTCCGGGCGCTGTTCGAGCACGGACGCTGAACGGGTCCGGGAGCGAAGCCCTGGTCCTCGGCCCTCCGGTCCGGGTGTCGGGACGACGCCGTGGAACGGAGATGACGTGCGTCCATCGGACCTCGTTCCTCGACGACGTCCAGGACGCGGGTGGCGGAGGGGATCGGGGAGATGGCCACCCCCCCTTTCCGGGAAGAATCCCAACCCCTAGGCTCCGATACCGGGGGCCATCGGGGCCGCCGGACCTCCGGGAGAACGATTCGTGACGGACCCATCCATCCTCGGCCCGCTGGGGTCCGAGCTCGAGCTCCAGAGATTCGCCGCCCTGAAGGAGCGGCTTCCCCAGATCTATCGGGCGTACCGCAGCACCCGCGAGACGCACACGGCGGTGGTGATCCCGTCCATCAGCGTCAATCAGGAGGAGCTGGCGAAGGTGGAGGGCTCCGCCTTCTACGAGGAGCGGCTCTTGTTCACCCTGATCCGATTGGCGAACCCCCACGCACGGGTCATCTACGTCACGAGCCAGCCGGTGCACCAGGAGATCCTGGAGTACTACCTGCAGCTGCTTCCGGGAATGCCCCTTAGCCAGGCCCGGAACCGGCTCATGGTGCTGTCGCTGTACGACGGAAGCTCCAGGCCGCTGACGCAGAAGATCCTGGAGCGCCCCCGGGTCCTGGAACGGATGCGCCGCTTCATCGGCGACCCCGCCCAGGCCTATCTGACGTGCTACAACTCCACCGCCCTGGAGCGACGCCTGGCCGTGGAGCTGGGCATCCCCCTGAACGCCGTGGACCCGGACCTCCTCTGGATGGGCACCAAGTCGGGCTCCCGGCAGATCTTCAAGGAGGCTGGGGTGGCCCACGCCGCGGGAACGGAGAACGTCCGGACCCGGGATGAGGTCGTCTCCGCCCTGGAAGCTCTCGTCCAGCTCCGCCCGGGACTCCGGAAGGCCGTCGTCAAGCTCAACGACAGCTTCGCAGGCGAGGGGAACGGACTCTACCGGTTCCCTCCGGATCTTCCGGAAGACCGAGCCTCGCGGGTTCTGGATATCGCCCGGGGACTCGAGACGATGGAGTGGCCCGGGGACCGGGAGACGCTGGGCGGATTCCTGCGGAAGCTGGGCGAGATGGGAGGGATCGTGGAGGAGTGGGTGGAGGGAGACGAGGTGGAGTCCCCCTCGGTCCAGATGCAGGTACACCCCGACGGGACGCTGGAGGTCATCTCCACCCACGACCAGGTTCTGGGGGGCTCCACCGGGCAGGCCTACCTGGGATGCCGGTTCCCTGCCGACGAGGACTATCGGGTGCCGATCCTGGAGGCCGCCCGGAGGATCGGGGAGGTGCTGGCCCGTCGGGGGGCGCTGGGTCGGTTCGGCGTGGACTTCGTGGTGCTCCGGCGGGGAGACGGCCCCTGGCAGGTGTACGCGGTGGAGATCAACCTCCGCATGGGGGGCACCACCCCGCCCTTCATGGCGCTGGAGTTCCTGGCGGGAGGCGGCCTGGACCAGTCGTCGGGGCTCTACGTGGCCGCCGACGGGCGGCCGAAGTTCTACTACGCCACCGACAACCTGAAATCCCCGGCGTACCGGGGTCTCCTCCCCGACGACCTCCTGGATCTCATGGTGGAATACGGGATCCACTTCCGGCACCAGGGGCTCAAGGGCGTCCTCTTCTTCATGATCGGGGCCCTCTCCCAGTATGGGAAGCTCGGCGTCACCGCCATCGGCGACAGCATGGACGAGGCCGAGGGGCTGTACGAGTCGACCCAGGACATCCTGGATCGGATCGCTGGGGCCACCGAGGAGACCTTCGGGCGACCCCGGTCCCTCTTCGAAGCCGACGCGACCCGGATGGTGTGACCCGCGCCTCGCCAGAGGGGTGAGGGCAGCGAAGGGGCCACCAGGGGCCCGGCACGGTCCGAGGAACGGAGGCTCCGAGAGGGATCGGGCACTATGTTACAACGATTCCTCGTCGTCCGGCTCCTCTCCCCCATCCCCATGGCGCAACGCCTGCACCGCAGCGGTCGGGTCCCGCCCCGCCCCGAGCTTCCGGACAACCCCCGGGCCATCCTGGTGGTGCGGCTCAGCGCCCGGGGCGACGTCATGTTCGCCACTCCCATCATCCGGGCCCTGCGGAGGCGTTACCCCGAGACCCACCTGACCTGGGTGGTGGAGCCTGCCGCCCGGGACGTGGTGGAGCACCACCCGGAGCTGGACGAGGTGCTCGTGTGGGACCGGCCCCGGTGGAAGAAGCTCCTGAAGGCCGGCCGGCTCCGGGAGCTCTGGCAGGAGTTCACCGCCTTTCGGGAGACGCTGCGGGCGCGTCGGTACGAGGTGGCGCTGGACATGCAGGGGCTCTCCCGGAGCAGCCTGGTGACCCTGTGGTCCGGCGCCCCCCTCCGACTGGGCCTGGGCTCCAAGGAGGGGAGCGGGTACGTCATGCACCAGGTCCACCCCACGGGGTTGGAGGTGCAGTACATGAGCGCCGACCCCCGCCTGTTCGCGGACTGGATCGGGCTGGACACCTCTCCCTGGCAGCTCGACCTGGTCCTGGCCCCCGGGCTGCGGGACCGTGCCCGGACGCGGCTGGACCAGGAGGGCGTCGGGGAGCGCTACATCCTCCTGGTCCCCTTCACGACGCGGCCCTGGAAACACTGGGTCGAGTCACGCTGGGGGCCCCTGGCCCGCCGGCTCCGGGAGGAGCTGGACCTCCCGGTGGTGCTGGCCGGTGGTCCCGCGGACCGTCCGGCGGCGGATCGGGTCCTGGCGGATGCCGGGGAGGGGGTGGTGGATCTGGTGGGGAAGACGTCGCTGGGAGAGGCCATGGCCCTCGTGGCGGAATCCACCCTCGTGGTGGGGGTGGACACGGGACTCACCCACGCGGCCCACGGGTTCATGAGGCCGACCCTGTGCCTCTTCGGACCCTCCGGGTACACGGTGGCGCCCACCCCCGTGGCTCGGATGATCCGCCACGACCTGGCCTGCTCTCCGTGCACCATTCGCACCGGCGGCCCCATCTGCGGCGGAGACTATACCTGTATGCAACTCATCAGGGAGGGGGAGGTGGTGGCCGCGGCCCGGGAGCTTCTGGGGGCCGTGGAGGACGGGGGGCCGTGAAGACGCCTTCGGACCCGATCCGATCCGTCCACCTGGAGACGGGACGGCACCTCTACGGGGGAGGCGTCCAGGTTCTCCACATCGTGGCGGGGCTGCAGGCGCTGGGCGACGAGGCCGTCCCGGTGGTGCCCGAGGGAAGCGCCATCGCCCGGGAGGCCCGAGCCCGGGGACTGGGCGTGGAGACCCTCCCCTTCTCCGGCGAGGCCGACCTGCTGTTCGTCTCCCGGTTCCGGAAGCTCCTGGCCCGGATCCGGCCCGAGCTGGTCCACCTCCACTCCCGCCGGGGCGCCGACACCCTGGGATGGGCCGCCGCTCGGTGGGCGGGGCTGCCCGTGGTACTGAGTCGGCGGGTGGACAACCCCGAACCCTCCTGGCTGGCCCGCCGGAAGTACGCCGCCTACGACCGCGTCATCGCCATTTCGGAGGAGATCCGCCGGGTGCTCCTCTCCGAGGGGGTCGCGCCGGACCAGGTCGTGACGGTCCGGAGCGCCGTGGACGGAGCCAGCCGGCCCCACGAGTGCCGGAACCGGGGGAGATTCCTGGAGGAGTGGGGGCTGTCGGAGGAGGATCGGATCGCCGGGATGGCGGCCCAGCTCATCGCCCGGAAGGGGCACGACGTCCTCCTGGAGGCGGTTCCCACGGTGGTGCAGGCCGTCCCCCGGGCCCGATTCGTCCTCTTCGGCCGGGGCCCCCGGGAGGAAGAGATCCGGCGGACCATCCTGGACAGGGGGCTGGACGAGGTGGTGCGCATGGGGGGGTTCCGGGAGGACCTGCCGGAGCTTCTTCCCTGCCTGGACCTCCTGGTGCACCCCGCCTTCATGGAGGGGCTGGGGGTGGCCCTCCTGGAGGCGGGTGCCGCCGGCCTGCCGGTGGTGGGGACCCGGGCCGGGGGGATCCCCGAAGTGGTGGTGGACGGGCGTACCGGGCTCCTGGTCCCTCCGGGGGACGCCGGGGCCCTGGCCGAGGCCCTCATCCAGCTCCTGGGGGACCCGGAGCGATGCGCCGGCATGGGGCGCGAAGCTCGGCGCTTCGTGCTGGAGGAGCGCTCCGTCGCAGCCATGGTCCAGGGAAACCGGGCGGTCTACACGGAGGTGCTCGGACGGCGTTGAGGGCGCCCTTCGGGCATCCACACCGGCGCCGGCGGCGACCTCGTTCTATCTTCACTCGACCAGCCGTTCCTCCTTCGCCCCTGTCCCATGTCCTCTTCTCCCCGGCCCGACCCGGGCTCCCCGACTCCGGACCCCACCGAGCTCGAGCCCTGGGGTGCGAGGCGGATGGAGGGGAGCGCACGATTCCTGACCTCCCTCACCCGAGCGGTGCCCCCCGTGGCGGGCATCAAGCAGCTGGCCCTGCCCCTGCGGAGGTTGGCCCGGCGCAAGCTCCACGGGATGGTGGACGACCGCCTCTGGGGACACCGGCTCCGCTTTCAGGCCACCGGGAACATCTCCGAGGGACGGCTCCTCTTCATGCCCGACAGCTGGGACCGGACGGAGCGGGCCGTGATCCGGGACTTCGCAGAGCCCGGAGCCGTCATGGTGGACGTGGGGGCCAACTTCGGTGCGTATACCTGGTGGCTCCTGCACCTCCTGGGGCCCCGCTGCCGCATCCTGGCGCTGGAGCCGGAGCCGGCGCTGAATCGGCGTCTTCGATTCAATCTGGCCACGAACGGATGGGACAACGTGGAGGTGGTGGCGGTGGCCGCCGGAGACCGGGAGGGCACCGCCACCCTCCACATCCACGGCGCCAACCAGGGAGAGAATACCCTGGCGGACCCGGAGACGGGGCACGCCCCCGCCGCGGGGGGCGGCGCGGTAGAGGTCCCGGTCCGCCCGCTGGCTCGCATCGTGGCCGATGCGGGACTCGATCGGGTGGATATCCTCAAGATCGACATCGAGGGGTTGGAGCCCCCCGTCCTGACACGCTTCTTCCACGATGCGCCCGCCTCCCTGTGGCCTCGCCTCCTCCTGTGTGAGTTCCGGGACACACCGGCGTACCAGGAGTTGGAGCGCCTCCTGGATGACCGAGGAT
>JARRPL010000123.1:0-8102 GCA_037382905.1 Gemmatimonadota bacterium | reverse complement strand
GGTCTCCACGGTGGCCGAGGCCCTCGATCTGGAGTTCTCGCGCATCCAGTTCACGCCGGATCTCATGCCCACCGACATCACGGGCACCGAGGTCATCGAGGAGGATCGCTCCACAGGCCGTCGCGTCTTCCGGTTCGTCAAAGGTCCCATCTTCGCCAACATCGTCCTGGCGGACGAAATCAACCGGACACCGCCCAAGACGCAGGCGGCCCTGCTCCAGGCCATGCAGGAGCGGGTGGTGACTGCGGCGGGGCAGACCTATCCCATGGCGCCGCCCTTCTTCGTCCTGGCGACCCAGAATCCCATCGAGCAGGAAGGGACGTATCCGTTGCCGGAAGCCCAGCTGGACCGCTTCATGCTGGAGCTCCAGATCGGTTATCCGACGCGCTCGGAGGAGGAGGAGATCGCCATGACCACCACCGGCGGGGCCCGCCCGTCGGTGAGTCCGGTGGTCACCGCCGGTGAGATGGTGGAGCTTCAGAAGCTCGTCCGCCGCGTTCCGGTGTCGCCGTCCCTGGTGGCGCTGGCGGTCCGGTTGGCACGGGCGACCCGTCCCCTGGACGAGGAGGCGCCGGAGATCACCAAGCGCTACATCGCCTGGGGGGCTGGGCCCCGGGCAAGCCAGTACCTGGTCCTCGGAGCGAAGGCCAGGGCAGCGTCCCGAGGGGACGCCGTGCCCTCCTACGACGACGTGCGGGCGGTGGCTCCCGCGGTTCTGGCCCACCGGGTGGTCCTGAACTTCGAGGCGGAGGCCGACGGCCGCAGGCCGCGGGACGTGGTGGCGGAGCTCATCGAACAGAGTCGCCAATGGACGTAGGTCGAAGTACCGGGTCGGGGGGACCGTGACGGCGCTCTGGGCTGCAGCGGTCCTCCTTCTGGTCTTCATCTCCGCGCTGATCACCGCCGGCGAATCGGCGGTGTATTCCGTCACGTCCACCCGCCTCCGGACGCTGGTGGAAGAGGGGTTCGACGGGGCGATGGCCCTGGCGCAGATCCGAGGCCAGCCTCCGACGCTCCGGGGGGCGGTCCACGTGCTGGCGACGCTCCTCAACTTCACGGCACTGGGTCTCGTGGTGGCGCTGGGTGCCTCCACGTCCGGCACCCGGTCCGCCGTCCTCTATCTGGCTGCCGCACTCCCCCTCGTCCTCTTCTTCGCCGAGATCCTTCCGCGGGCCCTGGCGGGACGGCGGCCCGTGAGAATGGCCCTGGTCGCCGCACCCATCTTCCTGAGCTCCATCGAACGCTTCGGCTTCATCCTCTCTCCCTTCATTCGGCTTGAAGAGGTCCTGGCAGGCCGGGACCGGGACGGTGGAGAGAACCGGTCGGAGCGGGAGGTCCGGGAGATCGCCATCCTCGGGAGGGAGGAGGGGGTGGTCGACCTGGAGGAGCACGTTCTGGTGGAGCGGGCCTTCCGGCTGGATGAGCTGTGCGCCGTCGACGTGATGACGCCCCGTGTGGACATCTTCGCCTGGAGGGAGAGCACGCCTCTCGCGGAGGTGGTGGCCCAGCTCCCGGAGGTGCCCTATTCCCGCGTGCCGGTCTACGGCGATTCCGTGGACGACATCACGGGGATCGTGTACGTGCGCGAGGCCTACGAGACGTGGGTGGCGGGAGGCAAGGACACCCCCCTCGCCGCGCTGGCCCGCGAACCCTTCTTCGTCCCCGGCTCCATCTCCCTGGCCCAGCTGCTCCGGGACTTCCAGGGCCGGCGAATCCACATGGGGATCGTTGCCGACGAGTTCGGGGGCACCGACGGCCTGGTGACCCTCGAAGACGTCCTGGAGGAGTTGGTGGGAGAGATCGTCGATGAGACGGACCGGGAGGAGGAGGACCTCCAGCGGGTGGCCCACGACGAGTGGGTGGCCGACGGGGGCGTCGATCTCCGGGAGGTGAACGAGGCCTTCACGGTCGAACTGCCCCAGGATGATCACCGCTCCCTCAACGGCTTCATCCTGGACGAGCTCGGCTATGTGCCCGACGCCGGCGAGACCCTCACCCGGGGCGGTGTCACGCTCGAGATTCTCGAGGCCACCGACACCCACGTCGTCCGGGTCCGCATCCGACGCGAGGAGAACGGGGATCAGCGGGCCGAGGCCGGAGGCGGCGCCTGATGGCCTTGGTCCTTCCGTTTCACGGCGTCCGTCCCCAGATCCACCCGTCGGCCTTCCTGGCCCCCACCGCCGTCCTCATCGGGAACGTTCGCGTGGAGGCCGAGTCCAGCATCTGGTTCGGCGCGGTCCTGCGAGGGGACCACCCGGAGCATCCCATCGTCATCGGACCCCGTACCAGCATCCAGGATCAATGCGTGGTGCACGTGGGGGACTGGGCGCCCACCGTCGTGGGTCGGGACGTCACGGTGGGCCACGGGGCCGTCTTCGAGAGTTGCACCATCGGAGACGAGACCGTCATCGGCATGAACGCCGTGATCCTCCAGAATGCCCGGATCGGGAACCGATGCGTCGTGGCGGCCGGTTCGGTGGTGAAGCAGGGGTTCGAGGTCCCGGACCGAACGCTGGTGGCGGGAGTCCCGGCGTCGGTCAAGAAGGTGCTGGAGGGACGATCCGAGTCCTGGGTGGAGGGCGGGGGGGAACACTACGTGGCACTCTCCCGGGATTACCTCCGCCAAGGCCTGGACTCGATGCCCGGCGGTGAGGGCGACTGATGGGTGGTCGCCCGGACCGCGAGATCCCGAAGGAGCAGGACCCCCGGCGCCAGGGCCGCGTGGAGCGGGGCACGCCCGGGCACTACTGCGAGCTGTGCGGCGGTCCGGTACTGGACCGTCACTGCAAGGTGATCTGCCTGAACTGCGGTTTCCAGCGGGACTGCTCCGACCCGTGAGTCGGGGGGCCCCTACCGTCCGACCACCGTGGTCATGTACCAGTCGATGATGTCCCGGCCCCACACGTAGCTGATGGTGGCTCCGGCGGCCAGAAAGATGCCGAAGGGGATCAACCGGTCCGTGAGCCGGCGGGCCAGGCCGAACACCAGGACCGCCACGGCCGAACCCAGGAAGATGGTCAGGGCACCCCCCCAGACTCCGATGAAGGCCCCGACCAACGCCATCATCTTGACGTCCCCCCCGCCGAGGGCCGAGTCGACACCCATGTCGTCCAACCGCTGGGGGTTGGTTCGCCGGATGTAGAAGGTCCCGGCGCGACCCACCAGCCAGAGCCCGACCGCCCAGACCACGGCGCCGGTGAGGGCTTCCAGGAAGGTGGGACCGCCGGGCGCGAAGGCCAGCGCGAGACCCAGCACCGCCCCCCCGAGCGAGAACTCGTCGGGGATGATGTAGAAGCGGGCGTCGCTCACGGCGATCCCCAGCAGGATCGTAAGGAACACCGCCCCCCGGAGGGCCTCCCAGGACACCCCGTGCTGCCAGACCATCGCGGCCCAGACCAGTCCGACGGCCAGCTCCACCAATGGATACTGGATGGAGATCGGGGCGCCGCAACCGGCACAGCGGCCCCGCAACAGGATCCATCCCAGGACGGGGATGTTCTCGTGCCAACGGACACCCCGACCGCAGGACGGACATCGGGAGGGAGGCGACACCACCGACTCGTCCTGCGGCCACCGCAGGGCGCACACGTTCAGGAAGGAGCCCAACGCGAGTCCCAGGAGGCCCGCCAGGGAAACGAACAACCACATCTCCATCAGGTACGGACCTCGGGCTCGGGTTCGTTCCGGGTGAGCTCGTACAGGAGGATCCCCCCTGCGATGCCGACGTTCAGGGATTCGACCCCTCCGGGCATGGGAACGGACACGACGGTGTCCGCCCGCGCCGTGAGCTCGGGACGGCACCCGTCCCCCTCGCCGCCGAGTGCCAGTGCCCACGCGCCCGGGGGCCTTCCGCCGGCGACGGGCCGACCGCCAGCGTCCGCCACCAGGAGGCCGCCGCCCCAGAGATCCAGCGAGACTCGTACGTCGTCCCAGCGCTGCCGGAGCACCGGCAGGCGGAAGGAGGTCCCGGCGGCCGCTCTCAGCGCCTTCGCGCTCCAGGGATCGGCGGTCCCGTCCAACGCGACCACGGCGCTGCATCCGAAGGCCGCGGCGACCCGGATGAGGGTCCCGACGTTCCCGGGATCCTGAACCCCGTCCAGGATCAACACCCGGGAGGCCCCCGGGGCCCACACGGCGGCACGATCGATCTCCGGCTCGTCCGCCACCAGGAGAACGCCCTGGGGCGTCTCCGTGCCCGCCACCTCGTACATCTCGTCCTCCCGAATCTCCTGGACGTCCGACACGCCCTCCAGCCGGAGCTCGAGGCCGGGCCACCCCGCCGCCCGGAACTCGCGGGTCAGCAGGACGAAGCGTGGCTCGGCGCCCTGGGTCAGTGCCTCCTGAACCGCCCGTACGCCCTCGACCAGGACGAGCCCTTCACGCTCCCGGGTCCTGCGGCCGTGCAGGCGGCCCAACAGACGCCTTCGCGTTCGACTCAGCTCCACGGCCACGCCCCGAAGGTCATGGGAACGGACACCCGGGGAGGCCGGTATCCTTCGCCCTCCAACCCCTCTCCCCTTCCCCCGGATCTCCCATCGATCACATGAGTGAGACGGCTCCTCCGGTGGTGCTGACCATCGCCGGCTCCGACTCCGGCGGCGGCGCCGGCATCCAGGCGGACCTCAAGACCTTCCACGCCTTCGGTGTGTTCGGGACCAGCGTCGTCACGGCGGTGACGGCCCAGAACACCCGCGCGGTCACCGCCGTGCACCCGGTGCCGGTGGAGATGGTCCGGGCCCAGTTCGACGCCTTGCGAGCGGATCTGCCCCCGGTAGCCCTCAAGACGGGAATGCTGGCCACCTCGGAGCTCGTACGGGTCGTGGCCGAAGGGGTCGCTGGAATGGGGGAGGCCTCCTACGTGATGGACCCGGTGATGGTGGCCAGCAGTGGAGACCGACTCCTGGAGGCCGACGCCGAGTCGGCCCTCGCGGAGCAACTCCTGCCCCTTGCGACCCTGGTGACCCCGAACCTTCACGAGGCCCGGCTCCTCGCCGGAATGGACATCACCACCGTGGAGGACGCCCGCGCCGCCGCCGCCCGGCTCCTGGAGCGGGGAGTGGGCGCGGTTCTCGTCAAGGGTGGACACCTGGAGGGCGACGAAGCGGTGGACGTCCTCGTTCACGCCGGCGGGGAACGCACCTGGCGGCGCCCCCGACTGGCCACACGGAGCACCCACGGCACCGGCTGCACACTCTCCGCCGCCATCACGGCATCGCTGGCCCTGGGCCACGACCTGGAGTCCGCGGTGGATCTGGGAATCGACTTCGTCCGTCGCGCGATGGGGGCGGCGCCGGGGCTCGGGGCGGGCCATGGGCCCTTGAGCCACTTCGTGCCCGCCCGGGCTCGAGTCCCCGACGACCGCGAGCGCTGACGTCCTCATTCCCCTTCGGCCATCCGGGCAAGCACCCCTCGGACCAGCGCTTCCAGGCGCGTCCCGCCCTCTCCGGCCACCTCCATCACCTCCTGGTGAGAGAGGGGCCGGCGGGATCGGCCGGCGGCGAGGTTGGTCACCAGGGACAGTCCGAGACACCGCATCCCCCCGGCCCGGGCCGCAAGGACCTCGGGAACCGTGGACATCCCCACCACGTCGGCGCCCAGGCGGGCCAGCATCTCGATCTCCGCCGGAGTCTCGAAGGCCGGTCCGGACAGCCCGGCGTAGACCCCCGGGGTGAGTCCGAGCCCAAGGCGCGCCGCCACCTCCAGCGCCCGGTGACGGAGTCGGCCGTCGTAGGCCTCGGTCATGTCGGGAAAGCGCCCCTCCCCCGGGCGCACCGGACCGGTCAGGGGGGAACGACCCTGGAGGTTCAGGTGGTCACGGATCAGGACGAGGGAGCCTGGAACCAGCCCGGCCCGGATCCCTCCGGCTGCGTTCGTGACCACCAGCGTGTGGGCTCCCAGGGCACGGCCCAGCCGGACCGGCGCCGCCACCATGTCGGCCTCGTGGCCCTCGTAGAGATGGAAGCGCCCCGCCTGGATCAGGACGGGCATCCCCTCCAGGGTACCGACGACGAAGCGACCCTGGTGGCTCGCCACCGTGGGCACCGGGAGTCCCGGGATCTCCTCGAAGGGGATCGACAGGCCCTGGGCCACCGAATCCGCCAGCGGAGAGAGTCCGGAACCCAGGACCACGTGGACCCCGGGAGGCCCCGGAATCCGGGCCGCGAGGGCCTCTCGGGCCGCCTCGATCTGTTCGGGCGTCATCCGGGGTCGATGCTCCTGCCGGGGGGCGATGGAGAGGAAGCTGCCGGATCTTCAAACTACCGAATCAGATCCACCCTCCGAAACGGATCTCGTCCCGGGGGAGCGTGACGTGAGCCCGCTTCGCCCGGACCAGACGCGGATTCCGGAACACCAGGATCAGGACCAGTCCCGCCACGAAGCCGCCGATGTGGGCCCAGAAGGCCACGCCCCCTCCCACCGCGGGGCCCAACACCCCGAAGAGCTGGAGGAGGAACCAGTAGCCCAGGTACAGGAAGGCCGGGAGCTCCACCACCGAGAAGAAGATGATGATGAAGATGACGGTCTTGACCTTGGCCTTGGGATAGAGGAGGAGGTACGCCCCCATGATGGCACTGATGGCGCCGCTGGCGCCGACCATGGGAAGGGTCGATGACGGGTCCGCCATCACGTGGGCCCCCGCCGCTGCCAGCCCGCAGAGGACGTAGAACAGAAGGAAGCGCAGGTGGCCCATGGAATCCTCGACGTTGTTCCCGAAGATCCACAGAAACCACATGTTCCCGATGAGGTGACCCCACCCGCCGTGGAGGAACATGGAGGTGAAGAGGGGAGCGATCCGGAGTCCCCCGGCCTGGCAGGGACTCTGATCCCAGGCGCCGGCACCCCCCGTGATCTCGGCAGGGATGGCGCCGAGGTTGCAGACGGAGGACAGCATGGCCTCCTGCGAGAATCCCGCGCCCTGGACCAGGAGCCAGACGGCCCCCGTCACGAGGATCAGGGCCACGGTGACGATGGGGGGCAGCTCGGCGGGGTTGTCGTCTTTCAGCGGAAACATGAGGCACGCCTACCTTCGAGACGGTGGAGGGGTCCCTGGGAGCGCCGGCCCGTCATTTCAGCGGGTGGCCGAGACCTGCCAGTGTGGCCGCAGCCTGACCGCACACGGCCAAAATGGCTGAAAATGCGAGACGATTCGCTCCAGAGAGGGGTGTCGGATCCGGCACGTTCATTGCAACTCGGAGGTGGTAGCTCGGGTCGGGACCCGTCCGGTCCGATGGAATCCTACGAATCGAACTCGCGACATCCAAGGAGACATCGCTTATGGGTAAGGTCATCGGAATCGACCTGGGCACGACCAATTCGGTAGTGGCGGTGATGGAGGGTGGTGAGCCCGTCGTCATCCCCAACGCCGAGGGCGGCCGTACGACGCCGTCGGTCGTGGCCTTCACGAAGGACGGAGAGCGTCTGGTGGGGCAGGTCGCTCGTCGCCAGGCCATCACCAACCCCGAGAACACGATCTTCTCCATCAAGCGCTTCATGGGCCGGAAGGCCGCCGAGGTGCAGGAGGAGGAGAAGCTGGTGCCCTACGAGGTCCACCACGACGGTCAGGACCGGGTCACCGTGAACGTTCCCAATGCGGGCAAGACGTTCACGCCTCCCGAGATCTCCGCCATGATCCTTCAGAAGATGAAGCAGACGGCGGAAGACTATCTCGGCACCGAGGTCTCCCAGGCCGTCATCACGGTGCCGGCCTACTTCAACGACTCCCAGCGGCAGGCGACGAAGGACGCAGGCAAGATCGCCGGGCTGGAGGTCCTGCGGATCATCAACGAGCCCACGGCGGCTGCGTTGGCCTACGGTCTGGACAAGAAGAACGACGAGAAGATCGCCGTGTTCGACCTCGGTGGGGGCACGTACGACATCTCCATTCTCGAGCTGGGCGACGGGGTCTTCGAGGTGAAGGCCACGAACGGCGACACCCACCTGGGTGGGGATGACTTCGACCAGAAGGTCATCAACTGGCTCGTCGAGGAGTTCAAGAAGGATCAGGGCATCGACCTGTCCAAGGACTCCATGGCGCTCCAGCGGCTCAAGGAGGCGGCCGAGAAGGCCAAGATGGAGCTGTCCACTACCATGAGCACGGACAT
>JARRPL010000122.1:0-8109 GCA_037382905.1 Gemmatimonadota bacterium | reverse complement strand
CGTGGTGGCTCGCCAGGCCGCAGCCTCCATCGGCCAGCCCCTCCTCATGGAAGCGCTGATCCAGGCTTTCGCCGCCCACGGACTGGGGGCCGCGCAGTTGCTGATGTCGGCGGAGGACATCGAGAATCGAAGGCGATTCCTGAGCGCACGGCACACGCTGCTGCACCTCCTGGAAGCCGGCGTGGTTCCCGTCATCAACGAGAACGATGCCCTGAGCGACGACGAGCAGCGGGTGGGGGACAACGACCACCTGGCGGCGCTGGTGACGTCGGTGGTGGGCGCCGAGCTGCTCTGTCTCCTCTCCCAGACCGACGGAGTACGCCGGGACGGTGGAAGCGGTGCCCGCATCGACGTCACCGACGACGCGGCCCTCCTCATGGAGCACGTGAGCGACGCCCGGAGCGCCACCGGCGTGGGCGGGATGGGAGCCAAGCTCTCCGCGGCGAGGATCGCCGCCCGGTCCGGGGTGGCCACGATCATCGCCGACGGTCGGGATCCCACCGTGCTTCCCCGGCTCCTGGATGGAGAGGATCTGGGCACGCTGGTCCTTCCCCAGGTCTGGGACGGGGGCGCGCGCCGGCGCTGGATCGCCGTCCGGAGTCGTTCCCGGGGAACGCTGGTGGTGGACGCAGGCGCCCGGGAGGCTCTGGTGACCCGCAAGGCGAGCCTCCTGGCGAGCGGCATCGTCTCCGTGCACGGGACCTTCACCATCGGCGCCCGGGTCGAGGTCCGGGGGCCCGACGAGAGCTGGATCGGCGTCGGGCTGGTCTCGTACTCCGCCGACGAGATCCGGCGCCTGAAGGGCCGACGCGCCGAGGAGATCGAGGACATCCTCGGGTACCGCTACGTCAGTGAGATCATCCGGCGGGAGGACCTGGTCCTGGGTCCACCGCTATGAACCGCCACCCCCCCTCCGACTGGAGTCGCTCTTGAAGGTCGAGACCACCGTACCCGACGCCGTACAGGTCGCCGCAGCCGCTCGCCAGGGCGCCGTCCTGTCGGCCGCGCTGGACAACGCAATCCGGGACCGGGTCCTCACGGGCCTCGCCGCCCGGATCCGGGATCAGGCGGATCGGATCCTGGCCGCCAACCGCGAAGACCTCCAGGCGGCCGAGGTGGCGGGGATGGGGACGGCGAAGCGACAGCGCCTGGCCCTCACCCCCGCAAAGGTGGAGGCGACGGCCCGGGGCGTGGAGGTGGTGGTGGGACTGCCGGCTCCGGTGGGCCAGGTCACCCGGGACGCGCACCGGGAGAACGGCCTCCGGGTCCAGAAGGTGCGGGCCCCCCTGGGCGCGATCCTGATGATCTACGAGGCCCGACCCCACGTCACCATCGACGCCTTCGCCCTCTGCTTCAAATCGGGCAATGCCTGCCTTCTCAAAGGCGGCCGTGAAGCGAACGCAAGCAACACGGTCTTCCGGGAGCTGATCCACGAAGAGCTGGCGGCCCATGGGGTGGATCCCAGGGTGGTGCAGCTGGTGACCACCTCCGACCGGGACTTCATCCGGGAACTGCTCCGGCAGGAGGAGTATCTCGACCTGGTCATCCCCCGGGGGGGCCACACCCTCATCCGGTTCGTCCACGAACACGCCCGCATCCCCACGGTCCTCCACTTCGAGGGGGTGTGCCACGTCTACGTGGACGCCAGCGCCGATCCGGAGATGGCCCAGGCCATCATCCTCAACGGAAAGCTCTCGGCCCCCGCGACCTGCAACGCCACGGAGGCGGTCCTGGTCCACGACGCCCTGGCCCCCACCCTGGTGCCTGGCCTGGTCCAGGCGCTCACCGACGCGGGGGTCGAGGTCCGGGGAGACGACGCCGTGTGTGCCCTGGCGGACGGGGCCGTCCCGGCGTCGGAGGAGGATTGGGGAACCGAGTTCCTGGACCTCGTGCTGGCCATGCGCGTGGTGCCGGACCTGAATGCCGCCATGGAGCACATCGAGCGCCACGGGTCCCGGCATACCGAGGCGGTGGTGGCGGAGGATGCCGCCGTGCAGGAGGAGTTCGTCCGACGATGCGGGGCTTCGTGCTCCATGGTGAACGCGTCGACCCGGTTCAACGACGGCGGTGAGCTCGGCCTGGGTGCGGAGATCGGGATCAGCACCACACGGGTCCACGCCTTCGGCCCCATGGGTCTCGAGGAGCTGACCACCCAGCGGTGGGTGGTGCGGGGGACGGGACAGGTCCGGGGCTGAACCCGGAGCATA
Organism: Gemmatimonadota bacterium; assembly: GCA_037382905.1. Taxonomy (GTDB): domain Bacteria; phylum Gemmatimonadota; class Gemmatimonadetes; order Longimicrobiales; family Gaopeijiaceae; genus Gaopeijia. The sequence goes on along the minus strand of JARRPL010000122.1, from coordinate 5,902 downwards.
TTTTACGCAGCGCCCCGCCGGTCCGTCCCATGGACATGGAGACGCGATCCGGCGGCTCCATCCCCATGCGGAGCGGACCCATGCAGAGGCTTCGTCGCCTGGCCCTGAACCCCGACGGCTTCGCCTTCGACCCCACGACGGGGGAGAGCTTCACCGTGAACCCCACGGGCCTGGTGCTTCTGGAGGGACTCCGGGAAGAGGACGGCACCGAGGCGCTCGTCGCCCGCCTGGTGGAGAGGTTCGACGTCTCGACCGAGGAAGCGTCCCGGGACGTGGACGACTTCCTGGAGCATCTGCGAACCATCCGGCTCCTGTGAGACGCTCATGGCCCGCACCATGCTGACAGTCGGGGTCTCGGGGATCAACGCCGTGGACAACCCCGGGCCCGGGATCGGCGTCGCCCGGAGCCTCCGGGAGGCCACGGACCTGGAGGTCCGCATCGTGGGGCTGGCCTACGACGCCATGGAGCCGGGGATCTACATGGACTGGGTGGTGGACGAGGCATACCTCCTCCCCTACCCCTCCGCCGGCCACGACGCCTATCGGGAGCGTCTCCTGTACATCCGCGAACGGACGGGGATGGACTTCGTGATCCCGACGCTGGACACGGAGATGCCCTTCTTCATGACCTACCGACGGGAGCTGGCGGAGCTCGGTATCGAGACCTTCGTCCCCTCCCCGGAGCAGTATCGGCTCAGGGGGAAGGACCGGCTGGCGGAGCTCGCCGACACCCTCGGGCTGGCCCTTCCCCGGACGGAGGTCGTGTCCACGGCGGCGGAGTTGGAGGCTGCCGTGGATCGGATCGGCACCCCGGTGATGGTGAAGGGCCTCTTCTACAAGGCCCACCAGGCGCACACCTCCGGGGAAGCCCTGGGCGAGTACCACAAGCTCGCCGCCGAGTGGGGACTCCCCATCATCGTCCAGGAGGTGGTCCGGGGCGACGAGTTGAACGTGGTGGCCGTGGGGGACGGAGAGGGGAGGACGCTGGGCCAGGTGGCGATGAAGAAGATGTGGATCACCGAGCTGGGAAAGGTCTGGACCGGAGTCACCATTCGACACCCTGCCATGCTCGATGCGACGGAGCGCTTCATGCGGGAGTACCGCTGGAGGGGTCCTATGGAGCTGGAGTGCATCGTGGACGGGGACACGGTGCACCTGGTAGAGATCAATCCCCGCTTCCCCGCATGGTCCTACCTGGCCACGGGCGTGGGCGTGAACCTTCCGGCCCGGATGGTCCGCAGGGCCCTGGCCCTGCCGAAGCCCGACGGCGAACCGGGGGACTACGAAGCCGGCCAACTCTTCGTCCGGTACACGTATGAACTGGTCACCGGAATGGACCGGTTCCAGAAGATGATCACCACGGGAGAATCGGAAGGGACCCCATGAAGGAAGCCTACGAGAAACCCGTCATCCTTCGTCTGGAGACGGGATATCTGAACAAGTTCGGCTCGAGCCCCATGTACGCCCGCAAGGTCCGGCGCGAGATCGACGGTGCGTCCGTGGACGAGCTGGTGGGGACCTTCGGCTCCCCCCTCTTCGTCTTCTCGGAACGTGCCATCCGGGAGAAGTACCGGGAGGTGCACCAGGCCTTCGCCACCCGGTATCCGAACGTGGTCCAGGCCTGGTCCTACAAGACCAACTACCTGCAGGCGATCTGCGCCATCTTCCACGACGAGGGCGCGCTGGCCGAGGTGGTATCCGCCTTCGAGTACGAGAAGGCCCGAAAGCTGGGTGTGCCCGGAGACAGCATCCTCTTCAACGGACCCCACAAGCCCATGGGCGCCCTCCGGACGGCGGTGGAGGAGGGGGCCCGCATCCATGTGGACCATCTGGACGAGATCCACGACCTGGAGGTGCTCGCCCAGGAGCTGGGCCGGAAGATCCCCGTGGGCCTCCGACTGAACATGGACACCGGCATCCACCCCCAGTGGACCCGGTTCGGCCTGAACCTGGACTCGGGGCAGGCCCGGGACGCGGTCCAGCGGATCCACGCCCGGGGACACCTGACGCTCACCGGGCTCCATGCCCATATCGGCACCTTCGTCCTGGACCCCGACGCCTACGGGCAGGAGACGGCGAAGATGGCCCGATTCGCCACCGAGGTGCAGGACCGGTTCGGCTTCGAGATCGAGTACCTGGACGTGGGAGGCGGCTTCCCGTCCAGGAACAAGCTCAAAGGGACGTACCTGCCGCCGGACGTGGCGGTGCCCCCGGTGGACGCCTTCGCCGAACGGATCACCGATGCCCTGTTCCAGAACCTCCCTCCCGGCGTCTTCCCCCGCCTCGTCCTGGAGACGGGCCGGGCGCTGGTGGACGAGGCGGGCTTCCTCGTCACCACCGTCTTCGCCACCAAACGCCTCCCCGACGGACGGCGGACCTACGTGGTGGACGCCGGGGTGAACGACCTCTTCACCGCCTTCTGGTACAAGTTCAACATCGAGCTGGACCGGGAGGTGCAGGGGATGAACGAGCCTGCCATGGTGAACGGCCCCCTGTGCATGAACATCGACGTGCTGGACGAGGGCCTCCTCCTTCCACCCCTCCGACGGGGCACCCGGCTCATCTTCTCGCCGGTGGGGGCCTACAACGTGACCCAGTGGATGCAGTTCATCGAGTACCGGCCCGCGGTGGTGCTGGTGGGTGAGGACGGGGCGGTGGATCTCATCCGGGAGCGTGAGGATCTCTCGGACGTGGAGCGGCGGGAGCGCCTTCCGGACCGCCTCAGGCTGGCCCGCGGCTGAGACGCCGGTGCGTCCCGCCTTCGATCCCGAGGGCCTCATCCGGCCCGAGCCCGCTCCGACGGCGGCGGGCCCGCTTCGCACCCACGTCACGGCGGTCCTCGGCAGTTACTCCGAGATCCTCTTCCTCCGGGGGTGGAGGCTGGGGGGGTTGATCCTGGCGGTCACCGCCATCGCTCCCAACGTGGCGGGCGCCGGTCTGGTGGCGGTGTCGGCGGCGTACGTCTTCGCCCGCTTCATCGGGCTCAAGTCGATCTTCCTGGAGTCGGGATTCTACACCTACAACCCCCTCCTCGTGGGGCTCTCCATCGGATATCTCTTCCGGCTGACGCCCCTGACCCTGTTCTTCACGGTGACGGCGGGGATCGCCGCGTTCGTCCTCACCCACGCCCTCTTCAGCGCCGTCTGGCACTACCTGCGCCTTCCGGTCCTGAGCCTTCCCTTCGTGCTGGTGAGCTCCGTCACCTACCTGGCGGCGTCGAACTACTCGAACCTGTACGTCGACTCCCTCTATCCTCGTCCGGTGGCGGCGCTGGAGACCGCCGTGCCCCTCTGGCTCGGGGGCTTCCTGCGATCGCTGGGGGCCATCTTCTTCGTCCCGTCCTGGCTGGCCGGGGCCGTCCTGGCGCTGGTCCTCCTGAGCCGCTCCCGCATCCTCTTCCTCCTGGCCGCAGGGGGCTACTATGCCGGCACCCTCACCCTGGCGGCACTCGGCGGCTCCACCGGGGCCGCCTTTGCGGACCTGAACGCCTTCAACTTCATTCTCATCGCCATGGCCCTCGGAGGCGTCTTCCTGGTCCCCACGGGCCGAAGCTATCTCCTGGCCCTCGTGGCGGTGCTCACCTCGACGGTACTCCTGACCTCGGCGGAGATCTTCTGGAGCCGTTGGGGCCTGCCGGTCTTCGCGTTTCCCTTCAACGTGGTGACCCTGACCTTCGTCTACGTCCTGGGGCTCGTGGAATTTCCCCTCCTGGCCCGGAGCGTGGGCACCCCGGAAGAGATCCTGGACGAGCACCTCAGCGGGGCGCTGCGCTATCCCGGATCCCTCCGGACGCTGGCCCTGCCCTTTGCCGGCGAGTGGACCGTCTGGCAGGCCTTCGACGGCCCCTGGACCCACAAGGGCCCATGGCGCTACGCCTACGACTTCGTCATCACCGACGACAGCGGGCGGACCCACCGGGGCGACGGCGGCCGACTGGAGGACTACCTGGCCTTTCGCAAACCCGTCTTGTCGCCGGTGAAGGGGCGGGTCGTGCGGGTCGTTTCGGAGGTGCCGGACAACCCCGTCGGCACCACCGACCGGGTCCACAACTGGGGCAACCTGGTGATGCTGGAGGACGAGCGGGGCTTCCACGTGGAGATCTCCCACTTCGCCCAGGGCTCCATCCAGGTATCGGAAGGCGCGTGGGTGGAACGGGGCGCGCTCCTGGGGCTCTGTGGCAACTCGGGCTATTCTCCCCAGCCCCACATCCACGTGCAGGTCCAGGCCGGCGACCGGGCGGGGGCCCCCACGATCCCGTTCAGCTTCGTCTCGTTCCGAGTGGGAGACGGGTACGTCGCCAACGACACGCCGGCGGTCGGGGAGGCGGTGGAGGCGCTGCCGCCGGAAAAGGGCCTGGAGAACCGGATGGGGATGGTGCTGGACGAGCGCTACCGCTTCCGGGTCACGGACTGCGACCGGGCCCGCTTCCCCGACGTGCGGCAGGGCCTGCTGGAGCTTACGGTGCGAATGGCCCCCGACGGCACCTTCTACCTGGATTCGGGCCGGGGACGGCTCTACTTCGGCACCCACGAGGGGACCTGGTTCGCGTACCGGATCGAGGGCAGGGACCCCTGCTTGAGGGCTCTCTTCCTGGCGCTGCCCCGCCTGCCCCTGGCGTATCGGCCGGGTCTCCACTGGGAGGATCACGTCCCCGTGGGCGTTGTGACCCGGGGTGTGCGCAGGGGTCTGGTCCGCCTGGCCCGATCGTTCGTCCCCCGGTTGGGAACGGTCAAGGTCGCCCTGGAGGCGGTGGACGAGCGCCGGATCCGGGGAGAGGTCACCGCCGGCGTCCTCCGGAGGCAATGGAGCACCGAGGTGGTCCTCCACCCGTTCCGCTGGATCGAGTCGGCCCGGGTGGGAGACCTTCACATGGAACGAATCGATGAGGACACACGGAAAGAGGAGCCCGTCGGCGAGACGGTCCGACAGGGTGCGGCCACGCCTGCATGACGGGGCCGGCCGGGTCCCGCGGCCAGTGGAGCGAGCCCACCACCCGGGGAGACGGGGCCACCCCGGTCGGTGGGGTTCTGTCCTGGCTGCCGGGGCCCTTCTCGTCCTGGCCGCGCCCGCCGGGGCCCAGTCCCAATGGGACGCTCTCGCCTACGGCTCCGCCGTGTCCTACGCCGAGTCCCGGGTGAGGTCCGACGGGTGGGCGGCGGGTTTCTACGGCACGTACGGCGTGGGGTACCGGCATCTCGTGGAGCTCGGTGGAGCGTGGACCGGGATCGACAACCAGGACGGCAGCACCCTGTCCCAGACCGATGTGGCCCTGGCCTACTCCCTCTTCGGATCCCGGGCCGCAGGCCGCATCGGGGGCCACGTGATCGCCACCTCCGACCCCCTCACCGACGGCGGGCGGGTCCTCTTCGGCGGGCTCAGCCTCTACCGGCTCGGGGTCTGGAGCGCCGGAGCCGAGCTCGCGTGGTCCTCCTATCCCGACCACGGAGGCGGGCTGGACGTCCTCCAGGCGGCTCCTTCGGCGGGCTTCACGGCATACGCCGGAGACGACGGCGTGGTGGCGGGGACCGTCCGGGGCTACGTGATCCACCTCTCCGAGGAATCGGGGCTGGGCGCCACCGAGTTCTTCTCCGCCGAAGCCTCCGTCTCGTACACCCTGGGCGACTGGACCGTGAGCGGGTTCGCCTGGGGGGGCGAACAGGCCTTCGCCGTCCGGAACGGCGGCTTTCTGGTCTTCAACTTCTCCGAGCTCCACAACGGGGGCTTCGGCGGGGGCCTCCGGTGGGTCATGACCCCTCGATCCGCTCTGGCGGCAGGGCTTTACATGGAGCGCTTCCGGGACACGGGGTTCGCCGGCGACGCGTGGGCCCGGACGCTCTCCCTCTCCCTCGGGCTCACCTTGTGAGCGCCTTACTTCCCTCGACGACCCGGAGGCTCCGCGCCA
>JARRPL010000121.1:0-8129 GCA_037382905.1 Gemmatimonadota bacterium | reverse complement strand
ACCCCCGGTGGCTGCAGGGAGTGACTCTGCTCATCCTGTTCGGCCTGTGGAACGAGCGCTACTGGCTCGTCGCCCCGAGCCTGCTGGAAGGATACGACGTCACGCAGGAGATCTACCACACACTCATCGGTGTGGGCTTCCTGGGCCTCTTCCTGGCCACGGTGCGCTGGTTCTTCTCCACCTTCCCCGTCATTCAACTCTGGCAGCCTCCCCAGATGGATGAGATGACGGAAGCGGAGGTCCGCTCCAGCGAGTTGGCTCGCTAGAGCGGTGGCCCCAGGGCGGTCCGGGTGACCGCCTCGGAGGGAGACGTCGGCGGTGCCGGTCCAGGCCCCGCTCCCAGGATGGGGGCGGGGCCTGGGTCGTTTCCGGGGCCGTACGGCCCTGGGCCCCATGGCCCGCCCCGGCGGCCGGGATCCCGTGGCGGGGAGGTCGCGACGGCAGGAAATCGTGGTATTCCGAAAAATCACGTCCAATATTTGGAATCCGGACCTACCACGACGTCTCCAGCCGCCGAACCCTCCATGAACGACAAGCCCTGGGTCGACCACTACGAGACCCTGCAGCTCAGCTTCGCTGCGGATCCCGAGACGATCGAACGCGTCTACCGGCTCCTGGCGAAGCGCTACCACCCGGACAACGACCGCTCGGGAGACGTGGACCGCTTCACTCAGGTGCGGGAGGCCTATCAGGTCCTTTCCGACCCCTCGAGCCGGGCGGCCTACGACGCCAGCTACGAGGCGGAGCGGGCCCGTCAGTGGGAGATCTTCAAACAGGACTCGGCGGAGTCGGATCGCGACGACGACCAGCGATTGTTCCACGGAATCCTCTCACTGCTCTACATCTCCCGCCGTCGTGACCCCACCATGGGGGGGATGGCGCCCCTGCACCTGGAACGCCTGCTGGGAGTGGATCGGGAGCATCTCGCCTTCCCCCTCTGGTATCTGAAGAAGCGGGAGTACATCGAGATTCTCGAAAGCGGGCTGATGGCCATCACCGTGGACGGGATCGACAAGCTGGGAAGCGGCGAACTCTCGCTTCCGGCGGACCGGCTCATCACGGAGCGTTCCGTGGGGGACACGCGCCGCATGCCCGACGCGATCCCCGAGTTCAGTTCGGCAGCCCGGGAGTCGGCCTGACGGGCGGTGTCCGTCGTCCGCGTCCTGTGGGGAGGTCGGGTCCCTCCCGCCCCGGGTCCCTTCAGCCGCCCAGCTCGTCGAAGGTGAAGTTCTGGATGGCGTACTCCCGCCAGTCGTCGTGATCGAAGTGCCACCACTCCGCCTCGTACACCGTGAATCCCTGCGCCTCCATGGTGCGCCGGAGCAGGTCCCGCTGCCATCGCTGTCGTGAGGTGCCGCCAGGGTAGTAGGGGAAGGACCGGGGCGAGAACTCGTCGTAGGTGCCCACCATCTCCACCGCCTGCCCGGTAGAGAGGTCGTAGAGGTTCAGGTCGATGGCCGCGCCCCGATTGTGCCGGGAGCCGCTGGCAGGATCCGCCACGAAGATCCTCTCCCCTTCGGGTGTGGCGTCCCAGAACATCTTCGTCACGTACCAGGGCCGGTACCCGTCGTGGAGGAGGAGACCGTACCCGTGGGGGGCGAGGGCCCGATGCGCCCGGATCAAGGCCTCGGCGGCGGGCCGCTGGAGAAAGACCCGCGCTTCGTCGTAGAAGACCGACGACATGAAGTTGTTCGTGGTGGCATACCGGACGTCGAGGCGAAGGCCCGGCTCCAGCGTCGCGGGCTCCACGAGCTCCGGCTCCCGGAACGCTCCATCCTCCGCGGGCGGTACGGCGGCCAGCGCTTCCTCCCGGAGCTCCCTCACGGGTCGGACCGGGTCGATGCGGAAGGTGCCACCCGCCTCCGTGCCGACGTCCCGGCGGGGGAACTCCACCGAAGCCGCCTCCACCGAGGTGGCGCGGCCGTCGGGACCCCGCCGGAAGACCAGGCGCTCCCCGTGGTAGAGTCCCCGATCGGGGAAGGCGAAGACGTCCTCCGAGATCTCCTCCAGCGGGTACAGGAAGAACCACTCGATGAGGGCGTTCAGGCGACCCTCCCGCTCCAGGATGTAGAGGACGTTGTGGTCCCACCCGTACTCGCCGATCAGCCCCTCCCACCGGGCCGGCGGAGGGGGCGGAAGGCTCCGGTCCCCCTGCCGGTCGAGGCGAAGATCCGAGCCCGGGACCCGGAGGTCGGGGCCGTCGGGAACGAACCGGAGGCCGTAGGAGACGCGGTCGTCCACCATCAGGGTGTCTCCCCGGGTTCGAAGTTCCATCACCGTCCCGCCCCGCGCCGGAACCATGAACAGCCGGCCGTCCCGGTCCTCCAGTCGAACACCGGACTCCCCCTCCCCGTACATCCCGGCCAGCTCCCGAGCCCGCACCGGACCGACGGCCTCGGTTCCCAGGACGACGTCCCGGGGCAGAGGGCGCCCGTCCCTGGCGGCGAGCATGAGCTGAAGCGCCGCGTCGGCGATCCGCTCCACCACGGTGTTGGTGCCGTCCACCGCCGAGACCACCGCCACCCCGACCCCCGCGTCGGGGAGAAAGGAGAGCTGGGTCGAATACCCGTAGATCGCGCCGCCGTGACCCAGCCACCGCTGCCCGAATCGCCGGTCCACGGCGAAGCCGAATCCATACCCGGAGGTCGCCTCCTCGGAGGAGAACTGGGGGACCCACATGGCCTCCAGCGTCTCGGGTCGTAGCACCGGGCCGGACTCGCCTGCCCCTCCGCGGAATGCCGCGCTCATGAACCGGGAGAGGTCGAGGACGGTGGAGTACATGCTTCCGGCGGGCGCCATCCCGAGCTGGAAGGTCGGCGCCGGAAAGAGAGGCCGGTCGTACCCCCACATCCAGGCGTCGGCCAGACTCCGCAGAAGTGCCGGTTCGGGCTCGAAGGCGCTGGCCCTCATCCCCAGGGGCTCCAGGACCGCTCGTTTCACGTAGGTGGCAAAGGGTTCTCCCTGGGTCTTCTCCAAGGCGTAGCCCACCACGGCGATCCCGGCGTTGGAGTACTTGGTGCGGGTGGTGGGTGGGTAGATCTGGGGGGTGCCGGCCAGGCTCAGGACCGTGGTCGCCAGGTCGGTGCCGGTGTCGTCGAAGTAGTGGCCCGCCGGGGGCTCCCGGACGATCCCCGCCCGGTGGGACATGAGCTGGCGGAGGGTGATGGGCGTGTCGGTGAGGTTGGCGGGTGCGAACTCCGGCACATAGCGCTGGACCGGGACATCCAACGCCATTTCCCCCCGCTCCACGAGCTGCATGACGGCGATGTCGGTGAACATCTTGGACACGGAGCCCACCCGGTAGACGTTGGCGGCGGTGGCGGGGACGCCGGGGGACTGCTCTCCGAATCCCCTGGCCCACACCACCTCGTCACCATCCACCAGGGCAATGGAGACGGCGCGGAGTCCTTTCTGGTCCCGCTCGCGTTGGATCATCGACTCCAGCGCCTCCGCCACCTCCTGGAATCCGGCGGCGGGGGCGACATTCCGCGCCTCGGTCCCGTCGGGGCCGCCCGCCGGCCCGGTGTCACCGCAGGCGGCGGTGACGCTGAGGAGCAGGACCCCCAGGAGTCGTCGGCCCCGGACCGTGGCGTGCCGGGGGAGGGGTCCGGTGGGACACCGGCTGTGGGTCGGGTCGTTCATGAGGTACACCGCCGCAGGGGAGATCGAGTCAGGGTCGGCTCCCACGCCGCGGCGGGCAAGCCGATCAAAGCTGGATCGCCGGACGGGCCGGTCCCACGGGAGCGCACGGCCCGGTGCCCCTTGTGCCCCCTCGTGTCGCCCCCGAGCATGGGGGTCGACTCAGCCACGGGGGGGAATGTGCAGACACGATTCGGCTTCGCAGTTCTGGTGTGTTTCGGGATCGCCTCGGCCCTGGGGGCCCAGCAGCCCGTGGAGAGGTCCCTGACGCTGGAGGATTACGGGGCCTGGAGCAGGATCAGCGGGACCACCCTCTCGCCCGACGGTGGCTGGTTGGCCTGGGTGAGAGCTCCCAACGAAGGGGACGCCACGCTGTTGGTTCGCCAGCTGGACGGGACGACGGTCCACGAGGGCGTGAACGCCACCGATGTGGCCTTCTCCCGGGATTCCCGATGGGTCGCCTTCCTGAGCTCACCGCCGGAGGAGGAGGCGAAGGCGCTGCGCGACGAGGGCCGTCCGGTGCACTCCACCCTTCATCTCATCGATCTGACATCCGGGACACGGTCCCGGGAGCCGTCGGTCCGGGCCTTCACCTTCGCGGAGGACGGGCCCTACCTGGCCATCCACAAGGCACGGGCCGATGACGAAGCGGATCACCGGGGCTCGGATCTGCTCCTCCGGGACCTGCAGGGGGGGACGCTCCTGGCTTTCGGGAACGTCTCCGAGTACGGTTTCGACGAAGCCTCGGATCATCTGGCGTACCTGGTGGATGCCGCCGACGAGTCAGGGAACGGCCTGTACGTCGTGGCATTGGCGGAAGGTCGGATCCGTCCCGTGGACACGGGTCCGAACCGCTACGAGGATCTGGCGTGGAGCCGGGAGGGGCCGTCCCTCTCTGCGCTCCGGGGCTCGGTGCCCGACGGGATGACGGAGCGGGAGAACGTCCTGGTGGTGGCCGCTGCCGAGTCCGGGTCCGACGTCCTGATCTACGACCCCCGGCAGGACCCGGGCTTTCCCGAGGACTTCGTGATCTCGGAGCTCGCGGATACCCGCTGGACCGAGGACGGCGAGCGGGTCGTCCTGGGCATCAAGGCCCAGGAGCCGGATCCGGAGTCGTCCGAGGAGTCCGAGGACGCAGCGGACGTGGACGTATGGCACTGGCAGGACGATCGGCTCCAGTCCACCCAGAAGGTCCAGGCCGACGGTGATCGGCGATTCACCTACACCTCGGTCTTCAACGTGGAGGCGAATCGCTTCGTCCGACTCGCCACCGACGACATGCGCCGGGTGGACCTCACGGACGGGGACTGGGCGGTGGGGCTCCGGGACGTGGCCTACCGAGGTGACCGCACGCGTCCCCAGGGGACCGCCGACTACGTGCGCATCGATCTGTCCGACGGGGAGACGGCAGAGATCGCAGCGGAGGTGCGGCGGCCCATCGGCGCCTCTCCCGACGGCGCCTGGTGGCTGTACCTGGCGGATGAGCACGTCCAGGCGGTGAAGCTGGCGACGCTGGAGCGCACGGATCTGACGGAGGAGACCGGTATCGACTTCGTGGACCGGGAGTTCGATCGAATCGACGAGGCGCCGGTTCACGGCCTGGGAGGCTGGACCGAGGACGGCCGGGTCCTCCTGTACGATCGATGGGACGTGTGGTCGGTCCCGCTGGAGGGCGGATCGGCCACCGCCGTGACCGGGGGAGTCGGAGCCGCCGATGAGATCCGCTACCGGGTGGTGGGGCTGGATCCTGAGGCGGACTACATCGATCCGGAGGGGGCACTGCTCTCGGCGTACGGCGAGTGGACGAAGCAGTCGGGCTACATGCGGGCTCGACCGGGGGGATCTCCCGAGCCGCTCCTCTTCGGCGACGAGATGATCGGTGGCGTCCAGAAGGCGGAGGATGCGGAGCTGCTCCTCTTCACCCGGCAGACCTTCCAACAGTTTCCGGACTACTGGGTCTCGGACCTGTCGTTCGACGACCCCCGCCAGGTGACGGAGGCGAACCCCCAGATCGACGAGTTCGCGTGGGGTCGCAGGGTCCTGGTGGACTACACCGATGAGCGGGGAAACGAGCTACAGGCGACGCTGACGCTTCCCGCGGGGTACGAGGAGGGTCGACGGTACCCCATGATCGTGTACTTCTATGAGAAGATGTCCCAGCGGCATCATGAGTTCTCCCTGCCCGTGTACGACGACCGGCCCCACATGTCCACCTACGCGAGCAACGGGTACCTGGTGCTCATGCCCGATATCGTCTACGACGACGGTTACCCCGGGAGTTCGGCGCTGGACGACGTCACGGCGGCGGCCCGGAGGGTGGTGGAGCTCGGGTATGCCGATCCGGAGCGCATCGGGCTACAGGGTCACTCCTGGGGTGGGTACGAGACCTCTTTCATCCTGACCCAGACCGACATGTTCGCCACGATCGTGACGGGTGCTCCCCTCACGAACCTCATGAGCATGAACAACATCCTGTACAAGCGCACCGGGAACGGGAACGGGCCCATCCTGCAATGGAGCCAGGGGCGCATGGGGGACCAGCCCTGGGACGACCTGGAGCGCTGGATCAGCCAGTCGCCGGTGCACCACGCACCGAACATCTCCACGCCCTTCCTGATCCTGCACGGGACCGAGGACGGAGCCGTGGACTGGAACCAGGGGCTGGAGCTCTATACGGCGGCCCGCCGTCTGGGGAAGGAGGTCATCCTCCTGTCCTATCCGGGGGAACCACATCACCTGCAGAAGGAAGCCAACCAGAAGGATTTCCAGAGGCGCATGAAGGCGTACTTCGACCACCACCTGCAGGGTGCTCCGGCGCCGGCGTGGATGACGGACGGGGTGCCGTACCTCGAGAAGGGCGAGGAGGCCCGGAAGGCGACGATCTCGTAAGAACGGGGACTCGCCGGTTCCGACGAGACGAAGGGTCTGCCGCGGACGGTCCCGGAGGTCGCGGGCCTGGACTCAATCCTCGTCCCGGGTGGCGAAGACCGACCGGTGCACGATCCCTGCGAGGGCCGCCCCCGCCATGGGCGCGACCCAGAACATCCAGAGCTGTTCCAGCGCCCATCCACCGACGAAGAGCGCTGGACCCGTACTCCGGGCGGGATTCACCGAGGTGTTGGTTACCGGGATGGACACCAGGTGGATCAGGGTGAGGCAGAGTCCGATGGCCAGAGGCGCGAACCCTGCCGGGGCTCGGGCGTCGGTGGCCCCGAGGATGACCATGAGGAAGAAGAAGGTCAGTACCGCCTCGGCGATGAAGCCGGCCACCAGGGAGTATCCGCCCGGGGAATGCTCCCCGTATCCGTTCGCCGCGAAGCCGCTCTCCACCACGTTGAAGCCGGCCTGCCCGCTGGCGATGAGGTAGAGGATGACGGAGGCGCTGACGGCGCCCAGGACCTGGGCCAGCGCGTAGGGCACCACCTCCCGGGCCGGGTGCTTGCCGCCGGACCAGAGCCCCACCGTCACAGCGGGGTTGAAGTGGCCACCGGAGATGTGACCGACGGCGTAGGCCATCGTCAGGACCGTGAGTCCGAAGGCCAGGGCCACCCCGACGAAGCCGATTCCCAGATCCGGGAAGCCGGCGGCGAGGACCGCACTTCCGCACCCGGCGAACACCAGCCAGAGGGTACCGAGGAACTCGGCGGCGAGCTTGCGCGTCATTGGACCCGTCCAGGTTCGAGAGTGCCGGATCCGGGAGGGCCCGGAAGGCGGGGCAACCTATCCCGTGCGCGCCGGATGCCGCAATCCACCGAGGCGCGCCCCACCGGCGGGGTGGCACGACCTCTCCGGCGGCATCAGACTGATCCCCTCGAACGTCCTCCTCCGAGAGACCATCATGTCGCCATTCCATCGCCGTCCCGCGAGAGCCGTCCGCTTCTTCCCGTTGTGGGCGCTGCTCGTGGCCCCTTCCCTCCCGCTCCATGGTCAGCAGCGCACCGCCACCGACTACGCCCGGGCCGAGAGCTTTCTGGGCTGGCACGCCGGGAGCCTGGTGTCGGGGGATCAGGTGGACCCGCAGTGGCTCGAGGGAGACCGGTTCTGGTACCGAAGCCGGATCGTGGGGGGGCACGAGTTCGTGCTGGTGGATCCGTCCGTGCCTTCCCGGCGCGCCGCCTTCGACCACGCTCGGTTGGCGTCGGCCCTGTCCGTGGCCGCCGACACCTCCTACGTGGCGGGCCGGCTTCCCTTCGAGACGTTCGAGTTCGTGGAGGGCGGAATCCGATTTCACATCGGCGATTCGATCCGGTGGACGTGTACCCTGACGGACTACGTCTGCACGGGGCCGGACTCGGCTTCCGCCCCGCCCCGGACGGAGCGGACGTCGCCCGACGGACGTTGGGTGGCCTTCTCCCGGGACGAGAACCTGTGGGTGCGGGACGTGGCCACGGGCCAGGAGCGACGGCTCTCGGAGGACGGGGAGGCCCACTACGGGTACGCCGTTCCTCCGGAGGGGTGCTGCAGCGTGGTCACCACCGCCCGAAGGGGGG
>JARRPL010000120.1:0-8173 GCA_037382905.1 Gemmatimonadota bacterium | reverse complement strand
CCCGGGCGTCGTCGCCGAGGCGCAGCATCACGATGTTCGTGGCGGGGCGGGGAGCCTCGATGCCGTCCACGCCGTCGGCCACCTCCGCGATCCGTTGCGCCCGGCGGTGGTCCTCTACCAGACGCTCCCGATGGTGCTCCAGGGCATGGAGACCCGCAGCCGCCAGGATCCCGGATTGGCGCATGGCGCCCCCCAGCCGTCTCCGGATGCGCCACGCCTCCTGGAGCACGTCCCGGGGTCCCGCCAGCATCGACCCCACCGGCGCTCCCAACCCCTTGGAGAGGCAGGTCATGACGGTATCCACGCTTCTCGTGAAGTCCGTCAGGGGGAGGCCCGTCTCGGCCGCGGCGTGCCAGAGGCGGGCGCCGTCCATGTGGACCGGCAGTCCGCGCTTCCGTGCCTCGGTGCCCAGGGCGTCGAGGGACTCGGGCATCACGATCGTGCCCCCGGAGGCGAGGTGGGTGTTCTCCACACAGACCAGGGCCGTCCGCGGAAGGTAGGGAGACGGGGGCCGGGCTCCCGAAGCCAGGTGCTCGGGCGTGAGGACGCCGTCCGGCGTGGCGACCGGATGGAGCTGAAGTCCCGAGAGGGCTGCGGCGGCCCCCTCCTCGTAGTGGAAGACGTGGGCCGCCGACTCCACGACCGCCTCCCCGCCCCACCGTCCCAGGGTGGCCAGAGCGGTCTGGTTGGCCATGGTCCCGGAGGGGAAGAAGAGGGCGGTCTCGGTCCCGAGGAGCTCCGCCACCCGCTCCTCGAGGCGGCGGGTGGTGGGGTCCCCGTCCAGGAGGTCGTCGCCGACCTCCGCGGCAGCCATGGCGTCCCGCATGGCCGGCGTGGGGCGCGTGACCGTGTCGCTCCTGAGGTCGACCTCGGACCTCACCACCCCTGCCCCCCTGCCTCAGTCGGAGTGGGACTGCAGGCGGTTCTCCACCCGCCGGAGCCGTCGAGCGATGGAGATCACCCATCCCATGATGAGGATCAGCGCGATGGCATACGCCAGGAAGACGTGCCAGTACGGCCGACCCAGCGTCTGCTGCCTGAGCTCCTCGGCCTGGGCCAGGAGCGGCGCAGCCCACGCCAACGAGAGGAGGACCGCGACCAGCCCTGGACCGACTCCCTTGAGGGCGCGCGGAATCACGAGGCGGCCTCCATCAGGCTGAGGCGGGCCTCGGCCCGTTGCAGACCGTAGCGCAGGACGAGCATTCCGATGAAGAGCAGGGTGAACGCCCCGACCCCCGTGAGCACGGTGGCGAGCATGTCGGGATGGAGCGTAGGACCCTCGGCCTTCATCACCACGGGTTGGGGGTGGAGCGAGCGGAACCAGAGGACGGACACGTGGATGAGCGGGATGTCCAGGGCGCCCACGATCCCCACCACCGCGGCGAAGCGCTTCCCCTTCTCCGGGTTGTCCGTGGCCGATCGAACCATGAAGTAGCCGAGATAGATGAACCACAGGAGGAGCGTCAGGGTCAGCCGCGGCTCCCACGTCCAGTACGTCCCCCATGCGATCTTGCCCCAGAGGGGACCGGTGAGGAGGACGATGGTGGTGAACACCATCCCGCCCTCCGCCGCCGCCAGGGCCGCCATGTCCGCCCGCTCGTCCCCGAGCCAGAGGTAGACGGCGCTGGCGAACGCCACGATTCCGAAGGCCATGAAGGCCACCCATGCCGCTGGGACGTGGATGTAGAAGATCCTCTGCACCACCCCCTGATTGACCTCGGTGGGAACCCAGAAGAAGACCTGCCAGAGCAGGACCATGCAGAGGGCCACGCCGGCCATCGCCATCAGGGGTCCCACCCATCCCGTGCGTCTATCCATCAATCCTCCACCACGTAGCGAAACAGGGCCGCCCCGACCGCCGTGGCCAGGACGGCGAACGCCGCCAGCATTCTCAGTTGACCCTCCACCTCCACCACGGGGCGCCCCAGGAGGAGCCGCCCGGTGGCGGAAGCACCGAACACTACCATGGGAACCAGCAGGGGAAAAACAAGGATCGGCAGGAGTGTCTCCCCGAGCGCCGTCCCCGACGAGACCGCTCCGAACAGCGTCGCCAGGGCGACGAACCCCAGGGCACCCATGGCCAGGACGGCCGCCAGCACCAGGGGATGTTCGCCGTAGTCGAGCTGGAAGAAGAGTCCGAAGACGCCCAGGACGAGAGCCACGACCACGAGGACGAGGACGAAGTTGCTCACCACCTTGCCCAGGTACAGGGCGTCCCTGGGGATGGGACTCAGGAGCACCCCCTGGAAGGCACCGTCCTCCGCCTCCAGCTCGAAGGTCCGCCCGACGCCCATCACCCCCGCGAAGATCAGGGTCATCCAGATGAGTCCGGCGGCGATGTCCTGGGGCGACACCAGCGTCTGGTCCAGCGCGTAGTTGAAGAGGACCCCCACCAGCACCGCGAAGCCACCCATGGTGGCCAGCCGCTGTTTCGATCGGAGCTCCAGGAGGAGGTCCTTCCGGACGATGGCCGCCAGCTGTCGGAGGTAGGTCATCCCTCGGCCTCCACCGTCCGGCGGTACAGCGCCGGGAGATCGCCGCCTCGCACTCCGTCGGCGTCGGTCCAGAAGCGAATCCTCCCTCGAACCTGGATGGCGATCTCCTCCGCCAGATCCAGCCCCTCCGAGAGGTTGTGGGTCACCATCACCACGGTACGTCGGCCATCCTTCAGCCGGCCCAGCACACCCCGCAGCACCGCAGAGGCATGGGCATCGAGCCCGGTGAACGGCTCATCCAGGAGGACGACCCTGGGCTCGTGGAGAAGGGTCCGGGCCAGCGCAAGCCGCTGGCGCATCCCCCGGGAGTAGTTCCCCGCGAGATCGTCCCCCCGGGTGGCGAGATCCACGGAGGCCAGGCCCGCTTCGATCCGATCCTCCAGGTCGTCCAGGGCGTACAGATCGCCGAAGAAGCGGAGATTCTCCCGGGCGGTGAGCTGGCCGTACAGAAACGTCTGATGCGAGAGGACGCCGATCCGGCGCTGCCACCCCGCCTCCCGCGTCCGGAGGGGCTCCCCCCCGAGACGGAGTTCCCCGCTGGTGGGGCGGAGCCCTCCCGACAGGAGGCGGAGCAGCGTACTCTTGCCGGCTCCGTTGGGCCCGAAGAGGGACAGGAAGCGACCCTCGCGAAGGATGAAGCTCACCCCGTCGACGGCGCGATGGGCTCCGAAGGTCCGAACCAGGTCCACGGCCTCCAGGTCGGAGGAGCCAGGGGCCGCGGAGGGGCGGTGACCCACCGGGGAGTCGGCGCCCGTCTCGCGGTCAGGCGCCGCTGCGGTCACACCGACTCCGCCGCCCGTCGTTCCCCGAGGGCCGAACCGCAGGCGCCGCAGAACCGGCTTCCCTGCGGATTGCGAGCGCCGCAGCTCTCGCAGACGAGCCCCACACGAAGTCCCTGCCGCATGGTGGCGATCTCCGCCTCCAACGCCTCCCGGCCGCCGTCCTCTTCCATCGCCGTCATGGCAGCCAGTGCCTCGGCGGAGAGCTGTCGCTTCATCGCCCGGTAGTCCTGGTCGTCCAGCTTGCCGGTGAGGTAGTCGTACTCCACGTCCCGGAGGGCCAGAAGTGCCACCCGCCGTGCGGATTCCGCCTCGGTGGGCTCGTCGTCTTCCCGGTCCAGAGGCGCCTGCTCACCCCGGATCAACGGCTGCAGGATGAACATCACCACGACCCCCATCAGAATGAGGGCTCCCGCCATCAGCACGGGTCAGTCCCCCGCCGCCGGAGCAGGATCCCGAAGAGGTACGGTGGGCCGACCGGACCGGACCGAGGCGGTACTCCGGACCCGTTCAGCGCTGGGCCAGAGTCCGATGAGGCTTCCCAGGATCAGGACGAAGAGACCGGCCCAGATCCCGCCCACCAACGGCTTGACCAGGAAGGTGAAGGTCGCGGTCTGGGCGTCGGGGTCGTTCTCCGCCACCACCCCCTGGAGATCCACGTCCGCGAGGATCACGTAAAGATCCTCCGAGGCTCGGGAGTGGATTCCCACCTCGGTGGACTGCTGGCCCTCGGGCCGGATGTACCCGCGCTTCTCCGTCCGGAGCGTCCCCACCGGCGAGCCGTTCCGCTCCACCCGAAGGAGGGCGATGGCCTGCCAGGCGAGGTTCTGGTCCGGGTCCCGGACGTTGGTGGACATCCCCTCGTATGTGAGGGCGTAGCGGGCTCCCAGGGGAGAGACCACCTCGGTGGTCTCTCCGGGCTCCATCGACTGCTGGATCTCGACGTACCAGGGCTCCGCGGCGAAGGCGGTGAAGATCAGTACGATGGCCACGTGGACGATGTAGCCGCCCCACCGGCGCCGATTCCGGGAGACCAGATGATAGAAGGCCGGGAGGAACCCCTCGCCCTCGATGCGAGCACGGGCCTTGGTTCCCTTCCAGAACTCGGTGACGATGACCGTCATGACGAAGGCCGAGAGGCCAAAGGTCGTCACCGCCCACCCGTGCCGGATTCCGAGGATCCAGAGGACGGCCACCGTGCCCAGGCCCACCAGCACCGGCACCAGGAAGTTCTTCTGGAGGTTCCGACGGGAAGCGCGCCGCCAGGCGATGACCGGACCGATCCCCATGAGGGCCAGGAGCCCGAGGCCGAAGGGGATGTTCACCCGGTTGAAGAAGGGCGGGCCGACGGTGATCTGCTCGCCAAAGAAGCCCTCCGACAGGAGGGGAAGGAGCGTGCCCCACATGACGGCGAAGGTCACCGCCAGGAGGATCAGGTTGTTGAACAGGAAGGCCGCCTCCCGAGAGAGGAACGACTCGATCTGGTTCTCACTCCGGAGCTGGGGAAGCCGGTAGAGAACGAGGATCACCCCCCCTGCCACGATCGACCCCATGAAGGTGAGGAAGATGAAGGCGATGGTGGTGTTCTCCGCGAAGGTGTGCACCGACTCGATGAGGCCCGAGCGGGTCAGGAAGGTCGCGAAGATGGTCAGGACGAAGGTCAGGAGCACCAGCGACATGTTCCAGACCTTCAGCATCCCCCGGTTTTCCTGGATCTGGATGCTGTGAAGGAAGGCCGTGGCGGTGAGCCAGGGGAGCAGCGATGCGTTCTCCACTGGATCCCAGAACCAGTATCCGCCCCACCCGAGCTCCTCGTAGGCCCAGCGCATCCCCAGGATGATCCCCACCGAGAGGAAGAACCAGGACAGGAGGATCCACTTGCGGGTGACGTGGATCCAGCGGGAGTCGAGCCGCCCGCTGAGGAGCGCCGACACGGCGAAGGCGAAGGGGACCGTGAAGGCGGTGAAACCGAGGTACAAGGTCGGCGGGTGGAAGGTCATCCAGTAGTTCTGGAGCTGGGGGTTCAACCCCGCCCCGTCCACCGGCGTGAAGCCCAGCCGCTCGAAGGGATTCACCTGTGCGAAGAGGAGAACCACAACGAAGAAGAGCTGGAGACCCATGAGGGTTCCCACCACGTACGGCATGAACTCCCGATTCTTGCGCTGGTTCGACCAGACCGCCAGAGCCGAGAAGAAGCAGAGGAGGTACAGCCAGAAGAGGAGAGAGCCCCGCTGACCCGCCCAGAGGCCCGCCACCTTGTAGAAGAAGTCGAGGTTCCGACTCGAGTAGTTGGCGACGTACCAGAACTGGAACTGGTCGTTGATGAAGTTGGACATCACGCCGGCACAGGCGAGCCCGATCAGCGCGAAGACGGCGTACACCGTGCGTTCGGCGGACAGGACGAGATCGCCACGTCCCTGGCGCCCCCCTACGAAGCCCAGCACCATCCCCCAGGCCGTCAGCGGCAGGGAGACCCAGAGGGCCAACTCCCCCAGGACACTCATCCGTTGGCCAGCTCCTCGGGACTGGCTTCGTACCGACTGCCACACTTGGTCAGGACCGAGGTGGCCTCGAAGACGCCGTCACTCCGGAAACGGCCCTCCACGACCGCGTCCACCACCATGCTCTCCGAGTCGGAGAAGGTGTCCGGGAGGACGTTGTCGTACTCCACCGTGAACACCACGTCCTCGTCCTCCAGGTCGTGGATGTCGAACCGATGGAGAAGTTCTCCCGGGACCTCCTCGTGGGAGCCGGGGACGACCCGGCCGCTGACCTTCACACCCACGTCCCGGAAGGTGGGATCGTCGAGGATTCGAGCTTCCAGCTCCGACGGAGTGAGGTAATAGACCATCGTGTCGGAGACACCGGTCCAGATCAGGTACGTGACGACGGCGGCCACGCCCACCAGACCCACCATGAATCGGCCGTTCCTGGCCATGATCGAATACCTCGTCCGGGAGGGTTCTCGTACACGCCTCGGGGCCTCGTACCGAACCCCTTCAGGCGTGCGGTAACATCTTGAGTACCAATAGCCGACGCAACCCGTGGTGTTCCCTTTTCGGCGTAGGGAATCCCCCCTGCCCCTCGCGGTCGATGGAGGCGCCGCCGGTCGTGTCTCAGCGCCCCGTGGGACTTTCGTTCCGGCTCCACGCCAGCGTGGCCGCTACGGCCCTCCTCCACCCCTGCCGCAGGCGGTCCCGGAGCCCTGCGTCCATCCGCGGCTCGAACACGGTGGCCGGGATGCGAGCCTCCAGAAAGGCCCCGGGGCTCTCCCAGACACCCGACTCGACGCCGGCGAGCCCCGCAGCCCCGAACGCCGTGGTCTCCACGATGGCGGCCCGGTGCACCGGCACCCCCAGGATGCCCGCCTGAAAGTCCATCAACCAGTCGTTCTGGCTGGCACCTCCGTCCACCCGGAGCTCGGTCAAGGGCACGCCCGAATCCTCCTCCATGGCCTCCAGAACGTCGGCGGTCTGGTACGCCATGGCCTCGAGAGCGGCCCGGGCCAGGTGACCCCGGGTCGTCCCGCGGGTCAACCCGGTGATCATTCCCCGGGCCTCCGGGTCCCACCACGGGGCGCCGAGTCCCACGAATGCGGGTACGAAGTAGACCCCGTCGTTCTCCTCCATTCCCCGGGCCAGGGCCTCCGACTCCGCCGCCGCCTCCAGGAGCCCCAATCCGTCCCGTAGCCACTGGATCGCCGCACCGGCGATGAAGATGGCGCCCTCCAGCGCGTAGGCCGGGCCACCCTCCGCGTCGCACGCCACCGTCGTGAGAAGCCCGGAGGCGGACCGGACCCGCTCACTCCCGGTGTGAAGAAGAAGGAAGGAGCCGGTCCCGTAGGTGTTCTTCGCCAGCCCCTCCTCCCAGCAGCCCTGTCCGTAGAGGGCCGCCTGCTGGTCCCCGGCGACACCGAGGATGGGGATCTCCAAACCCAGGGCGTCCCCGGAGGTGACTCCGAAGGACCCGGCGCTGGGACGGATCTCGGGAAGGACCGGCGCCGGGACCTCCAAGAGCTCCAGCAGGCGGGGGGACCACCCGCCCTCGTCGAGATCGTAGAGGAGGGTCCGGGAGGCGTTCGTGAAGTCGGTGGCATGGACCCTCCCACCGGTCAGCCGGGCGACCAGCCAGGCATCCACCGTCCCCATGGCCAGCTCGCCTGTCTCTGCGCGGATCCGGAGCTCCGGATGCTCCCGAAAGAGCCAGGTGAGTTTGGTGCCCGTGAAGTAGGGGTCCAGGAGGAGTCCGGTGCGGGACCGGACCTCCTCCTCCAGTCCCTTTTCCCGAAGCTCGCGGCAGATCGTCTGGGTCCGCCGGTCCTGCCAGACGATGGCCGGCGCCACGGGCTCCAGCGTCGCCCGATCCCACACCACGAGCGTCTCCCGCTGATTCGTGATCCCCAGCGCCTCGACGGAAGCGTCCCTCACCGCCGGATCCGCAAGGGCGTTGCGGGCCACTCGGGTGGTCACCTCCCAGATCTCCGACGCGTCGTGCTCGACCCAGCCGGGACGGGGAAAGTGCTGGGTGAACTCGCTGTAGGCTCGGGAGAGTACGCGCCCGTCGTTGGAGACCACGAGGGCGGTGGACCCCGTCGTCCCCTGGTCGAGGGCCAGGACGGCGGATGAAGGCATGGGTCGGAGACCTGTAGGGTCGTTGGAGGGAACGGAACGCCGACGCCGGGCCTCAGCGGGGCTTCAATCCTCCGAAGGCGCAACGCCACCCGGCTTCCGCCAGGAGGGCGACCAGCCCGGATGCCGGCAGGCCGACGACGGTATAGTAGTCACCCTCCACCCGGGTGACCAACGTTCCACCTCACCCCTGGTTTCAGTACGGACGCTCCTTGTCCTGGGGCTATCGGGTATCATGGTTGGTCTCGATATCTGCGTCCGCGAGGTCCCG
>JARRPL010000119.1:0-8187 GCA_037382905.1 Gemmatimonadota bacterium | reverse complement strand
GCACAAGGACGCGAAGGGCAGCAGCGGATGGGACCCGGAGGGTCCCGTTCCGTCGGCGCTCCGGGCGCTCCGGGACGAGGTCCCCGAGCTTCTCCGGTGGGCCGATGTATGCCTCTGCGAATACACGGACCACGGCCATTGCGGGCTCCTCACCCCCGACGGGCGCGTGGACAACGACGCCACCCTCCCCCTCCTGTCCCGGGCCGCACTGGCGTATGCCGACGCCGGAGCCCACGCGGTGGCCCCCAGCGACATGATGGACGGGCGGGTCGGACGGATCCGAACCGACCTGGATTCCCAGGGCCACGAGGACGTGGTGGTGGTCAGCTACGCGGTGAAGTATGCCTCGGCCTTCTACGGCCCCTTCCGGGACGCAGCCCACTCGGCTCCCTCCTTCGGGGACCGCCGGGCCTACCAGATGGACCCTCCCAACGCCCGAGAAGCGCTGCGGGAAGCCTGGCTGGACGAGGAGGAGGGAGCGGATATCCTCCTGGTCAAACCTGCGGGCCCCTACCTGGACGTGATCCGAGCCGTGCGGGAGCAGACGCCCCTTCCCATGGCGGCCTATCAGGTTTCCGGGGAGTACGCCGCCGTCATGGCGGCGGCGGAGCGGGGCTGGCTCGACGAAGAACGGGTCGCCCTGGAGTCCCTTCTCGCGATCCGGCGGGCCGGCGCCGACATGATCATCACGTACTGGGCCCTCAAGGCCGCCCGCTGGCTGGAAAACGGCTGACGCGACGACGATACCGGAGCCCGGCGGGCGATCCGCCAGGTCCGGGCCACACCCACCGAAGCAGGAGCACCGTCCACGTGGACACCCGAGAGAGCCGCACCCTGTTCGCCGACGCCCGCACCGTCATCCCCGGGGGGGTCAACAGCCCGGTCCGGGCCTTCCGCTCGGTAGGGGGTGAACCCCTCTTCCTGCGACGGGCGGAGGGGGCCACGGTCTGGGACGTGGACGGCAACGCCTATCTGGACTTCGTGGGATCCTGGGGGCCCATGCTCCTGGGCCACAACCATCCCGAGATCCGGGAGGCTGTGGCCACGGCGCTCCGGCACGGCACGTCCTTCGGGGCCCCGACTCCCGGCGAGGTGGAGCTCGCCCGCCGGGTCGTGGCGCTGGTTCCCTCGGTGGAGATGGTCCGTCTCGTGAGTTCGGGTACCGAGGCGACCATGAGCGCACTCCGGCTCGCCCGGGCCCATACCGGCCGGGACGGCTTCATCAAGTTTCGGGGCGGGTATCACGGGCACGGAGACGCCTTCCTGGTGGAGGCGGGATCCGGAGCGGCGACGCTGGGGGTTCCCAACAGCCCGGGAGTCACCGCCGGGGCGGCCCGGGACACCCGGGTCGCGGAGTTCAACGACCTGGACTCGGTCCAGCGCCTCATGAGGGACGGGGGAGTCGCGGCGGTCTTCGTGGAACCGGTGGCGGGCAACATGGGGTGTGTGCCCCCTGCCCCGGGGTTTCTGGAGGGTCTGCGGAAGCTGTGTGACCAGTACGGGACGCTCCTGGTCTTCGACGAGGTCATGACGGGATTCCGTGTGGCTCCCGGGGGCGCACAGGAACGTTTCGGCGTCTTGCCGGACCTCACCACCATGGGCAAGGTCCTGGGAGGGGGCCTTCCCGTGGGGGCCTTCGGAGGACGGAGGGAGGTGATGGAAGGCGTGGCTCCGGTGGGGCCCGTCTACCAGGCCGGGACGCTTTCGGGCAATCCTCTGGCCACCGCCGCCGGGAACGCCATGCTGGGTCACCAGCAGGCCCACCCGGAGGTCTACGAAAGGCTCGAAGCGCTGGGTCTCCTCCTGGACGAGGGCTTCCAGGAGCTGATCCGCAGCACCGGTCTTCCCCTCCACTGGACCCGGGTCGGCGCCATGGCGGGACTCGCCTTCACCCCGGAGCCCGTCACCGACTGGGAGACCGCCTCCCGGGCCGACACGGAGCGCTTCGGCCGGTTCTTCCACGGGATGCTCCAGGAGGGCATCTACCTGGCCCCCAGCGCCTACGAGGCCCTCTTCCTCTCCGCCGCCCATACCGAGGCGGACATGGAACGCCTGCTGTCCGCCTCCCGTCGCGTTCTGGAGCAGGTCTTCGCGGAGGTGTCGGCGTGAGCGCGCCCTTTCTCCAGGCCGCCCGGGGCCAGGTGCCGGACCGCACCCCCATCTGGATCATGCGACAGGCCGGACGCTATCTGCCCGAATACCGGAAGATCCGGGAGAACATCGACTTTCTCTCCCTGACCCGCACGCCGGAGCTGGCCGCCGAGGTGACGCTGCAGCCCGTGCGGCGCTTCGGCATGGACGCGGCCATCCTCTTCAGCGACATCATGACCCCCTTGGAAGGGATGGGGATTCCCATCGAGTTCCAGGGCGGACCGGTCCTGCCGGAGCCCATCGAGACGGCCGCCGACGTGGAGCGGGTCCACTCGCTGGAGCCGGAAGAGGGCGTCCCCTTCGTGCTGGAGACGGTGCGGCGATGCGTCGAGACCCTCCCGAACCACGTGCCCCTCATCGGCTTCTGCGGCGCTCCCTTCACCCTGCTCTGCTATCTGGTGCAGGGCCGGGGGAGCAAGGACTTCGTCAAGGCACGCGCCTTCCTGCGGTCCGAGCCCACGGCGGCCCGGGAGCTTCTGGACCGCCTCGCCGACGGGATGGCGGCGTACCTTCGGGCCCAGGCGGAGGCGGGAGCCCGGGCCCTCATGATCTTCGACTCGTGGATCGGTCTTCTGAGCGCCCGTCAGTTCGCCGATCTCGAACGACCGGCCCTGGAGCGGATCGCGGCGGCGCTTCGTCCCCTCGACGTGCCCCTGATCTACTTTCCCAACCAGGGGAGCCACCTGTTGGCGGCGGTGAAGGGACTGGACGTGGATGTCATGGAGATCGACTGGCGCCGGCCCCTGACCCAGGCGGACGCCGATCTGGAGGGGCGTTACGTGCTCCAGGGGAACCTCGACCCGTCGGCCCTCTTCGCTCCGCCCTCGGCGCTCGTCGAAGAGGTCGACCGGGTCCTGGACGAAGGACGTCGTCTCGCCCGGGGTCACATCTTCAATCTGGGTCACGGGATCGACCGGCACACCGATCCGGATCAGCTGGCCCGGGTGGTGGACCGGGTCCACGCCGCCCCGGTAGGGGTCCGGACGTGACGGAGGTGCCGTCGGACCGGGAGGGCATCGTCGAGCTCGTGCAGGAAGGGCAGCGGCGCCTCGTGTCCATCTTCCAGGAGATCGACGGCGGCCGGTTCGACGCCCGCACCTGGGAACGTCCCGGCGGCGGCGGTGGCACGGCGCGCATGATCACCGATGGCCGGGTCTTCGAGCGGGGCGGCGTCAACGTCTCCGTGGTCCGGGGGAAGGATCTGCCGGAGGAGATGCGGACCGCCCGGGACCTGCCGGCCGGGATTCCCTTCTTCGCCACGGGAATCAGCATGGTCCTCCACCCTCGGAATCCCCACGTCGCGGCGTTCCACGCCAACTTCCGCTACTTCGAGGCGGGAGACCGGGAGGACTGGTGGTTCGGCGGCGGCGCCGACCTCACGCCCGCCTACCCCGTGGAGGCGGACGTGCGGGAGTTCCACGGCGTGCTGAGGGATCTGTGCGATCGGCACGAGGTGGCGGATCACGCTCGCTTCAAGGCGTGGTGCGACGACTACTTCACGGTACGTCACCGGGGAGAGATGCGAGGGGTCGGCGGCATCTTCTTCGACCACCTCAAGCCCGATGGGCCTGGGGGGTGGGAGGCGGCTGCCGCCTTCATGGCCGACGGCATCCGCACGCTGGAATCCGCCTACCCTCCCCTGGTGAGGCGGCGGCAGGATACCCCGTGGAGCGAGACGGAGCGACGCTGGCAGCTGCTCCGGCGAGGTCGCTACGCCGAGTTCAACCTGGTCTACGACCGGGGCACGAGGTTCGGACTGGACACGGGAGGGGATACCGAGGCGATCCTCATGTCCCTCCCTCCGTTGGCCCGGTGGGAGACGCAGGCGGACCCGGAGCCGGGTACACCCGAGGCCGCTTCCCTTCCCTTCTTCCAGCCCCGGAGCTGGACGACGGCACCATCGGTGCGCTGAGGACCCGGTCCGCGGTGGACCGTCCTCCCGCCCAGCAGTCGGGAACGCTGACGCCGCCACGCCACGAGCCCGTCAGGAAGAGGCCCTGGTCGGTGTTCTCCATGCGCTCGGCAGCCGCCACCCGGTCCTGGTGCCCGAACTCGTATTGGGGGATTCCCTGGCGATGGGTCACCACACGGGCCGCCGCCGGCTCCCCCCGGGCACCCAGCGTCCTGCGATGCTCCCGTACGGCGAGGTGGACCAGCTCCTCCGGGTCCCTCAAGGCCTGCTCGGGCTGACGGGCACCCCCCACGAAGGTGGTGGTGAGGATCGTCCCCTCACGGACCCGCTCCGGGAAGAGGGAGCTGATCCATAGAACCCCCAGGAACCGCCGCCCCTGAGACGACGGACACAGGTATCCGAACCCGTTCATGGGATGCTCCACGTCCTCCCGTCTCCAGGCCAGATGCACCGTGGAGACGGGAGCATAGGGGATGTCCTTCACCGGGCGGACATCCGCCGGGAACCTCCGCCCCAGGATCCCCGCCGCTGCCGAAGCCGGCACCGCCAGGACGATGGCGTCGGTTCGGACCCTCTCGCCGGACTCCAGGGTGAGGGTCCAGATCCCCTCTCCGAATCCGGCGGCCTTCACCGTCACCCCGGTCCGGACCCGATCCGGCCCCAGCGCCCCGGCCAGGGCCCGAGGCCACGCCCCCAGACCCTCCCTGAAGGAGAAGAGTTCGGGGCGAGGCCGCTTCTCTCCCGTCTCGCGGCGTCGACGTCCGGACCGCCGGGCCTGGGAGAGGCCCCACCGGAGCAGGCTTCCCTTGGCGTCCACCCCTTCCTTGAGCTGGGGAAAGACCGCCCGGACCGACAGCTGCCGGGTGTCGCCGGCATAGACTCCCGACACGAAGGGGTCCACCAACCGATCCAGGGCGTGCGCCCCCAGGCGGTGCCGGAAGAAGTCTTCGACGCTCTCATCCTGCCCCCGTCGGGGCCTCCGGAAGGGCTCCAGCAGGAGCTTCAGCTTGCCCGAGAGCGGCAGCACCGGGGACCGGATGAACTCGCCGAGTGAATGGGGCAGCGCCACGAGTCGATCCTGCCAGAGGATGTACCGGTGGCTCCCGTTGGCTCCCGCCACCAGCCGATCCTTCTCGATGCCCAGCTCCCGGAACTCCGCGAAGAGCTCGGGGTCGCGGCTTCGGACGGTCTGGGGACCGTGGTCGATGACGCCGACCCCTTCGATCCGCTCGGACCGGATCACCCCCCCGACCTGGTCCGAGGCTTCCAGGAGGAGGACGGATCGACCGGCACAGTGGAGGCGATAGGCACAGGAGAGGCCGCTGATTCCTCCCCCGACCACGACGGTGTCGAAGGTCTCGTTCATCAGACGGAAGAGGAGAAGGTGGGCAGTCGGGTGCTGCGCTTCAGGTAGGGATCCAGGGAGGCGGCGACGTTGCGGACGAAGAACCGCCCCACATCCGTCACCTCCCACCCCCGGGCCTTCCGGGTCAGGAAGCCCTCCTCCACGAAGGGAACCAGGCCGTCCAGCTCCCCGTCCAGCAAGGTGGAGACGGGACCGCCGAAGCGGTCCTCGGTCAGGTCGTCACGGATCTCCAGGTTGCACATCAGGTGCTGGATCACCAGGGCCCGCATCTCGTCGTCCTCACTCAGGCGGTGCCCCCGTACCACCGGGAAGTGGCACTCGTCCAGCGCCTTTCCGTATCGGGCCAGCCCCGTGTCGTTCTGCACGAAGCGCCCCGCCAGGCACCCGATGCCGCTGAGCCCGAAAGCCACCTGATCCGGCGCGGCGTGGGTCGTATAGCCCATGAAGTTCCGGAGCAGTCGCCGCTCCCGGGCCGCCACGGCCAGCTCATCGTCCGGGCGGGCGAAGTGGTCGAAGCCGATCCACTGGTAGCCCGCGTCCTGAAGCACCTCCACCGTATCCAGGAAGAGCCCCAGCTTGGCCCGGGGTTCCGGCAGCCCCGAGGCGTCGACGGCCTGTTGGATCTTCCGTACCTCCGGAAGATGGGCGTAGCTGAAGGTGGCGATCCGGTCCGGCATCAGCTCCACCACCCGGTCGAGGGTACGGCTGAAGCTCTCCGTGGTCTGGTAGGGGAGACCGTACACGAGGTCGAAGTTGACACTCTCGAATCCGGCGGCCCGTGCGTTGTCCAGGAGGGCCACCGTCTCCGACTCCGGTTGAATCCGCCCGATGGCGGCCTGCACCCGGGGGTCGAAGTCCTGCACCCCCATGCTCAGCCGGTTGAACCCCAGCCTCCGGAGCAGCGGTGGCTGGGACGGGGTCGCCACCCGGGGGTCCATCTCGATGCTGATCTCCGCATCGGGCGTGAAGTCGAAGGACCCGGCGAGCATCTCGAACAACCGCACCGTCTGGCGGTCCGTGAGGAAGTTGGGGGTCCCCCCGCCCCAGTGCATCTGGGTGACCCTACGGCCGCTTCCGATCCGGTCCACCACACCCTCGATCTCACGGGACAGGTGATCCAGGTAGCCGTCCACCACCTCGGGCCTGTGGGTGACCATGGCGTTGCAGCCGCAGTAGTAGCACCGCTTGCCGCAGAAGGGGAGGTGGACGTAGACCGAGACCGACCGCTCCGGGTCGGCCCCGAGGTCGTCCAGCGCCTCCACGTAGTCCGCCTCGCCGAACTCCTTGTCCCAGTACGGCACCGTGGGATAGCTGGTGTATCGGGGCACCGGCCGGGCGTGCTCCTTGAGGAGTCCGAAGAGACTCTCGCGGTCCTGGACCCATCCGGTCGTCATCTGTCCAGCTCCGCCTCGTCCCCGTCCTCGTCCGCCATGGTGGTGAGGAGGGCGGACTGCCGCTTGGCCCGGGCCCGCTGCCGGGCGAAGCCCCGGGGATCCAGGAACTCGTCGATCCGCTCCTCTCCCAGGAGGGCCACGGTATCCAGCGGACCCTGGTCCTGCTTCCGAGCCGCCGGAGCCCCGTCCAGCCCCATCTGACGATTGATGGAGTTGGCGTCGGCCCGGCGTCCGTTCCCGGCGCCGTCTCGTGGAGCGGACCCGTTCCCGCGCATGACGGGGAGGGCGGCACCGTTGGAGGTCACGGCACGACCGTGGGCGTCGGTGGCGGGACCTCCGCCGCAGGCGCTCACCCCGGACAGGGGACGCCGGTCCGGCTTCGACTCCGCACCCGGGCCGCTGGCGGCCCCGTTCCCGCTCGTGGCGCCACCGCCGTTGGCCGTGGCCTTGTTGTACATGCTCCCTACCTTGGGCCGTCGGGCTTCCGTGTCCCGGAGCTCCTCCTCGGTGAGGATCTTGGTGTGGTCGAACTTGAAGTCCACGTCCTTCTGGCCGAAGAAGCCGATGCGGCCCAGGTCGTAGAAGCGCCGTTCCACGCTGGATTTGAGGAACGCCTTGAGGCACCCCATCATGTACTTCCTCTTGTACCGGTCCTTGATCCAGGGGTAACTGAAGAAGGAGCGGCGCATGTAGAAGCGTCGGTAGTTCTTCATGACCCCCGCGAGCACCTCGCCCCGGGTCATGACCTCGGGCTTCATGATGGGGGTGACGAAGTTGTACCGGGCGTAGTCCCGGACCTCCACCTTGTCTCCCAGGTCCTCGAAGAGATCGGAGAAGGGCCAGGGCGTGTACATGTTCCAGTTGACCATGTCGGCCTTCCAGTCCATGGCCCAGCGGAAGGTGTCCTCGATGGTCTCGGGTGTCTCGTTCTCCATCCCGATGATGAACTGGGCCTCGGCCACGATGCCCGCGTTCCGAAGCAGGGTGATGGCCTTCTTGTTCTGCTCTACGGTGGTCTCCTTGCGGAAACGCTCCAGGTTGAGCTGGGCCGACGCCTCCGTCCCCAGAGACACGTGTACCAGCCCCGCCTTGCGATACATGGGGAGCAGCTCCTCGTCCCGGAGGATGTCCGTCACACGGGTGTTGATCCCCCAGTGGACGTCCAGATCCCGGTCGATGAGCTCCTGGCAGAGGGCGATGAACTTCTCCCGGTTGATGGTGGGTTCCTCGTCGGCGAGGATGAAGAAGCCCACCTGGTGGTCCCGCACCAGCGTCTCGATCTCGTCGACGAAGGCCCTGGGGTCCCGGGTCCGGTAGGTCCGCCAGAACTTCCACTGGGAGCAGAAGGAGCAGGTGAAGGGGCA
>JARRPL010000118.1:0-8209 GCA_037382905.1 Gemmatimonadota bacterium | reverse complement strand
GTGTTCCCGAGTCCGTCGGTCAACGTGACCGTCACGGGCGCATCCTGCGGCGCATCGATGCTGACGGTGATGAAGTCGCCCTGGACCGTGTCAAGGTCGCCTGCAACGAGGCGCCCGGAGTCCAGCGTCCCCTCGACCACGTGGTACAGCAGCACCCGGGTGAGATCATCGCCCTCAGGGAGTGTGCCGAACGCTTCGAAGGCCTCGTTCGTCGGCGCAAAGACCGTGTACGCGGCCTCCTCATCGGCCAGAATCTCCGCCAGCGGCGTGCCCTCAAGCGTTGCCGTGCCAAGCGCACCCGCCAGCGTCGAGAATCCGTAATAGGTCGCCAGGACCGGAACGCTCAGCGAGGGCACGAGGACCGCGTCCACGCCGTGGATCACGCCGTTCGACGTCCGGATGTCGGCAACCTCGACGTTCGCCACATTCCCGGCGGCGTCGGTGAGGGTCACTGCACCGGTCTCCTCGTTGACTCCCACGGTGATGATGCTCCCCTCGACCGTGGTCAGCTCCTGCCCGTCCGTGAGATCGGACGAGAGGAACTCGCCTTCCACCACGTGATAGGTGAGGAACTGCTCCAGCAGCTCACCCTCGGAGGGCAGCTGCGTCGGGGTGGACTCGAAGGCCGCGTTCGACGGCGCGAACACCGTGAGGGGCCCCTCGACCTGAAGCGCCTCGGTCAGGCCGGCAGCGGCGACCGCGTTCACCAGAGACGAATACCCGTACAGCGCAGCCACGGTGGGAATGTCCGACTCGGGCACCAGCACGCCCTCGATCCCGTGGATCACGGCGTTGCTGGCCACCAGGTTGGGCTCCACCACCTCGTAGGTGTTTCCGTTGGCGTCGGTCACGGTGACCGTTACCGGCGCATCCTGGGGCGCATCGACACCGATGGTGAGGATCTCGCCCTGGACGGTGGTCAGCTCCTGAAGGTCGGTCAGATCGCCGGACTCCAGCGCCTCGCCGGCAACCACGTGGTAGTTGAGGAGAGCCGAAAGGTCGTCACCCTCCGCAACGATACCCTCGAGGGTCTCGTCGGACGGCGCGAAGATCGTGAACGGCCCCTCGCCCTTGAGCGTCTCCGTGAGCCCCGCCTCCTCGACGAGCGCGACGAGCGTGCCGTAGCCGGCGATCTGGGCGAGCTCGACCGCGTCGAGCTCCGGAAGGAAGACGTCGTCGATGATGTGGATCACACCGTTGGACGCCTCGATGTCGGCGTCCACGACACCGACCACGTTACCCGATGCATCCGTAAGGGTGATGTTGCCCGCGTCGATCCCTACGGTGAGCGTCGCGCCCTCGACGGTGGTGATCTCCTGTCCGTCGGAGAGATCGGTGGAAAGCACCTCACCCGTGACGACGTGGTACTGGAGGATCCGCGTCAGGACATCCTCGTTCTCCGGCAGGAGAAGATTGTCGACCCAACCCTCCGGCAGCCCCTCGAATGCCTGATTGTCCGGCGCGAAGACGGTGTACTGAATCGTGCCACCGATCGTCTCGTCGAGGCCGGCAGCCTCGAGGGCCGCCACCAGGGAGGTGAGGCGGGCATCCTTCCGCGCCTCCTCGAGGAGAGTACCGGGACCCTCGGGCTCCGTCGGGCCGACGTCATCGTCGTCACCGCAGGCCGCCAGGCCCAGGGCGAGCATCGGAAGGAGCAGAGCGGCCCGTAGCCGCCGCGCAGAGCGTTGGAAATGCATCGTTGGTCCTTTCATTCGTGTGGAAAACAAGTCCCGACGCGATTCCGACGGGATCCAGCATGAAAAACCCGGGACCCCCGGCAATGTTCACCATAGGGACCCGGAATCTTTCGACACCGGTTGTATGATCGCATGACTGTTACGCCGCTGGCAAGTGTCCGGTCTCCTGGGGAGCCCGGTGGCATCGGGGCTGGCGGGCGAATCCACGGCCCGGACAGCCCGACTCGGCGATGGCTGGGGCGGCCCGCCATGGCGCCCGCGCGCCTACCCTGCGCGGGCGGGCGGATCACCGGGGGCGGGCCGACAGGGTACCGGTGCGGGGTACCTGCGGGTCAACGGACGGGCTCGAGCCGCACCACGGGGGTCGGCCCCCCGTTCCGATCGTCGATGGCGATGTAGACGAACCCGTCGGGGCCCACGGTGACGTCCCGGACCCGCCCCTCGTGGTGGACGATCGTCTCCTCGACCACCACGTCCCGGCCGGCCATCTCCAGGCGCGCCAGCTGCTCTCCCGATAGCCCTCCCGCCAGAAGATCTCCCTCCCAGTCGGGAAACTGATCGCCGGTATAGACCGCAAGGCCCGAGGTTCCGATGGAGGGAACCCAGACGTAGACCGGGTTCTCCATCCCGTCCCGCATGGTTCCCCCGTGGATGGCCTGGCCGCTCCCGTAGTTCACGCCGTAGCCTACCACGGGCCACCCGTAGTTGGCGCCGGGACGGATGAGGTTGAGCTCGTCGCCGCCCTGGGGCCCGTGCTCGGTGATCCACACGTCGCCCGTGCTGGGGTGGATGGCCAGCCCCTGGGGATTTCGGTGACCATAGCTCCAGATCGAGCCCTCGGCGTCACCTCGCCCCACCATGGGGTTGTCGTCGGGGATCCGACCGTCGTCGTGGATCCGGTTCACGGTCCCGTGGTGGTTGCCGGGATCCTGGGCGGGATGGCCCTCCAGGTCCCCACGCGGCGGCGCCTGACGATCCCCCACGGTCACGAAGAGGTATCCGTCGTCGTCGAACTCCAGACGCGAACCGTAGTGACCCCGACCCTGGGTGTCGGCCTCGAAGATCTCCTCCACCTCGGTGAGGCGGTCGTTCTCGAACCTCCCACGGATCACGGCGGTGGTGGACTGCTCACCGCCGAGAGGTTTGGAGTAGGAGAGGTAGAGGAGGCGATTCGTGGCGAAGTCGGGGTGGATCTGGATGTCCAGCAACCCCCCCTGGCCCTGGGCGAAGACGTCCGGCACTCCGGGAACCGGATCCGGGAGCAGCCGTCCGTTCCGCACGATGCGGACGCGTCCCGGGCGCTCCGTCACCAGGAGGTCACCGTCGGGGAGGAAGACCATACCCCAGGGGTTCTCCAGTCCCTCCGCCACAGTGACCACGCGGTAGTCGTGATAGGCGGTCCGGTGCACCTGGGCTTCAGCGGGTACGGCAGCCCAGAGCGCCAGTACGGCAGCGGCCAGCGGCGCGCGAGTCCAATCCATCGTCGTCTCCTCTCGTGTTTTCGGCCCCCGACCCCGCGGGCAGGCCAGGATACGGCTCAAGGAGGGACCCGGGCCACCCCGGACAGGTTCCCGCGCCCGTCCCCGGCGTCAGCTTCCCAGGACCTCCACCGGATTCACGGCGGTGGCCCGCCGGGCCGGAATCACGCACGCCGCCAGCCCCACCCCCGCAAGGACCAGGGCGACCGCTCCCATCACCCGGAGGTCGGTGGCGCCCACGCCGAAGAGGAGCGATTGGATCAACCGGGTCAGGAGAAAGGCCGCGCCGGCGCCGACGCTCAGCCCAAGCAGGGTCACCGTGATGCCCTGGCCCACGACGCTCCGGAACACCTCGCCGGGCGCCGATCCCATGGCCATGCGGATGCCGATCTCCCGCCGTCGCTGACTCACGGAATACGCCAGTGCGCCGTAGATGCCCAGGACCGAGAGGAAGAGGGCGACGCCGGCGAACACGGTCAGCAGGATCAGGGGGATCCGGCGCTGGAGCAGTGACCGGTCGATGCGGTCCTGCAGCGTCTCTACACCGAAGAGGGGAAGCTCTCCGTCGAGTCGACCCAATCCGGCCCGGATCTCGCCCGTCAGCGCCGGGGCATCTCCCGACGCGGCCCGGGCCAGGACGGTGCCGAACCCCCTGGGCTGCTGCGCCATGGGGAAGTAGTAGGCGCCGACGTGCTCGCCTTCGGGCTGCGTGAGGTCGTTCTGTTTCACCGTCGCCACCACCCCCACGATGGTGTAGAAGGCGTCCTCGGGAATGTCGTCCATCCCCGGAACGGCCCCGTACACCATCCTCTGGCCCAGCGGACTGCCGTCGGGCCAGTACCGATTCGCCAGCCATTCGTCGATGACCAGGACGCGGAGATCGTCGGGCCCGTCGGAGGGGAGGAACTCCCGACCCTTCAGGAGTTCGATGCCCATTGCATCGAAGTACCCCGGGCTGACGGTGCTCTGAAGCGGGGACAGAAGGGACTCTCCAGGCGGCGGCACGTAGCCCTCCGGGGCGATGACGGAGCTGGAGTTGCTCCCGCCGAAGGGGAGCATGGAGGTGAACGCCGCGGCCTCCACTCCCGGGACACTCCGGATCTCCTCCACGAATTCCTCCCAGAACCGACGTCGCGCCACGTCGTCCGGGTAGCGCGCCTCCGGGAGGGAGACAAAGCCGGTGAGGACGCCCTCCGCATCGAATCCCGGATTCACCGACAGCGCGGTGCGGAGGCTCAGGAACATGAGACCCGCCCCGATCAGCATCACGAAGGCCAGCGCCACCTGCCCGGTGACCAATCCGTTCCGGACCAGCACCGCCCGCCGGCTCGCCGTGCCGGTCCGGGCCACGTTCCGGAAGGCCGGCGTGAGATCACTCCGCAGGATCTGGATCAGGGGGATCGCTCCGAAGATCAGGCCCGCCAACACCGACAACAGGAGTGCGAAGCCCAGCACCGGAGGATCCACGGAGATCTCGGTGCCCCGGGGCAGCTCGGCCGCCCCGAGCCGGAGGAGGAAACGGAGGCCCAGCGCTCCGAGACCGATGCCCAGGAGCCCTCCCAGGACCCCGGCCACCACCGACTCGGTGAGGATCTGACGGGCCACGGTGGACCGTTTCGCTCCCAGGGCCAGCCGGGTGGCCACCTCGCCGACACGGGTCTGAGCTCGGGCCAGGACCAGGTTGGCGATGTTCACGCAACCGATGAGGAGGACGAAGACGACGCCGGCCCAGAGCATGTAGAGGACCGGTCGGATGTCCCGAACCAGGAACTCCTGCGTGGGGGCGATACCGGTGGCGTAGCCCGCGTCTTCCAGGATCTGCCTGGCGTTGGGAAGGGGCCAGCGATCGATGAGGGCGTCGTTCAGGGCGGCGTTCTGCGCCTCGGCCTGCGCCACGGTGGCGCCGGGAGCAAGGCGGGCGAGCATCTGGAAGTTGTTGTTGTGCCAACGCTCCAGGCTCCTGTCCTCGTCCTCGAACGGGATGGGCAGCACCAGGCGGGCTTCGGGCCGGTCGGGGAGGGTGAAGTCCGGTCCCAGGACTCCTACCACCGTGTACGACTCGCCGTCGATCCGGAGGTCACGCCCCACCGCCGCCGGATCCTCGCCGAACTGCTCCGCCCAGAACGGGTGCGTCAGGACCACCTTCCGATGGTTGCCCGCCTCCATCTCGTCCTCGGTGAAGGTCCGACCGAGCGCGGCGTCCACGCCCAGGAGGGGGAAGAACGAGGGGGTGACCCGAAGTCCCGAAACCCGCTCCGTGCTTCCGGTCTCCCCCACCGTGCTGCCGGAACCCTGGAAGAGGGCCACCTCGTCGAAGGCGTCGATGTTCTCCCGCCGTTCGAAGAAGTCCACCGAGCCGGCGCCGGCGATGGGGGCGCCGGCGCCCGGATACCGGTTGTAGACCGTCACCAGGCGGTCCGGCGCTTCGAAGGGGAGTGGCTCCAGCAGGACCGTGTGGATCACGCTGAAGATGGCCACGTTGGCACCAATGCAGACCGCCAGGGTCAGGAGGACCGTGGCGCTGAACGTCCGTTCACGGAGCAGGGACCGGAAGGCGTGGCGAAGGTCGCGAAGGAGCGTGTCCATGGCGGGCGGGTAGGTAGGGGCGTTCCCGGACGGTGTCCATGTCCTACGACGAGGGTCGCGGCTCCCCGGTTTCGGCGCCTCGCCGCCGGCCGGTGCCGGCACCTCCCCACCCCCTGACCCGAATCCCCATGAGCTTCACCGCCACGGACCTGATCCGGCTCCTGGATCTGGAGCCCATCGAGCACAACATCTACCGAGGCCAGAACCGGGATGTGGGCACCGGGATGATCTATGGCGGCCAGGTTCTCGCCCAGGCGCTGGTGGCCGCGGCCCGGACGGTGCCGTCGGACCGCCCCGTCCATTCCATGCACGGGTCCTTCATCCTCGCGGGTGACCTGTCGGTGCCGGTGGTCTACTTCGTGGACCGACTTCGGGACGGCGGGTCCTTCACGACCCGGCGGGTCACCGCCATCCAGCACGGAAACGCCATCTTCAACCTCTCGGCCTCGTTCCACCGGCCCGAGGCGGGGCTGGAGCACCAGGTGGAGATGCCTGCGGTTCCGGATCCCGATACCCTGACGCCGGAGCTGGAGGTGATCCGGGCCCGTCGAGAGGACATCCCCGAGCCGCTCCGGGATACCCTCACGCAGGATCGTCCGCTGGACATCCGGCCGGTGGACGACCCCGACCCCTTCGACCGTTCCGTCCGGTCCCCTCGTCGGTGCCTGTGGGTTCGAGCCAACGGGACGCTGGACGACGACCCCCTCCACCACCAGGCCGTTCTGGCCTACGCCTCGGATTACGGGCTGCTGGTGGCGGCCCTCCGACCCCACGGCATGAACTTCCGGGATCCGCGCCTCATGGTGGCGAGTCTGGATCACTCCATCTGGTTCCATCGACCCTTTCGTGCCGACGAATGGCTGCTCTACGAGGTGGAAAGCCCGGTCAGCGGAGGGGGGCGGGGTTTCGCCCGGGGCACCTACTTCAGCCGGTCCGGCGACGTGGTGGCCTCGGTGGCCCAGGAGGGCCTGGTGAGGCTGCGGACCCGGTAGGCTGACGTCAGGCCGCCCGCGTCCCTGCGCCGGGGATCGGCGGAGCGGCAGGAGCGGGATCGCGCCGTGGATCCACCGGTGCCGGTGCCCGAAACGCCCAGACCGCGTCGGTAGCGAAGGACAGGATGAGGGAGCCCAGGGCCGCGGCGCCGACGAGACCGGGCAGCGGCGCCGGCACCACCGGGCCGATGCAGATCAGCAGGGCGATTCCCTGGATCACGCAGACCACCTTCCGTCGGAAACTCGGGGGAAGCTCCCGCTGGAGGGCGGGCCAGATCCGAGCTGCGGCCACGAAGAGATAGCGCATGGCCCCCAATCCCAGGATCCAAGGGCCCACCGGGCCGGCACGCCACGCCAACACGGAAAGGGTCAGGATGAGGAAGGCGTCGAGTTCCATGTCGAGCCGGGCGCCGAAGGCGGTGCTGGTCCCGGTCCGCCGGGCCACCCACCCGTCCACCCCGTCCAGCATCAGGGCCAGGGTGCCGACGGCCACCACCGTCCAGCGGAGGAGAGGGTCCTCCAGGCCGGCATGGAAGGCCAGCGCCCCGAGGGGCAGCACCAAGGTGGCCCTCGCCAGCGTCACCCGGTTGGCCGGCCCGGAGCCGGGCCCGGGAAGGACGTTCGGAACCTCGCGGAGGATCAGCGCGCCGGCAGCGAGGTACAGACCCACCACCTGAAGCAGGTAGATCGCCGGCAGATCCAGGGCCGCCCGAAGCGTCCACGCGACGCCGGAAAGCGGGACGAGCCCGATGCACAGATCCCGAGCGACCCGGATGAAGGTCGGGTCTCGGTGGGAGGAGGGACGCACAGTCATGGCGGAAAAGAACACCATACGAGCCTTCTGGATCCGGGAACCGGGGAAGGGAGTCCTGAAGGAGGTCGAGGTCCCGGTACCCGGACCCCGCCAGGTGCGCGTCCGGAGCCTCTACTCCGGGATCAGCCGGGGCACCGAGTCGCTGGTCTTCCACGGACGGGTGCCGACATCCCAGTACGAGGCCATGACATGCCCCTTTCAGGAGGGGACGTTCCCGGCACCGGTGAAGTACGGCTACATGAGCGTGGGCGTGGTGGAGGAGGCGGGTGGGGAGGCGGGGCCGCTCCTGGGCCGCACCGTCTTCTGTCTCCATCCCCACCAGGAGCGGTACGTCGTCCCCGCCGACGCCGTCCTGGCCCTGCCGGAGGGCGTCCCGGCGGAGCGGGCGATCCTGGCGGCCAACGTGGAGACGGCGGTGAACGGTGTCTGGGACGCGGCCCCCGGCGTCGGCGACCGGGTCCTCGTCGTGGGGGGAGGCGTGGTAGGGCTGCTGGCGGCCTGGCTCTGCCGGGACGTACCGGGGGTGGAGCTGCTGGTGGTGGATCCGAATCCCGAACGGGCGGAGGTGCCCCGGGCCCTGGGGTTGGGATGGTCGGCGGAGGTACCCCGGGGGTGGGAGGGGGACCGGGTTCTTCACGCCAG
>JARRPL010000117.1:0-8228 GCA_037382905.1 Gemmatimonadota bacterium | reverse complement strand
CTGGTCCAACGCATCCACCCCGAGGGACTCGCCTACGTCCGCCTGGCCACGGACGTGCTGGTTCAGGCAGACCCGGGGGACTGGGTCCTGGCGGTGCTCCTGGGCGGCGTGGACCCCGACGCGTATGGCGGCCTGGACGACGCCGAGGTCGTCCGCCGGACGCT
Organism: Gemmatimonadota bacterium; assembly: GCA_037382905.1. Classification (GTDB taxonomy): domain Bacteria; phylum Gemmatimonadota; class Gemmatimonadetes; order Longimicrobiales; family Gaopeijiaceae; genus Gaopeijia. The sequence goes on along the minus strand of JARRPL010000117.1, from coordinate 8,064 downwards.
GGAGGGGGTTCCGCGAGAGGCCCCGGGCCTCCTGTCTTCGTTGGTGGCCCGAAGGACCGAGACGCTGGGCACCGTAGCGGAAGGAGACGCCCGGCACGTGGTCTATCGCATCCAGATGCAGGTAAGCGGCTCCGAGCCCGAGATCCGGGTCATGACGCTCTGGCGTCACCAGGGAAGCTGGCGGGTGGTGCAGGCGGAGGATCTGAGCGTCCTCCACACGGCGATCCGGGGGATCCCCATCCCCCGATGAGACCACACCAGGGGAGCGTCGCCCCCCGGCCCCGGGACGTGCCGGGATCCCCGCTCCTCAGGCCTCTGCCGACATGGCGTCCCAATACCGCTGGAACTCCGCCTCCGCCTCCTGCATGGACCGCAGCGAATATCGGTCCAGCTGGGAGGAGACGTCCGGTCCCACCAGGCGCTTCAGGAAGCGGATGGGCTCGTCGAGCTCCCACTCCAGGAGTGGACTGGGCCCCCGGTCCAGGTTCTTCATGATCCTCAGGACCAGGTAGGCGTCGTCCAGGAGGCCTGCGAGCCCCTGAGTCATCTCGGGGATCAGGTCCATGGGGCTCAGGAAGTAGCGGGCCGCCCGGTCCAGGATCGGGGAGACCACCGGAGCGACCCCCTTCTCTTCCGCCGCCTGATGGGCACGGGCCAGGAAGACCGGCACGCTGTCGATGATCTCCACCGCCGTGTTGACGGCCTCCTCCACCTCCGCCTCCGTCGCCTCGGGCAGCCGGTCCCGAACCCAGCGGTCCAGGCTCCCGGTCCCCCGGGAACGAGCGCTCTCGATGACGGCCGAGACATCCGCCAGATTCATGGGCGATGCCCCCGGTGGCATGGATGCGGACCGGCTCCGATCTTGAAGGGAGCGTCACCGCCTGCCCACGCGTCGTAGGACCGTTCGCCGGTCCCGGTCCATCGCCGCACAGCCGCACCTCTCCTGAAGGAGTCCCGTTCCGGACTCGGCAAGGTAGGGGGGCGCTGCGGCACTCCGACAGCCCTGCCCCCCATGTCGCCTCACGCCTCGCCTCCTCCACCCCGCCGCCCCGTCCCCCCCGCCCCCGGTGCCATCCTCCTGGATTGCCTCGACCTCCACACCGAGGGAGAACCTCTCCGGGTCATCCTGTCGGGCTTCCCCCTTCCGGAGGGGGATACGGTGCTGGCCCGGCGCCGGGACGCCCGGGCGCGACTGGACCACCTGCGCCGTGCCCTCCTGTGGGAGCCTCGGGGCCATGCGGACATGTACGGCGCCCTGGTGGTGCCTCCCGAGCGGCCGGATTCGGACTTCGGCGTCCTCTTTCTCCACAACGACGGGTACTCCACCATGTGCGGGCACGGCGTCCTGGCGCTGGCCCGTGCCGCGGTCGAGACTCGACGGGTCCCGGTTCAGGAACCCGAAACCGTCGTCACCATGGACACCCCGGCGGGTCAGGTCCGGGCCCGGGTCGACGTTCGGGACGGACGGATCGGTGGGATCCGCTTCCGCAATGTGCCGTCCTGGGCCGCCGACCTCGACGCGGTGATCCAGGTCCCGGGTCTCGGCACCGTCCGGTACGACCTGGCCTACGGGGGCGCCTTCTACGCCTACGTCGAAGCCGGTGCCCTGGGTCTGGAGCTCACGCCGGGGGAGGTTTCGGACCTGGTGGCGGCGGGTCGCTCCATCAAGGCGGCCATCCAGGGTGCGGCGCCACCCCACCACCCCGGGGATCCGGAGCTGGGGTTCCTCTACGGGGTGATCTTCACGGGCCCCCCTTCCGGTGACGCGCCGGGCCCACCGCGCCACTCCCGGCACGTTTGCGTGTTCGCCGATGGCGAGGTGGACCGGAGCCCCACCGGGACCGGCGTGAGCGGCCGTCTCGCCCTCCTCCACGCCCGTGGGAGCCTCGGTCGCCACGAAGACGTGATCATCGAGAGCATCCTGGGCACCCGGTTCCGGTGCCGGATCCTCGACACCGTGACGACGGGAGGGACCACCGCCGTGGTGCCCGAGGTGGAGGGGCGGTGCTGGGTGACCGGGTGGTCCACCTTCCACCTGGACCCGGACGACCCGCTGCGAGAGGGTTTCCTGTTGCGCTGAAGCTGCCGCCTCGCATCTTCGAACGGCTGTCCGGAGCGCACCGGCCACGCCTCGTTGCCCCTCGTCCCGACGTCGGGATACCTTTCCAGACTGAATCGTCACGGGCCGGTCGGAATCGGCCGTGCGAAGTGCCGCGTGAGAGCGGGACCTCCGAGAGACCGAGGGTGGCCGGGTGAAGCTGCATACGAAGATCCTGCTGGGACTGGTTCTGGGCGCCCTCGTGGGCGGCGCAGCGAACTTCTTCTTTCCCGGCGCGGGCTGGGTCGACTGGATCTCGGACAACGTCATGTACCCGGTGGGGCAGGTCTTCCTCCGGCTCCTCTTCATGACGGTGGTGCCCATCGTCTTCACCTCCATCGCCCTGGGTGTCGCGGGGATCGGCGACGTGAAGACCCTCGGGCGGCTGGGCGGCAGGACCATGGGCTACTTCGCCCTCTCCACCCTCATCGCCGCCACGATCGGCCTCACCCTGGTCAACACGATCCGCCCGGGCGGAGGGCTTCCGGAAGAGACCCGGGATGAGCTCATGGCCCAGTTCTCCTCCGGGGCCGAGGGTCTCTCCCAGAGCGGGCCACCGGACTTCGGCGTGAGCACCTTCGTGAACATCGTGCCCAGGAACCCGGTGACGGCGGCGGCCGACACCGACATGCTGGCCCTCATCTTCTTCTCGCTGATCTTCGGTGTGGCCCTCATCCTCATCCCCAAGGCGAAGGCCCAGCCGGTGCTGGACGTCCTGGAGGGGATCGGCGAGGCGGTCATCAAGATCATCGACATGGCCATGCACCTCGCGCCCTATGGCGTGTTCGGACTGATCTTCGTCATCACCTCCCAGTTCGGGTGGGGCATCCTGGTGCAGCTGGCCATGTATGTGTTCGTGGTGCTCCTGGGCCTCTTCCTCCATGCCACGATCGGGATCTCGGCGCTGGTCAAGATCATGGGCCGGATGAACCCGGTGCGGTTCTGGAAATCGGTGACCGCCCCCATCGTCACCGCATTCTCGACTTCGTCCTCCATGGCGACGCTCCCCACCTCCATCGCCACGGCGGAGCAGGAGCTCGACGTTCAGCCCAAGATCGCGGGCTTCGTCCTCCCGCTCGGCGCCACCATGAACATGAACGGCACCTCGCTCTTCGAGGGCGTGACGGTGCTCTTCCTGGCCCAGGTCTTCGGAGTCGGCCTCGGGCTTGGCGAGCAGGTCATCGTCATCATCCTGGCCGTCCTGACGGCCATCGGTGCCGCTGGCGTCCCAGGGGGATCCCTGCCGCTCATGATGCTCGTCATGGCCACCGTGGGCGTACCGCCGGAGGGGATCGCCATCATCCTCGGCGTGGACCGGATCCTGGACATGTCCCGCACGACGCTGAACGTCTGTGGCGACATCTCCGCCGCGGTGTACGTGGACCGGGTGGACCGGGACATGGAGGGCCTGGCACCCCGGGAAGCGGCCCTGGCGGGAGACTAGCTCTTCGGGCCAGCTCCGGACCGGGGCGGACCTCTCAGCTCTCGAGCATCCAGGCGAACCGCGTGGGACGGAGTGCGTCCCGCACCTCGCCGAAGTTGGTGATCATCCGCTCCAGGGGAAACGGATTGGTCCGGGCGTAACGGATCTCCACGGGTTGGGGCTCGATGTCCAGAAACCGGCAGATCCTCTCGTAGCCCACCCGGGGGTCCCGGGCCACGTCCTCTTCGTACGTGAGCCGAAGGACGCGTCGGTCTCCCAGCAGCTCGTCGAGCTCATCGAAGCGACGGTCGTACTCCTCCAGGAAGTCCAGCAGAGGCTTCTCCACCCGATCGATGAACACCCGGTCCAGGTCGATCTCGACCTCCCGGACCTTCGACTTCTCGCCGGCCCCCCGATGGTAGAGGTCCCGGTTCTGGTGGGCGATGAGGCTCGATACGACCTTCCGAAGGGAGTTCTTCCGGCGGAGGATCATGACGTCCCGGAAGTCCAGGGTGTCCAGGGACGCCATGAATCCCGGCAGCGTCTCCCCGGTGAGATCCAGGTGGAAGAACTTCACCTCCAGGCCGTAGATGCAGGCACCCGCACGACGGATCCGGGAGCGGAGCAGCTTCTCCGACGACACCGCGAGGTTCTCCGGGACCCCATCGTACGGATATCGGCCGAAGAGGTCGCGCTCGTACACCTCCCCGTCCCAGAAGACCGCCGGATGCTGTCGCAGCAGGTCGGTGAGAACGGTGCTCCCGCTTCGACCGATGTGGAACATCACGGTCTGTCCGCGGCGCCAGGGGGACAGGGCCGGGCCCACCACCTGTTCCCGGACCACCGTCGCGGCCCGGCCCAGCTCGTGCCCCAGGCGTCGCGTGACTCGCGAGAGCAGATTCGCATCAGCCATGGGAGGGTCCGTCGTGGAAGAGGTGTCGGCTCATGATCTCCGGGACGTACTCCCCAAATTACGCCCCATCCAGGAGCCGGGTCCAGGCAATCCCGGGGGTCGGGACGGCGAAACCGGGAGTGGGACATCGGCCCCGTCGGCTCCCCACTTCCGGAGGAGCGCAGCGCGTGGCCTTGCCTCTCCGGCGATCCCGATCCACGGTAAGGACCCGGGCGGCGGTTCGAATACACTGTCGGATATCCTGCCCACCCTCCCTCTGAACGGAGCACCGTCATGATCTCACGTCATTCGACCCTGTTGGGATGGAGCACGCTGGCCCTCGCCGTGTTCGCATTCCCGGCTGCGTCCCAGACCCTGCAGAGCGAGATGGGGACGGACGTTCGAGCCGTCGGCGAAAAGTTCGTGGCCCTTGCCGAGGCCATGCCCGCCTCGGCCTACGACTGGCGTCCCCAGGAAGGGGTCCGGTCCGTCAGCGAGGTCTTCATGCACGTGGCCGCCGCCAACATGGGCCTCCCCACGAGCCTCATGGGGATGAGCCCCCCCGAAGGCTACCCCCAGGACTTCTTCCAGGGGGCCGAGGCGATCACGGACAAGGACGAAGTCGTTGCCCATCTCCGGAGGTCCTTCGACCATCTGGCCGACATTCTCGAGGGGCTTTCGGACGACCAGCTGCAGCAGCCGGTGAATGTGTTCGGGCGGGACACGAACTGGACCGGGGCCGCGCTTCTCCTTCAGACCCATGTCCACGAGCATCTCGGCCAGTCCATCGCCTACGCCCGGATGAACGGGGTCACCCCCCCGTGGAGCATGTAGAGATTCATTGATCGTCCGGCGGCCGCGGGGTCCCTCGTTCGAAGGCCGAATCCAGCGCAGGAGCCACCCCGACCGCCCCGATCGCGGCCTCGAACCGGTCGCCGGCGGTCGGGGAGGGCTCTCTGGAGGTACCGATGGTCCACATCCCCACGCCCGTCCGCACGGCGGTCCTCCTTACCCTGGCTTCAACCCTGGCATGCGGGGACTCGCCCCCCGGGACGGAGCCCGACCCCGAGGTGCCCGGGGAGTGGACCCTGGTCTGGGCCGACGAGTTCGACGGCGCCGCGCTGGACCCGAACCGGTGGTCCATTCAGACCGGAGACGGTTGCGCCCAGGATCTCTGCGGCTGGGGCAACAACGAGCTCCAGTGGTATCAGGCGGACAATGTGGAGGTCGCCGACGGACTTCTCACCCTCACCGCCCGGGTGGAAGCGGCGGGGGGTAGGAACTACACCTCGGCCCGGATCCGAAGCCTGGACAAGGGCGACTTCCTCTATGGACGATTCGAGATCCGGGCCCGCCTCCCCCGGGGGCAGGGGATCTGGCCCGCCATCTGGATGCTCCCGACGGACGAGCGTTATGGCGGGTGGGCGGCCAGCGGGGAGATCGACATCGTGGAGCTGGTGGGCCACCGGCCCGCCCGCGTGCACGGTACCCTTCACTACGGAGGGGAAGCCCCGGCAAACCAGTCCTCCGGAGATTCGTACGATCTGAGCGGGGAGATCTTCGCCGACGACTTCCACCTCTTTGCGTTGGAATGGGAAGAGGGTGAGATCCGCTGGTACGTCGACGGCGTGCGCTACCAGACCCAGACCGAGTGGAGTTCCACGGCAGCCCCGTTCCCAGCGCCCTTCGACCAGCCATTCCACCTCCTCCTGAACGTCGCGGTGGGAGGGAACTGGCCCGGCAGCCCGGACATCACCACCCCCTTCCCCCAGTCCATGCAGGTGGATTACGTCCGGGTCTATCGGCGCGACTGACCGAATCGGAAAGGTGCCGGCGGAGCGCCCCGGAGGGCTCGGGGCGATTCCAGCGGGCCGGGACGTCCTTCTTGCTTGACAGGGAGAGGCCTTTGTCCGCACTTTGTTCGGCACGCGAACAAAGATGCTCGGCGGAGTCCTGTCGAGACGCCGGACCAACCCACGGAGCTTGAGGATGACCTCGAAGAATGCTGGCCGACTGGCCGCGGCCCTCACCCTTCTCGTCGCCAGCGCCGCGTGCGAGCGGGGCGTGACTGATCTGGAGCCGGCAGACTTCCCCAACGCGGCTTCGGTCTTCGAAGACGGCTTCGGTCCCGGTGTCGACTACGCCGCGTTCGAGTTCTCGCGGGTGGACGCCCTGGATATCGACGGAGACGAGGTCTATCGGGGGACCGCCTCCCTGCGCTTCGACGTCCCGGACGCCGACGATCCGTCCGGCGGATTCGTGGGAGGAGTCTTCTACAGCTCGCCCCGTAATCTGAGTGAATACAACGCCCTCACCTTCTGGGCCAAGGCCAGTCGCACCGTCGACGTGGAGGAGATCGGGTTCGGCCTCGACAACGCGGGCAACGCCCGATTCCAGACCGCTTTGCAGGGCGTTCGTCTGACCTCGTCGTGGCAGCAGTTCGCCATCCCCATCCCCGGACCCGGTTCCCTGACCCAGGAGGGTGGGCTCTTCTACCTTTCGGAGGCCAATCAGGCCGGTGCACCCTACAGCATCTGGTTCGATGAGGTGGCCTTCGCCGACCTGGAGTCCGTAGGTGTGCCCCAGGCGGAGATGGTGACCCGGACCGTGGGCATGGCCGTAGGCGATGTCGTCCAGGCGGAGATCGATCTGGTCATTCCCGTGGGCGGAGAGCTCCTCGACGTGCAGTCGACCTTCGAGTATTTCGACTGGACCTCGTCCGACCCCGCCGTCGCCACCGTCTCCTCGAACGGACTCATCACCAAGGTGGACGAAGGAACGGCGGAGATCACCGCCACCCTGGACGGGGCGCCCGTGCCCGGTTCGGTGACGGTGGAGGACGGCTCCGGTCTCGAGGGTGTGGTCTTCGACGACGCCTTCGGCGCCGGGATCGGCTTCGCTTCCTTCGACCCCGCCAGCAGCGCCGACCCCGGCGCGGTGGACCTCGACGACACCGAGGCCTACCAGGGCAGCCGATCCGTCCGCGTCACGATCCCCGCTTCCGACGCGTATGCGGGCGGGGTCTTCCGCGTCGAGGATCCCGACCTCCTCCGGGACCTCAGCAGCTTCAACGCGTTGACGTTCTGGGCCAAGGCCGCCACACCGGCGACCCTGAATGTGGTCGGATTCGGGAACGACAACTCCGGCACCTCCCGCTTCATCACCGATCGGAACGACGTGCCCATCACGGCCGACTGGCAGCGGTACGTGGTGCCCATTCCCGATCCCTCCAAACTGACCGCCGAAGGAGGCCTCTTCACCTTCGCCGAGGCGCCTGAGAACGGTGCCAACACCATCTGGTTCGACGAGATCGCCTTCGTGGACCTCGAGGAGGTCGGGACAGCGGAGCCGGTGCTGGCCGCGGGGACCTTCACCCTTCCGGTGGGTGACACCCTCCGGGCGGAGTACTCCCTCACCTTCCCCGTGGACGGCGAGAGCGTCTCGGTGGCTGCGGATGCCCGCTACTTCGACTGGACTTCGTCGGACCTGGCGGTGGCCACGGTTTCCGAGTCGGGTCTGATCACCATGGTGGGCGAGGGCACAGCGGAGATCACCGCCACCCTGGGGACGGTCCCGGCGACGGGTGCCATCATCGTGCAGACTGGCGAAGGAGGCGGTAGTGCCCAGATCGACCTCCCCATCACCTTCGAC
>JARRPL010000116.1:0-8264 GCA_037382905.1 Gemmatimonadota bacterium | reverse complement strand
GTTGAGGGCCCGGGACTTCACCGGCACACCCAGCACCGGGAGAAGCGTCTTCGAGGCCACCATCCCCGGCAGGTGTGCGGCGCCCCCGGCTCCGGCGATGATCACCTCCAGACCCCGGTCCTCGGCGCTCGAGGCGTAGTCGAACAGGAGATCCGGAGTCCGGTGGGCCGACACCACGCGGACTTCGTGGGGAATCTCCAGATGGGCCAGGAGGTCCACCGCGTTCTTCATGGTCTCCCAGTCGGACCGGGAGCCCATGATGACACCGACGAGGGGGTTGGGCATTCTGCTGCGGGGGTGGGGGAACGAGGCCGTGCATGAGGCGACGGTGCAACCTTAGACCTTGCGGTAGCGCCGGGCGGCGGTCAAGTCGCGGCCCGGCGTCGGAACGCAGCCGGCCCCGGGGGAACCCCTCCCCGCCCCGAGATGCTACCTTCAATCCATCGGATCTCCTCTCGCGCCCCACGGCCATGTCCGAGCTTTCCCACGACCCCGGCCCTCTCCGAGAATTCCTCACCCGTCCCCATCCCGATGTCCGGGCCCGGGTCATGGAGCTTCTCCGACACGACGCCTTCCACATCCCTCTGGAGATCTCCCGGGAAGCATACCGGGAGCGGGTCCTGAAGGCGCTGAAGATCCTCGCGGACGAAGGCATCGGTCTGCTGGGCTTCCCACGGGCAGTGGGGGGCGGGGGTGCTCCCGGCGCCGCCATCGCCGCCTTCGAGACGCTGGGCTTCGGCGACACCTCCATCACGGTGAAGTACGGCGTCCAGTTCGGGCTCTGGGGTGGGAGCGTGTACCAGCTCGGTACGGAAAAGCACCATCGCCGCTGGCTGCACGACATCGGCACACTGGAGCTTCCCGGCTGCTACGCCATGACCGAGATCTCCCACGGCTCCAACGTTCGCGGGCTGGAAACGACCGCCACCTGGGACGGCGAGGCCGGTGCGTTCGTGGTGGACACACCCCGGGAGGAGGCGGGGAAGGAGTGGATCGGAAACGCCGCTCTCCACGGTCGCATGGCGACGGTCTTCGCTCAGCTTTCCGTCGGCGGCGAGGAGCACGGCGTCCACGCTCTCGTGGTCCCGATCCGGGACGCGGACGGCGCCGTCCTGCCGGGAGTCCGCATCGAGGACAACGGCCCGAAGGTGGGCCTCAACGGCGTGGACAACGGCCGCATCTGGTTCGACGGTGTCCGCGTCCCCCGGGATCACCTGTTGGACCGGTTCGCCACCGTGACCGAGGATGGGCGCTACGAGAGTCCTATCGAGAGCGCCGGTCGACGCTTCTTCACCATGCTCGGCACCCTGGTCTCCGGCCGGATCTCCATCGCCGCCGCGTCGGTGAGCGCCGCCAAGGTGGGCCTCACGGTGGCGGTGCGGTACTCGGAGGAGCGGCGCCAGTTCGGTCCCGACGACGGCCCCGAGGTCCCCATCCTGGACTACCCGGTCCATCAGCGACTCCTACTCCCACGGGTCGCCACCACCTACGCGCTCCACTTCGCGGTTCGAAGTCTGGCGGAACGCTACGACCGCCTCCTCGAGGCCCGATCCGGGGACGAATCCATCCCCGGAGACGATCTGCGGGAGGTGGAAGCCGCCGCCGCCGGGCTCAAGGCCCTGGCGTCCTGGCACTGTGCCGACGCCCTCCAGGCCTCCAGGGAGGCCATGGGCGGGCGGGGGTACCACGCCGCCAACCGGATCGGTCGCCTTCGGGCGGACACCGACATCTTCGCCACCTTCGAAGGGGCCAACACCGTACTCCTGCAGCTGGTAGCCAAGAGCCTTCTGACCCGGTTCCGTCAGGAGATGGGTGACCTGCGCCTGGTGGACGTGGTCCGGTATCTCGCCGACCGAGCGGGCACGAGCCTCTCCGAGCGGAACCCCGTCGCCACGCGGCGCACCGATCCGGACCACCTCCGGGATCCGGAATACCACCGGGCCGCCCTGGACTACCGAGTCGAACGTCTGGTGGAGTCGGCGGCCCGGCGCCTGAAGCAGCGGATGGACGACGGTCGGGATCCGTTCCAGGCCTTCAACGAATGCCAGGATCACCTCGAGACGCTGGGGAGGGCTCACACCGAGCGCCTCATGATGGACGCCTTCCTCGACGCCGTGGCCCGGGCACCGTCCCCAGGGGTCTCGGAGACGCTGCGGGAGGTGGCCTGTCTCTTCGGACTCTCCCGTCTGGAGCGGCACCGGGCCTGGTACCTCGAGGCGGGGTACCTGGAGCCCGTGAAGAGCCGGGCGATCCGGGCCCAGGTGGGGGCCCTCTGCGGCGAGCTCCGACCAGGCGCGGCCGAACTGGTCGGCGCATGGGGGATTCCCGAAGAGATCCTCGACGCCCGGGACGTCTGACCGGGTCCGGGAGTGCGGGGGGTGTGATGCCGGGACGCCCGGCGGCCCGCCCCGTCCACGTCTCGCGCACCCTCCCCCTCTTGCCCCGGAAAGCGCCACCGCCCCGGCGCTCCGAGATTGAAAGTTTCATGATTTTGCGGACAGCCTGCGCGCGGGCGCCGGCCCGTCATCCCCAGCCCGAGGGGACAGGGTAGCGGACACGTGGGATCGTCACCTCCGAAGAAAACACTTGTTTCGGATTCGACGGGTGGATCAGATTGAAATCACGGAAGGCGATCTACCCCACCCCACCCCTCGGAGGAAACGGCATGCTCCGGAAGAGCCTCGCCGCGTTGATTCTCGTCGGCGTCTTCACCCTGCCCGTACAGGCGCAGGACGCGTCTCACACATGGTCCAGCGAGCGGCCCGACGCCCGACCCCCTGCGGGGATCCAAGGGGGCCAGCTCATGCTCCCGGGCGAACTGCGGCTGCAGTACACCCTGGACCGCGCCAGCTTCGGCGACTTCCGGTTCGGCACCGAGACGGTGCCGTTCCTGGATGTGCTGGATGTCTACGCCGGCGCACCCATCGACCGCACCCGCATGTCCCATCGGGTCAGCCTGGATCTTGGAATCCTGGAGTCGTTGACCGTCTCGGTCTCCGCCGCCTGGATGGACATGAGCCGGAACCTGGCCAACGAGGATCTCCTGGTTGTCAACGAGTCCAGCGGCATCTCGGACATCGTCGCCGGAGCCCTCCTGAAGGTCTACGAGGGGAACGGCATCTCGGCCCACCTGAACGGTGCCGTGGAGATCCCCACCGGCTCCATCGAGAAGATCGGAGTCGATCTCACCGGGACGTCGCGGCTCCTGCCCTACGAGATGCAGATGGGGTCCGGGTCTCTCACCGTGGTGCCCGGCGCCACGGCGGCCATCCAGAACGAGCACGGCACCGTGGGGGGGCAGGTCCTGGCCAAGCTCCGCCTCATGGACAACGGCCGGGACTACCGTCTGGGGAACGAGTTCCACGGGAACTTCTGGTTCGGCTTCAACGCCGGCGACTACATCGGCGTGAGCACCGGTGCCCGCGTGCGGACCTGGGGCAGCATCCAGGGTGAGGACCTGGGGATGGATTCGAGCCTGGAGCCGGGGCAGGATCCCGTCCTGTCCTCGGGCACCGCAGTCGCGATCCCCGCCGGTGTGAACTTCAGGGTTCCCGGGGGATTCCTGGGCGGGACCGAGGTCCTCTTCGAATTCGTCTTCCCGGCGTACCAGAGCTACGACAGCTTCCGGCAGCAGGGAGACTGGGGGCTCAACTTCGCCGCCTCGAAGGACTTCAAGATCGGCGACATCTTCTGAGGTCCACGGCTCAGGGGGTCGGGTCCGAGGCCGACCGCCAGGGGCCGCTTCGGAGGGGCGCTCCCGCACGGGGCGCCCCTCTTTCGTCTCGTAGGGACCGGGAGCCGGGACCGGTCAGCGGCGGGTCCAGACCACAACCGAGCCGCACGGCGGCGTCGCCTGGACGAACTGGGCGGGCCCCGAAGACGGTCCGTCGTACAGCTCGATGGCTTCCACGTCGAAGGCAGAGATGATCTCGTCCAGCGTACGGACGTCTCCACCGCTCATCTGAGCCAGCGCACCGCCGCCCAGGAGCTGGGGATACCGGACGATGGCGCCGTCCACGTAGACCGCGGGGATGCAGGCGTTCCGGCCGCCGGAGGCCCGGGCTCCCCGGAACTGGAGGTAGCGCCGGGTGGTGCTTCCGGTGGACGACGCCATATCCACCTGCTGCATCTGGGGCAGGCGGAGCAGAGCATCGGACATGCGGGAGTAGTCGTCCAGCGACAGCTCCTCCCGCTCCAGGAACCGTCCGCTGATCCGCTCCCGCCTCTGGTAGAATCCGGCCTGGTCCAGGACGGCGCTCCGGGCCTCCACCGTCACGACCACTCCCTCCACCTCCAGCGCCTCGGGGGAGAGCTCCACCTCCAGCCGATACCCGCTCCGGGACAGGGAGATGGGCTCGCTCACGGCGGTGCCGAACCCCAGGGACGCCACCCGGACCCGCACCCCGCCCGTCTCGGCGGCATCCGGGTCCACCGACACGGCAAAGCTTCCCTCGACGTCCGTGAGCGTGGCCTCGAGGACCCTCCCCGCCGGGTCCACGACCTCCACCGTGGCGGAGGCCACCGGTGCTCCGTTGGTGGCGTCGGACACCGAGCCCGAGAGCCGCCGGTCCACGGGAGTGCGATCCGCCATGAAGGCGGGGATGCTCACCGTGAGCTGGCTCAGGGCGTACCCCTCCTGCGGGACCTGGACCTCCACCGAGTCGGTGGCTCCCGGCCCCAGACCGCTGCCCAGGGCGGCGGACAGGGTGGCCCGCAGGCGGGCCGGGCCCGGCGTCAGCCCACAGAGACGGAATTCGCCGTCCTCGGTGGTGGTGCCCGAGGCCTGCTCCACCCCGGCGGCATCCGTGAGGGTCACCCGGGCCGGCACCGGCGGCGGGGATCCGTCGGACGAGCGGACCGTGCCCACGGCGACCCCGCCGTCGTCCCCGCACCCCCGGGCCAGCAGCGTCCAGCGGGAGGGCAGGGCGAGGGCCACCTCCGTCCAGGGCGGCTCCAATTCCACGGCCTGATCCAGAGGCGGGAGCCCCAGGGAGTCCAGACGGGGATGGTCGAACACCGCCCGGTACCGTCCCGGCGGGAGGTTCGAGAGCGCGAACCGACCCTCCGCATCGGTGGTGGCCCTCCACCCTCGGCCCGCGATCCGGACCACTGCACCCGAAAGGGGGGCCGCCCGGGCGCTGTCGAAGACGGTCCCGCGAAGCTCCACCGTCTCGATGTCCTGCGACCACTCGAAGTCCCGTCCCTCCAGCGAGAGGACCTCGGCCCCGGTCTCGTAGACCTCCTGGACCATGACCCGGTCCCCGGTGGAGGAGCGCCGATCCGACTGCACGACCCGCAACTCCGGAGCCCGGATCACCCAGTCCCGGACGATCCAGCGGCCGTCGGGCAGCTCCTCGTAGCGCACCTCGCCCCCCGCCAGCTCCGTACCCACGTCGTAGGGCAGGCCGGTGTACCCGAACTCCAGGAAGGTGAGGCGCGACGTGGACTCGTCCACCCAGGCCACGCCGGCCACGTCCGCCGCCTCCCGCCCCGGCACCGGCTCGAAGGCCAGCCCGATCATCCCCGCGGTGGCGCCTTCGCCCCGGCGCAGTCCGAAGCAGTGCTGGGCCAGGAACTCCTCCGACAACACCACCTCGGCGTCGGGAGCGAAGTACTCGAAGCTGCCGTCCGCCGCGGTCCGTACGTAGCCCCGCTCCGACAGCTCGGAGGCCGGGAGCGACCGGACGGAGTTGCCCCCCATGGCCGGGATGGTGCGGCGCGTTTCGTCCACCACCGTTCCGTCTCCCGGGTCTAGCCTTCTCTGACGTTCCCGGATCTGGAAGGACAGCCCGCCGCGCCGCCGCGTCCAGGAGGCGGCGTCCATGGCGGTGCGGACCTGGCTCCAGACCAGCTGCGTGCCCCCGTCCTCTTCTTCCGGGACCGAGCACCGGCGCCCTTCGGACTCCACCGTGATGCCGGCGAGCTCGATGGCGGTCTGACTCACCTGGATGGTCCGGCGGGTCACCCCCGGGTACTCCACCTCCAGCGGCCCCACCTCCAGACGTTCGTACCCGATTCGCTCCACCAGGAGCGTGAAGGACCCCGCCGCTCCCGTCTGAAGTTGATACCGGCCGTCGGGACCCGTGAGGAAGGAGGATCGAGGCCCGGGGGGAACGTCCACCAGGCGCACGAAGGCACCCGCCACCGGAGCGCCGGTCTCCGCCTCCACGACCTCACCGGTGATGAGCTGGGCGGAGGCGGGAGCGGCGCCCAGGAGAAGAAGGAGGACGCCGGCCAGGCCCGGGACCACCGTGGCCGCCGGAACCGGGAGGCGGATCACATCACCTTCACGAGATGGTAGGTCTTCCGGCCCTTGCGCAGCACCAGGAAACGGCCTTCCACCGCGTCCCCCCGGAGAACCCGGCGCTCCGAGTCCGCCACCCGGACACCGTTCAGGTAGATCCCTCCCCCCTGGATGCCCCGCCGTGCGTCTCCCCGGGAGGAGGCCACACCCGTCTCCACCAGGAGGTCCAGGAGCGCCTTCCCGTCTCCCTCCACAGCGTCGCCCGAAATCTCGGTGGAGGGGACATCGGCGAAGATGTCGGCGATCTCGGCGGCGGCGAGGCCCTGGATGCTTCCTCCGAAGAGAGCCTCGGTGGCCACGACGGCTCGGGCCAGCCCCGTCTCTCCATGGACCCGCCGGGTCACGTCCTCCGCCAGGGCCCGCTGGGCATGTCGGCGGTGAGGCTCCTCGGCGCTCAGGGCCTCCAGCCTCTCGATGGCCGGACGGTCCAAGAAGGTGAAATAGCGCAGGTAGCGGGCCGCATCGTCGTCGGCGGTGTTGATCCAGAACTGATAGCAGCGGAAGGGTGAGGTCCAGTCGGGATCGAGCCAGACCGCGCCGGCCTCGGTCTTGCCGAACTTCGTCCCCGCGGCGGTGGTGACCAGGGGGAAGACGGTGCCGAAGGCGTGCTCACCCCGGATCCTCCGGATCAGATCGATTCCAGCCGTGATGTTCCCCCACTGGTCGCTCCCCCCGAGCTGCACGGTGCACCCCTCGGTGTCGAAGAGGTGGAGGAAGTCGTACGCCTGGAGGAGCTGGTAGGTGAACTCGGTGAAGCTGATCCCCGTCTCGTCGTTCTCGACCCGCCGCCGCACCGACTCCTTTCGAAGCATCCCGTTCACCGAGAAGTGCTTTCCCACGTCCCGAAGGAAGTCCACCACGGGGATGGTGCCGAGCCAGTCCTGGTTGTCGGCCATCCGGGCCGGGTTGCCCCTCACGTCGAAGTCCAGGAAGGGTTCGAGCTGGCTCCGCACCGCCTCGGCATTCTCCCGGGCCACCTCGGGGGTGAGGAGGTTCCGCTCCGCAGACTTGCCCGACGGATCCCCGATGAGGCCCGTCCCGCCGCCCACCAGCGC
Source organism: Gemmatimonadota bacterium (assembly GCA_037382905.1). Classification (GTDB taxonomy): domain Bacteria; phylum Gemmatimonadota; class Gemmatimonadetes; order Longimicrobiales; family Gaopeijiaceae; genus Gaopeijia. The sequence continues at coordinate 905 of JARRPL010000116.1, read as the reverse complement.
CACCGGCGTGTGGCCCGCCCGCTGCAGGTGGGCAAGGCCCATGATGGGGAGCAGGTGTCCCACGTGCAGGCTCGCGGCTGTGGGGTCGAAGCCGATGTAGCAGACCCGCTTGCCGGAGGCCAGGTGGTCCGCGGCACCCTCGGTGGCGTCGTGCAACATGCCGCGCCAGGCGAATTCGTCGAGAACGGAGGTCATGAAGTCAGGTCCACGGGCTTGAAGGGAGAACCCCTGACTGTAGACCCGCAGGAATACGGGTCAAGGTCTGTCCCCCATCGGGGACACCCTTCGGAGGAATGCCCGGAATTTCTTGCCTTTCGGCCCTGGCATCGAACCTGCGACAGGGGATTACAGGGCTCGCAGGGGCGGGTCCGGGACCCTTGAGCGGGAGGGGGACATGGGCAGGGCGATGGGAATCCTGGCAGGGGTGGGAATCGCGCTGGCGGTGGCCGGCGACGCGACGGGCCAGGAGCGGCTCCGCCCCCCGAGGGCGTACCTGGACCTGGACCTGGTGGGGGCGGATGCCGTGGGCGAGTTCGGGCAACGGGTGGACGGAGGGTTCGGCGGTCAGGCGGCCTTCCGGCTCCGTTTGACCCCGCAGGCGCCGGCATTCCTCCGGGTGGACGGCGGCTTCGTGGTGTACGGGTACGAGCGGATCGGTACCTGCTACGGATCGCCCTACGGGTGCCGCATCGGGCCCGACGTGACCACCACCAACACCGTGGGCTACATGGGGGTCGGACCGGAGATCGCGGTCGAAGGGGCGATCGCCCCCTACCTCTTCGGCACCCTCGGGTTCAGCTACTTCTCCACCCAGTCGAGTCTCTCCGGAGGGGATCCCTACTACGACGACCTGTTCGATACACGGCACGTCTCGGACCTGGTGCTGTCGACCCGGGCCGGGGGGG
>JARRPL010000115.1:0-12800 GCA_037382905.1 Gemmatimonadota bacterium | reverse complement strand
CATGCCCTCCTCCCGCTCCGCAGCGCGAATCCTCCCCTTGGCGGTCCTGGCGGCCTGTGCGTCGGGCGGCGGCGGAGGTCCCGTCCTGGATTCGGGACCCGCGCAGGCCGAGCCGTCGAGTGGACCCGCGCCCATGGTGCAGCCCGGGGCTCCCGGTCAGGGCACCCGCTCCATCGATTCCGACGATCTGGCCGCGCTCGGCGGTGTGGCCTGGACCGACGCCGACGTCCACTTCATGCAGATGATGATCCCCCACCACGCCCAGGCGTTGGAGATGACGGCGCTGGTGGACCGACACGCCACTACCGAGGCCGTCCGCCGGATGGCGCTCCGCATGGAGATCTCACAGCGGGACGAGATCGCCCTCATGGAGCGCTGGCTCCGGGAACGGGACCAGGAGGTGATGGACTGGCGGGCGGCCATGGAAGGGGGCGTGGCCCAGGCCATGACGGGGGGAGAAGCCGCCGGGTCGGGACACGCCGGTCACGACATGGGCGGCGGAGGAGGGAGGGCCGGAATGGGGATGATGCCCGGGATGCTCACGGCCGAGCAGATGGATCGGCTGCGCGCCGCCCGGGGCCCGGAGTTCGACCGCCTCTTCCTGGAGTTCATGATCCAGCATCACGAGGGCGCCATCGTCATGGTCCGGGACCTCTTCACCGCCCGGGGTGGCGGGCAGGAGTCGGAGATCTTCCAGTTCGCCTCCCACGTCGATGCGGATCAGACGGCGGAGATCGAACGGATGCGGGGCATCCTCGCTTCCCTGCGCTGACTCCCCTTGCGTCCCACCCGCCTCCCGGCTTGCTTGGCCCACCCGTTGCTTCGACCACACCCGAGGGTTCCCCGATGACGATCCACCATCCTGCTTCGCGTCGCCGCCCCGTGCCGGCGCTTCGTCGACTCGTGCCGGGCCTGGGAGCGCTCCTCCTGGCCGCCTCCTTCGCCGGGGACACCTCGGCCCAGCAGCCCTCCGCGCCGGCCGACGCCGAACCGCCGCGCATGACCTGGGACCCCAACGATCCGCGCATCGGTCTCGAACCGGGGTGGTTGGACGCCGGCGAGGCGATCTGGAACCTGGAGCACCTGGCGTTCCTCCCCCGCCCAGAGGGCTTCTTCAACCCCGAGACACCGGGGGACGGCCGGTTCAACAACACGGACCTGGCCTTCAGGGGCGACCTCCTCTTCCAGGGGAACTACAACGGCTTCCAGGTCTTCGACGTCTCGAATCCCGCCGAGCCGGAGCTCCAGGTCTCCGTGGTGTGTCCCGGGGGACAGGGGGATGTCTCCGTCTTCGGTGACCTGCTGGTGATGTCGGCCCAGGAGACCCGGGGGCGTCTGGACTGCGGCCTGGAGGGGGTCGCCGACTCGGTGAGCGCCGAGCGGCTCCGGGGGGTGCGGATCTTCGACATCTCCGACCTCTCGGCGCCCCGTCAGGTGGCGGCGATCCAGTCGTGCCGGGGATCCCACACCCACACCCTGGTGACCTCGCCCTCGGATCCGGACAACCTCTACGTCTACATCCAGGGGACGAGCTCGGTGCGTCCCGCCGCCGAGCTCCCGGGTTGCTCCGGCGCAGAGCCGGAGGAGGACCCCAACACCGCCCTCTTCCGCATCGAGGTGGTCCAGGTGCCGTTGGACGCCCCCGAAGAGGCGGCGATCGTGAACATGCCCCGGATCTTCGCCGACTCCGAGACCGGCGAGATCGCCGGACTCTGGAGCGGCGGGGACCACGGCCCCGGTACCCAGACGACCCGGCGCACGCACCAGTGCCACGACATCACGGCCTACCCCGACATCGGGCTGGCCGGCGGGGCCTGCTCCGGCAACGGGATCCTGCTCGACATCTCCGATCCGGTGAACCCGAGGCGGATCAACGAGGTCAGCGATCCCAACTTCGCCTACTGGCACTCCGCCACCTTCAACAACGACGGCTCGACCATCCTCTTCACCGACGAGTGGGGAGGAGGATCCGCCCCCCGCTGCCGGGCCACCGACCCCGACACCTGGGGCGCCAACGCCATCTTCCGTCTCCAGGACCGGGAGATGACGCTGGCGGGCTACTACAAGCTGCCCGTCCCCCAGACCGACACGGAGAACTGCGTGGCCCACAACGGGTCCCTGATCCCGGTCCCGGGGCGGGACATCATGGTCCAGGCCTGGTACCAGGGCGGCGTCTCGATCCTGGACTTCACCGACCCCGAGAACGCCTACGAGATCGCCTACTTCGACCGGGGTCCCCTGAGCGATTCCGAGCTCTACACCGGGGGCTACTGGTCCACCTACTGGTACAACGGCCGCATCTACGGGGCCGAGATCTCCCGGGGGATCGACGTCTTCCGCCTCACCCCCAGCGAGCACCTCTCCGAGGCCGAGATCCGGGCCGCCGAGTCGGTGGTCATGGACGTCTTCAACGCCCAGCTCCAGCCCCGCTTCGAGTGGCCCGCCACGGTGGATGTGGCCCGCTCCTACCTGGACCAGCTCGTCCGGGACGGCCGGATCCTGGACGAGAGGGCCCAGGAGGTGGAGCTGGCGCTGCGTCAGGCCATGGGCGGCCAGCCCGACCGCGCGGAGCTCACCCGCCTGGCGGGACGGCTCGAGGCTGACGCGGCTGCGGTGCGGGCGGGGAGGCTGGGGGGCGATGCCGACAAGCTCGAGAGGCTGGCCGAGACGCTTCGGGGGCTGTGATCCCCCCCGGGGTCTGAGCCGGCTCCGAAACCGGCGACGGCTCTCGGGTCCACGAGGCCGGGGCCCCACGCGGAGGCGACCTCCGCCCGGTACGCGGCGTCGCAGTCGCAGTCGCCCGACCCGAGCTGCTGCAACCCTTCGGCCCCTGACCCGGTCCCACTGGGAAACACCCGGGTGTGTCGGTATACGGGACGACGTGGGGCACACCCGGGGAACCGGGGCGGGGGGAGCGGATGGGAATGTGGAGGAGCGACGTGGTACTGGCGGTCCGGGGGCTGTCGAAGCGTCCGGGCTTCTCGATCCTGGTCGTGCTCATGCTCGGGGGCGGCGTCGGAGCGGCGACGGCGCTCTTCAGCGTGTTCCGGACCGTCTTCCTGGAGCCCATCCCCCTCCCGGACCCCGACGAGCTGGTCGTGGTCATGCAGACCGGGACCTTCGGCTGCTGCGGCCCCGCCTCGGGCCCGGACTACCTGGACTGGGTGGAGCGAGAACGGTCCTTCTCGGGGATGGCCGCCCTGGCCCCCGGCTTCGCCAACCTCCCCAGGCTCGAAGAGCCCCGCCGGGTCCACTTCACCTACGTCACACCCTCGGCCTTCCCCCTCCTCGGCGTGGCACCCCTCCTGGGACGGGCCCTTGTGGCCCAGGACGCCGCCGAGGGGGAGGGGGTCGCGGTCCTCTCCCACTCCCTGTGGCAGGAGGCTTTCGGGGGTCGGCCCGACGTCCTCGGCACGACACTGGAGGTGGACGGGGAGCCCCGCACGGTGGTGGGGGTGATGCCCGACGGGTTCGACGTCCCGTCCCCCTGGGCACGGACGGCCCGTCATCTCTTCTACCTCCCCTTCCCGGACGAGGACCTCCAGGAGAACCGGGGCAACCACTCGTTCCCCGTCATCGCCCGACTGGATGACGGCGTCGGTCTGGAGGCCGCCCAGTCGGACATGGAGCGGATCATGCGGGAGCTGGCCGCGGAGTACCCGGCCACCAACGAGGACCGCTCGGCCCTGGTCTTCACCGTCCACGACTACCTCTACGGGAGCCTCGGCGAGCAGCTGGGTCTCATCCTGGCGGCGGCCCTGGTGGTGCTCCTCATCGCCTGCGGGAACGTGGCGGGCCTCCAGCTGGCTCGGGCCGCGGGGCGGGAGGGGGAGCTGGCCGTACGCTCCGCCATGGGCGCCTCCCGGTGGGCGGTCACCCGTCTCCTCTTCTCCGAGAGTCTGGTCCTGGCCGCCCTCGGGGGTATCGTGGGGATCGGTGTGGCCGTCCTCGGTCTCGCCGGGCTCTCCCGGGTGCTCCCGGCCTCCATGCCCCGGGTCGAGGGGCTCGGGATCGACACCGTCGCCCTCCTCTTCGCCCTGGGGATGGCGGGACTCACCGCCCTGGTCTTCGGCATGCTCCCCGCCCTCCTGGCTTCGCGCACGGAGATCGCCACCGCGGTCCGGGAGGGTGGGGGGGCGAGCCTGGCGCCCCGGAAGGAGCGGATCCGGGACGTGTTCATCGTGGGGCAGATCGCCCTGGGGCTGGTCCTGGCCAACGGCGCTGCCGTCCTCGTGCGGAGCTACGCCCAGGTCCAGGGCCAGGAGTACGGCTTCCGAGCCGAGGGGGTGGTGACCTTCGCCGTGACTCCGGAAGGTCCCCGGTACGCCGAGTCGGAGGCGGCGGAGCGCTACCTCCTGGAGACGGGTGCAGCGGTTTCCGCCGTGCCCGGCGTCTCCAGCGCCGGGTTCGTGAGCCGCCTCCCCCTCGCCGGGGGCTCGAACGGCAACGTCCTCGTCGAGGGGCGGGGACCCCGGGCCAACAACAACGAAGGCCCCCTGGTCGAGGTCACGAGCGTGGCGGGCGACTACTTCGAGACCATGGGGATCCCCCTCCTCCGGGGGCGACTGCTCCAGCCCACCGACTCGGTCCCGGGTGCCGTGGGTGTGGTCGTGAACGACGCCATGGTCCAGGAGGTCTGGCCCGGCGAGGACCCCCTCGGAAAGCGGTTCAGCTTCAGCGACGACCCGCCGGACTGGCTCACCGTCGTCGGGGTGGTGGGTGACGTCCGTCAGTGGGGACCCGAACAGGCCGCGCTGGCCCAGGCCTACCTGCCCTACCGGCGGGGCTGGTCCAGGGGCGGTCATGTGGTCGCCCGGGTCCAGGGAGACCCGGCCACGGTGGTGCCGGCGGTCCGGCGGGCGGCGCTGGCCGTGGATCCGACCCAGCCTCCCTCGGAGATCGAGGGGATGGACGATCGCGTCGAGCGTGCCCTGGGCCAGCGCCGGTTCTACACCACCCTCATCGGCCTCTTCGCAGTGGCCGCCCTCGTCCTCGCCGGGGCCGGGATCTACGGCACCGTGTCCTACTTCGTGGCGCGGCGGCGCCCGGAGCTGGGCATCCGCATGGCTCTGGGGGCCCGCCGCACCGGGATCGTCGGACTGGTCGTGGGCCGGGGCGTACGCCTGGCCGTCCGTGGCGTGCTGCTGGGCCTCCTGGGGGCCTGGGCCAGCACCTCCCTCGTGGAATCCCTCGTCTACGGGGTCGGGGCCCTGGAGCTGCCGGTCCTCCTGGGGGGCTGTCTCCTCCTGGGGGCCATCGCGGTCGGCGCGTCCGCCCTCCCGGCCCTCCGTGCCGTCGGGGTGTCTCCGGTCCTGGCGCTCCGCCGGGATTGACCTTCCCCGGCCCGGCCGGGTCCGGGGTGGGGTGTCGGGGATCGGCGAGACAGGGCACATTCGCCGCCGGTGGGAGTAGGGCCGTGCGATGCTTCGAACATCGTACCCGACACGACGGATGAATCCGGAGGACGCAATGCTGCGCCGCGCGAATGCCACCTGGTGGGGAACCCTCAAGCACGGAAACGGAGAGATCGGCACGGAGAGCGGAGCGCTCGAGTCCACGCCCTACTCCTTCAAGACCCGCTTCGAAGAGGAGCGGGGGACCAATCCCGAAGAGCTGATCGGAGCCGCCCACGCCGGCTGCTTCTCCATGGCGCTGTCCCTCCAGCTCGAGCAGGCGGGGATCGAGGTGGAGCGGATCGACACCGAGGCCCGGGTGACCCTCGAGAAGGTCGACGGAGGGTTCGGGATCACCGGGATCCATCTGGTGACCCGGGTGGAGGCGCCAGGAGCCGACCCCGAAGCCGTCCAGGAGGCTGCCGAGGGTGCCAAGGCCGGGTGTCCGGTGAGCAAGGCCCTGGCGGCCACCGAGATCACTCTGGAGGCCACGCTGGTGAACTGAGGCCGGCGATGGACCCGGAGATCGCCGTCCACTTCGGCCTGTTGGTGCCTTTCCGGGAACGCTTCGGCGCACCGCTCCCGGCGTTGCGAACGCACGGCGATCGGGCCCGCGCGGAGCTGGATCAGCTCCGCCTCGGCGTGGGGGACTCGGTCGTCCTCCCGATCCTCACGGGGTGCCCGGACACCCAGGAGGCCTACTCCGCGTGACATGGAACGTCATCTCCCTCCTGGCCGGGGTGCTCCCCCGGGGGCTATCGATTCACCGACTTCACCCGGGTGGGCGCACTCTTGAACATCCTCTTCCTGGGACTGGGGACGGCCTTGATTCCACTGGTCTTCCCCTTCTGACCGACCGGTGAGCTCCTGGTTCGCTCCCCTCCTGACCCGGCCTTCGTGGCTCGGGGAGGTCAACCCGACCACCGTCAGAAAGGACGCGGTGGCGGGCCTCTCGGTGGGCGTCATGCTGGTGCCCCAGGGGATGGCCTACGCCACCCTGGCAGGGCTTCCGCCCATCTACGGGCTCTACGCCTCGGTGGTGCCGCTGTTGGCCTATCCCCTCTTCGGATCCAGCCGACAGCTGGCGGTGGGGATCGTGGCCCTGGACATGCTCATCGTCGGGGCGGGGCTCGCTACGCTGGCGGAGCCGGGAACGGATCGGTACCTGGGGCTGGCCATCCTTCTGGCGGTGTTGGTGGGCCTCATCCAGATCGGGATGGGTCTGCTCCGCCTGGGATTCCTGGCGGACCTCCTCTCCCGGCCCGTCATCACCGGCTTCACCGCCGCCGCCGCCCTGGTGATCGCCTCCAGTCAGCTGGGGCCTCTCCTGGGGCTGGATCTGCCCCGGTCCGAGTTCGTCTTCGAGATCCTGGCGGAGGCGGTGCCGGCCCTGGCCGACATTCATCTCGCCACCGCCGGCCTCGGGTTGGGTGGGGTGGTGCTTCTGGTGCTCCTGAAGCGGTTCGCCCCCCGGGTACCCGGCGCGCTGGTGGTGGTGGTGCTGGCGACCTTCATCACCTGGGAGTGGGATCTGGGGGCCAAGGGGGTGGCGGTGAACGGGCGGGTCCCGGGGGGGCTGCCCACCCTGGCCCTTCCTCCGGTCTCGGTCTCGGACCTCCGCTCCCTCGTGCCGGTGGCCGCCACCCTGGCCCTGCTCCAGCTCATGACGGTCATCTCCCTGGGCCGGTCCCTCTCCGCCCGCCATCGATATACAGTCGAGCCCAACCGGGAGCTCCTGGGGGTGGGGGCGGCGAACCTCCTGGGGAGCCTGTTCCGGTCCGTGCCCGTCTCGGCGAGCTTCTCCCGTTCCGCCGTGAACGACGGCGCCGGGGCCCGCACGCCCCTGGCGAACGTCTTTGCGGCCCTGCTGGTCGCCCTGACCCTCCTCTTCCTCACGCCCCTCTTCTCCTACCTGCCCCGGGCGGCGCTGGCGGCCATCATCGTGGTGGGCGTCCTGCGGCTGGTCCGCCCCCGGGAGTTCGTCACCCTGATCCGCACCCACCGCCGGGACGGGGCTCTCGCCCTGCTCACGGCGGCGGCCACCCTCGTCCTGGGGATCCAGGAGGGCGTGGTGGTGGGGGTGGTCGCCTCCATCCTGACGGTCCTGTATCGGATCAGCCGGCCCAACATCGTGGAGCTGGGGCTCGTTCCCGGAACCCGGTTCTTCAGGGATCCGCGCCGTTTCGCCGAAGCCGAGCCCATACCGGGGGTGCGGGTGCTCCGTGTGGACGCCGCCTTCTCCTTTTTCAACGCCAACTATTTCCGGGAGTACGTGCTGGAGCGGAGCGAGGGCGAGGCGGGCACGGACCTCCGGGCCGTGGTGCTGGAGGCGCGGGCCATCAACGATCTGGATACCACGGCGCTGGACTCTCTCAACGAGCTCACCGGGACGCTGGCGCGTTGGGGGGTGGAGCTCCACCTGGCCGGACTCAAAGGCCGCGTTCGGGACATCCTGCAGCGCTCCGAGCTGGCGGAGGCGCTTCCGGACGAGTCCTTCCACCTCTCCACCTGGTACGCCGTCCGGCACGTACTGGAGAAGTGGGACCGGGAGGACGGGGGGCACCGGCTCGCCGGATTCGGACTCCTCTCGGGAGACTCGGACCCCCGGGGCGAATGCTGGGTTGGTCCAACGCCCTTGCCGCGGGGCTCATGTTGGGGGTCGCCTACGCCCTCCTCGACGACGGGCTGGTGGCCGGGGTGCTGGCGGGAGGGGCGGGAGCGCTGCTGGGTCTCCTCTTCGTGCGGCTGGCCCACCGGGTGACGGGGGTGGAGGACCTGGATCTGAACCGCCTCGACGAGCTGGATCCGGCCTACGGCTACCAGGTGGTACTGGTAAGCACCCTCCACGGTGCGTACGAGGGCGTGGCCATCGGCGCGGCCATGCAGGTCTCCCTCCCCTTCGGCATCTCCATGGCGCTGGCCCTGGCGATCCACAACGTCCCGGAAGCCATGACGCTGACGGCCATCCTCTCGAGTCGGGGGGTGCGCCTGCGGCACTCCGCCGGGCTTGCCGTGGCCGCCAACGTGAACCAGGTCCTGGTCTCGGTGCTGGTCTTCGTGGTCGTGGGCGCGGTTCCGTCGCTCCTGCCCTGGGCCATCGGATTCGCCGTGGGCGCCCTCCTCTATCTGCTCATGGCGGAGCTTCTGCCGGAGTCCTACGCCCAGGCGGGCCACACCAGCATCGCCCTGGTCACCCTGGTGGCCATGGGGATCGTGGTGGCGCTGGGGGGTGCCCCGTGAACGACGTCGTCCTGGTCTTCCTCTACGCGCTGGCCACGGCGCTGGCCACCGGTCTCGGCGCCGTCCCCTTCTTCTTCGTTCGGGACGTGTCGGACCGCATGGTGGCGTACTCGAACGCCGTGGCGGCGGGGCTCATGCTCGGCGCGAGCTTCGGGCTGGTCTCCGAAGGGACCGTCCACGGCCGTTGGGAGACGCTGGGCGGCGCCCTCGTCGGCGTCGCCTTCATCCTGGCGACCCAGCGCCTGCTGGCCGGCTACGACGAGGAGGATCTGCTCTTCGGAGCGGCCACCGGCGAGAGCGCCCGCCGCATGCTCCTCATGCTCGTGGTCATGACGGTCCACTCCTTCTCCGAGGGGGTGGCGGTGGGGGTGTCGTTCGGCGGCGGGGTGGAGCTCGCCACACTCATCACCGTGGCCATCGCCGTGCACAATATCCCCGAAGGCGTGGCCATCACGGCGGTGATGCGGCCCCGGGGGGTGAGCGTGATCCGATGCGCAGGGTGGAGCGTGGTGTCGTCCTTGCCCCAACCCCTCATGGCCGTCCCGGCCTTCCTCTTCGTGGAAGCGTTCCGTCCCGCCTTGCCCTGGGGGCTGGGATTCGCCGCTGGAGCCATGGTCTTCATGGTGCTGGTGGAGCTCCTCCCGGAGGCCTTCCACGAGGGAGGCCGTGGATCGGTGGCCAGCCTGACGACGCTGACGGTGATCGCCATGGTCCTCTTCCAGCGGTTCCTGTGATCCCGCCCGGCGTGGCCAGGCCATGGTCCTTCTCCCCGAAACCCGTTCCCACATGAGATTGCTGGCGACCCGCAAGGAGCAGCAGAACAAGGCGGTGGCCGACCCGTGGACGGTGGTCCATTTCTCGGCGGGTCTCGCCATCGGGCTCATGGCGATCCCCCTGCGCTGGACCCTGCCGGTGGCTGTGGCCTACGAGGTTCTCGAGCAGTCGCTGGAACGGAAGCGGGTGGGCCAGGAGATCTTCAAGACGTCCGGGCCCGAGACCCTCGGGAATGCCGTCCTGGACGTGGCCGCGTTCGCCGCGGGACATCGGTTGGGAAAGGCGTGGAACGCAACGGCAGAGGACGGGCAGGGCAGACGGTGACCCCCCGCATCCGGCGGGCCCGGGTTCATCTTCCGGATCGCTGAACGACCGGGCTGAACGACCTGGGCGTATGGCAGTTGGCGCGTCAGCGCGCCTCCCTGTCCTCCGCTTCCGACACGTGCTCCGCACAGCGGCGGGTCCAGGGCACGAGTTGAAGGCGCTCCAGGGCGATGGGCTCGCCGCAGACCTCGCAGGCGCCGTACTGCTCGGGGTGCTCCCGAAGGCGGTAGAGGGCGTCGTCGATTCGATTGAGCCGCTGGGTGTTTCGCTCGGCCAGCCGGAAGTCCCGGTCGGCTTCGGCGGTGCCGCTGGCGGCGTCGGCGGGGTGGGACGGAAGGTTCGAGAGTTCTCCGGAGCTGCCGGCGGGTGTCTCGCTCTCCTCCTCCAGCGCTGTCTCCAGGTCGTCCTGGCTCCGGTCCCGGATGCGGAGCAGCCGCTCTTCCAGCTCCGCGCGGATCTCTTCCTGGAGGAGGGGTTCGCTCCGGTCCGTGGACCGAGGGGTGTCGCTCATGGGGGCTCCTGCGTGAAGGGGGTGCCTGGGGAATCGCCCCTATCTGCGTGCAAGCGACGTTCCAGCGGCCCGGACCGGGGCCGATGGGGCCGGCGCACCACCCGAACCAGGCTGGGCGGAGACTGCCGCCCGGGCCCTGGCCGGAGAGCCGTCAGACGGAGGCCGCCGTCTCCCGCCGCACCACCGGCGCCACCTCGGTCCCCAGAAGCTCGATGGCCCGCATCACGTCCCGCCGGGGCAGGGGACCCACCGTGAGCTGGATCAGGTAGCGATCCTGGCCGAAGAGCTCGTGCTGGTAGAGGATCTTGTCGATCACCTCCTGGGGACTCCCCAGGACCAGGGCGCCGTGGAGCCCCGCCTCCGCCTCCAGCTGTCCGGGACCCATGGGGGGCCAGCCCCGCTCCCGTCCGATCCGGTTCATGGTGGCCAGGAAGGGGGGTAGGGCCAGTCGGGCCGCCGTCTCACGCTCGTCGGCCAGGAAGCCGTGGGCATTGATGCTCACCGGGAGGGCCGAGGCGTCGTGGCCCGCCCGATCCGCCGCCTCCCGGTAGAGCTCCACCAGGGGCTTGAAGCGGGCCGGTGCCCCGCCGATGATGGCCAGCGCCATGGGCAGCCCCAACGTCCCGGCACGGACCACCGATCTCGGTGTCCCTCCCACCGCAATCCAGAGGGGAATGGGCTCCTGCTCCGGTCGGGGGTAGACACCGCGATCCTGGATGGAGGGGCGGTGATGCCCCTTCCAGCGGATCCGTTCGTCCACGTCCCGTCCCGGCTCCTCAGGGGGACGTCGATCGGTGCCCGACCGTCCCGCCGCCGAAGGTGCGTCCCCCTCGGCGTCCCGTCCCGGCTCTCGGAGCTTCAGGAGCAGATCCAGCTTCTCGGCGAAGATCTCCTCGTAGTCCGCCAGGTCCTGACCGAAGAGGGGGAAGGATTCGGTGAACGATCCCCGGCCCACCATGATCTCGGCCCGTCCCCGGGAGATCCGGTCCAGCGTGGCATAGTCCTGGAAGACCCGCACCGGATCGTCGGAGCTGAGCACGGAGACCGTGGGGGTGAGCCTGATCCGCTCCGTCCGGGCCGCCGCCGCCGCAAGGACCACCGCCGGTGCCGAGACGGCGTAGTCGGGGCGGTGATGTTCCCCGATCCCGAAGACGTCCAGTCCCACCTGGTCCGCGAGCTCCGCCTCGTCCACCAGGCGGCGGAGGCGCTGGCCCGCCTCGAGCTGCCGACCCGTATCCGGGTCGACCCGTGTCTCGCCGAAGCTGAAGATCCCGATCTCCATGAGCCGTCCCCTATTCCAGGTAGGTGTAGCCGTCCAGCCCCTGGTCCAGGAATCGGCGCATGCTCACCGCCTCCTTCAGGGTGATGCGCTTCACCGACAGGGCCGCCTCGATCTCCCGCCGGAGGGAGCGCCGGATGGCGTCGGCGTCGAACTGGACGTAGCCCAGCACCTCCCGTACCGTGTCGCCTTCCACCACCTCGTCCAGCTGCCAGTCGCCGTCGGGTCCCAGCACCACGTGGGCCGCGTGGGTGTCCCCGAACAGGTTGTGCAGGTCCCCCAGCGTCTCCTGGTAGGCGCCGGTGAGGAAGACGCCCAGGTAGTAGGGCTCCACCTCTCCGGCAGGACCCCCGTTGCCCTGGCCCGACACCAGAGGGTGCAGCGGGAGTGTGGACCCGATCTCCCCCTCCTGTGGAAAGCGCTCGAGACGGCCGTCCGAGTCGCAGGTGATGTCCGCCAGGATGCCGCGCCGGGTCGGCCGCTCATCCAGACGGTGGATGGGCATGACGGGGAAGACCTGGTCGATGGCCCAGGCGTCGATGAGGGACTGGAAGAGGCTGAAGTTGACGAAATACATGTCCCCCAGGCGGTCCGGCAGGTCCGCCATCTCTTCCGGGAGCTCGTCGGCGTGATCCCGGAGCAGGCGGTTGCCGATGGCCCAGTAGAGCTCCTCCGTGGCGGCCCGGGCCACGATGTCGATGTAGCCCAGGTTGAAGAGGCTCATGGCCTCCCCCAGGGCGTGCTCGGCGTCGGCGTGGACCTCCCAGGGGTCGGCACCCTTGCCGAGGCGCTCGTAGGCGTCCACCAGGTCCAGGAGGGGTTGGGGCACCTCCTCGTCCTCCGCCGCCAGGGCCCGCTCCACGAGCCTGGGGTCCGGCTCGTCCGGGAAGACCCGGGAGCCCAGGATCTGGAAGACCAGGACGCCGGAGTGGGCCACCAGCGCCCGTCCCGACTCGGTGATCAGATCCGGATGGGGGACACCGGCGTCGTCGCAGATGGCCTGCACCCGGTAGATCACCTCGGTGGCGTACTGCTCCAGGGTGTAGTTCACCGAGGACTGGGAGGCCGTCTGGGTCCCGTCGTAGTCCACCCCCAGACCCCCGCCCAGGTCGAGGATTCCCATGGGTGCGCCCAGCTTCACCAGCTCCACGTAGAGGTGGGCCAGCTCGTTGACGGCGTACTTCAGGGTCCGGATGTCGAAGAGCTGGGAGCCGACGTGGCAGTGGAGCATCCGCAGGCCCTCCAGGAGCCCGTCGCTCCGGAGGCGATCCACCGAGGC
>JARRPL010000114.1:0-15455 GCA_037382905.1 Gemmatimonadota bacterium | reverse complement strand
CTCGAGCTGTTCATGGCTAACTCCAGCCGCTTTGCCGAGAACCTCAACTCCATCGTGATCACCGCTCGGCGGGCAGCGGAGGACCGGTGGCCGGACCTGATGGACCGACAAGGTGTCCTCACCCTCCCCACGAAACTCCTGGATGTCGTGGATTCACCGGCCCTGAATCGCGTTCTGGAGAGCAAGGTCCTCTCCGACGGAGCCCTCCACGTCATGGATCAGGTGGCCGACGCCACCGTCGAGGCCCACGCCAACTCGGTGGCCCAGGACAAGCGCTTGGGCCGTATCGGAGCGTTCCGTGCCCTGGGTGACCCCGACGTCCAGCGTGGGCTGGCCTTCACCGTCGAGCTGGCCCGCTCCCTGGGGCGTCGCATCGGCGAACAGCCCCATCCGACGCCCTCCGCCAACCGGCGCCCGGGCGATTCCGTTGTGGACGATGCATGAGCTCTCCATCGCCATGAGCCTGGTCGAGTTGGCCACGAAGGCCGCCGACGACGCGGGCGAGGATCGCCCCATCGAGGCCGTCCACATCCGCGTCGGTGCACTCTCCGGCGTCGTGATCGACGCCCTGGAGTTTTGCTGGGACGTGGCGACCCGGGACACGGCCTGCGAAGGGGCTCGGCTCGACGTGGAAGCCGTCCCCGTCCGGGTGTCGTGCCCCTCCTGCAGTCGGGAATCGGCGTTGGAGTCACCCCACGCCTTTCGTTGCGCCCACTGCGGCACCCCGACGGGAGAGGTGACCGCCGGCCGGGAACTGGACCTAGTGTCGCTGGAGGTCGCCGACGATGCCCCTACCCTTCCGTCTCATCCGGAGGCCCGTCATTCCACCGCGCATCCTTGAAGTCCGAAAGAACATCCTCAAGAAGAACGACGAGCTCGCCCGGGAGATGCGGGCCCGCTTCGAGGCGCGGGGGATCTACGTCGTCAACGTGGTTTCGGGCCCCGGAGCCGGGAAGACCGCGCTCCTTTCAGCCTTGAGGGGGGAGCTGGCGAGTCGGGGCGTCGAGGTGGCCGCCGTAGTGGGGGACCTGGCCACCGAGAATGACGCCCGGCGGCTGAACGAGGCAGGGATCCGCGCCAGACAGATTCTCACCGGCACCATGTGCCACCTCGAGGCCGACATGGTGGAAGGGGCGGTGGCCGACCTGGACCTCGACGGCGTGGATCTTCTGTTCATCGAGAATGTCGGCAACCTCGTCTGTCCCCAGAGCTGGGACCTGGGCGAGGATATGCGGATGCTGCTGTTCAATAGCACGGAGGGAGAGGACAAGCCGCTCAAATATCCGACCTTGATCAACACCTGCGACCTGGTAGTCTTCAGCAAGATGGACCTGGCGGAGCCGGTGGGCTTCGACCGGGGGACCGCCCGCCGCAATTGTCAGGATGTCCGGCCTGGCGTCCCCATGGTGGACACCTCCGCCCGCACCGGTCATGGCCTACCCGAACTGGCGGAGATGCTGGCGGAGCGCGCGCGACTCAAGCGTCAACGCGGGACGGCCGGCTCCCGGGATTCGTCATGAGCGAGAGGGATCCGACCAGGGGCGGGGGGGACGGCCCGGCCCTGAACCCCGCCGCCTGGACCTGCCCCCTCCCCCTCCGGGACCACAACCGGATCATCCTGGGGCACGGGGGCGGCGGCAAGCTCTCCGCGGAGCTCGTGGAGCACCTCTTCCTCCCGGCGTTCGGCGGCGAGACCCTCGGAGCGCTGGCGGACTTCGGGGCGGTGGAGGGGCGGGCGGGTCGGCTCGCCGTCTCCACCGACTCCTTCGTGGTGCGGCCCCGGATCTTCCCGGGAGGCAGCATCGGGGAGCTGGCGATCCACGGGACGGTGAACGACGTGGCCATGAGCGGGGCTCGCCCCCTGTGGATGACCGCCGGCTTCATCGTCGAGGAGGGGCTTCCCATGGACGAGCTCGGGGAGATCGCGCAGCGCATGGGCCGGGCGGCCCGGGACGCGGGCGTCACCGTCATCGCCGGGGACACGAAGGTGGTGGACCGGGGACACGGCGACGGCCTCTACATCAACACCACCGGCTTCGGCTGGATTCCCGAGGGGGTGGACATCCGCCCGGACCGGGCGGAGCCCGGCGACGTCATCCTGGTGAGCGGTACCCTGGGGGACCACGGAATGGCCATCATGAGCGTGCGGGAGGGATTGTCCTTCGCCTCCCCGGTGGAGTCGGACTCGGCGCCCCTTCACGAGCTGGTGGCGGCGCTCCTGGAGGTCACCCGGGACGTCCACGTGCTCCGGGACCCCACCCGGGGCGGGCTGGCGGCGGCCCTCAACGAGATCGCCGAATCCTCGGGGGTGGGGATGGCGCTGGACGAGAAGACCCTCCCGGTGAGACCCGAGGTCAAGGCGGCCTGCGAGATCCTGGGCCTGGATCCCCTGCACGTGGCCAACGAGGGAAAGCTGATGGCCATCGTGCCGTCGGAACATGCCGAAGCGGCGCTGGCGGCCCTGCACCGCCACCCCCTGGGGACCCACGCCGCCGTGATCGGGACCGTCACCGACGGCCACCCCGGGACCGTCACGGCCCGCACCGGCATCGGCGGGCGCCGGATCGTGGACCGTCAGGTGGGAGAGCAGCTCCCACGGATCTGCTGATGTCGCCCCTCTGGTTCGGGCTGGTGGCGGGGTCGGCCCACGTCCTCACCGGGCCGGACCACCTTGCGGCCCTGGCTCCCGTGGTGGCCGACGACCGGCGGGAGGGGTGGCGCCTCGGGGCGCTGTGGGGTCTCGGTCACGGACTGGGCGTGGCGGCCCTGGGATCGGCGGCCCAGCTCTTTCGCGGAGCGTTCGAGGCCCGGGAGATCTCCGCCTGGTCCGAGCTGGCCGTCGGACTGCTCCTGGTGGGCATCGGCGCCCTGGCCCTCTGGCGAAGCCGCTCGCTCCTGGTCCATTCCCACGGGCACGGCCACGCCCACGGGACCCACGAGCACCTCCACGTCCACCTGGGCCCGGCGGCGGAGCGGCATGCGGCCCGGGATCACGTCTTCCACCGGCACGGAGGCGGTCTGGCCTTCGGGGTGGGGGTCCTTCACGGGACCGCCGGCGTCGGTCACCTCCTGGGGGTCGTCCCCAGCCTCTTCCTGACCCCGGGAGGCGCGGCTCTCTATCTGGCGGCCTACCTCGTGGCGGCCGTCGGCTCCATGGCCGCCTTCGGGGGATCCCTGGGATGGGCCCTGGACCGGCTCCGTCCCCAGGACGGCGTGTCCGACAGCGAGTACCAGGCGATCCTCCGGTACGGCGGGCTGGACCCGGACGCCGTGACGCGGGTGCGCCTGGACCGGGAGCCGTTCCCGGAAGGCGTGCTGGACCGGTTTTCCGCCGTCATCGTGGGAGGCAGCCCCTTCGAGGTGAGCACGCCCCCGGATCTCAAGTCGCCCCTCCAGAAGGAGATCGAGGCCGGGTTTCGGGCCCTCTTCGACGAGCTCGTTCCCGCCGACTTCCCCTTCCTGGGCGCGTGCTCCGGGAACGGACTGCTGGGCGCCTGGTGCGGAGCCGTGCTCTCGGGTCGCTTCAGCGAGCCCGTGGGCGGCTCCGACGTATCCCTCACCGACGCGGCGGCGGACGACCCCTTGCTGAAGGGACTCCCCCCCGGTTCCGGGTGCTCCTGGGGCACAAGGAGGCCTGCGACGACGTGCCCCCCGGCGCCGTGCTGCTGGCCACCTCGGAGGCGTGTCCCGTTCAGATGTTCCGGGTGGGCTCCAACGTCTACGCCACCCAGTTCCATCCCGAGGGCGATCCCGAGGGCTTCGCCCTGAGGATCGAGGTCTACCGGCACCACGGATACTTCCCGGCCGAGCGGGCCCGGGAGCTCCTGGAGGCGGTCCAGGGGGAGCACACCCCGGAGGCCCACGCGATCCTGGCGCGCTTCGTGGAGCGATACGCGCCGCACGCGGCGGTGCCGCGAACGGGCCGTCCCTCGATTCGGTCCCGGGCGGGGGAAGGGCCTCCGAGCGAGACGTCGGCATCCGACTGAGGGAAGGGACGTGAGCTATCGCTTCAGACGCAGGGAGCGCCTCGGCACGGGCCTCCGGCGGGCCCTGCGGGAGCAGATCGACCGGGCGACCCGGAGCATCGAAGACGCGGCTCAGGACCCCGGCGCTACGGTCCACGAGGTCCGCAAGGCCGTCAAGCGCATCCGGGCCGGACTGCGGCTGGCCCGGTCGTGCCTCGGCGAGCCGTGCTTCGAGGAGGAGAATCGGCTGTACCGGGATGCGGACCACCTGCTTGGGGGCGCCCGGGAGGCGGACGTGGCCCTGGAGACGCTGGAGGTGGTGGTCTCCCGCCTCGACGGCGGGGTCGACCCGGAGGTGCTGGAGCAGGCCCGGGGCCGACTTCGGGAGCGGGGCCGGGGCTCCATCCAGGCCATCGTGGCCTCCGATGGCCCCCTGGCCCAGGCGGGGGCGCGTCTCCGGGAGGGCCGCCAGCGCATCTCCCACCTTCCCACCTCCCACCTGGAACCCCGGGATCTCGCCCAGGGGCTCGGGTGGTCGTTCCAACGGGGCCGCCAGCACCGGGACGAGGCCTACCGCACCGGGCAGGCCGCCGATTTCCATGCCTGGCGCCGGCGAACGAAGGACCTCTGGCACCAGCTCGAGCTGATCCGGCCCGCCTGGCCCCCCGTCCTCCAGGCCCGGGCCGCGGAGCACCACCGCCTGGCCGACCTCCTGGGGCTGGCCAACGACGCCGTGGATCTGGACGTGCGCCTCGACCGGGACCCGGAGCTGGTCCGCGACGCAGGGACCCGAGATGCGCTCCGGGCGGAGTGTCGGGCGCTCCGGGACGAGACCTGGTCCGTCGCGCGCCCGCTGGGCCTCCGGCTCTACGCCGAGTCGCCCCGGACGTTCGAGAGGCTCATGCGGGTCTACCTGGAGGACACCTTCCCGAGCGCGTGAGGAGGATCGGCTCCCCCCCGTACTCCGGGGCAGGCGCGCCGCCGACGCCTGTCCCGGAGATCGCCGGGCATCCCGGGCCCGACGGGAGGGTCCGCCTCCGGCTCAGTCGAGGGGGTGCACGTCCCCCGCTCCGCCCAGGAAGGCGTTCTCGGCCACCCAGGGCGTACCGTCGACGTCGAAGGTCAGGGCCAGGGGAAGGCTGAGGCCGTCGGCGACCACCTCGCAGGTCCCGGCACCCAGATCACACGCCTTCACCCGTCCGCCCGCCGCCGGGTACCCCCCCAGGACCTCGATGGCCAGCCAGCCCAGGGCGTCCAGCTCCGTCACGTAGAGCCGACCGTCAGGGCCGAAGTCCAGGTCCACGATGGAGGTGAGGCCGTCGAGCGCCAGGGCGCAGTCGGCGCTGGGACAGAGGACGTGCCGGTCATCCGGCGCCACCCTCCAGACCCGGGACGCCGCCGGCGTGCCCGGGAAGCCGGTGAGCTCACCGACGTAGGCGTACCCGTCGGGCCCCAGAGCCACCGAGGTGGCCACCGGCTGGGCGGGATATTCGGGCGGCAGCCCGCACTCCGGAGCCCCGCTCTCCGGACAACCGATGAAGTCCTTCAGCGGCTGCGTCGAGACCGGGTGGGGTGTCAGCACCGCCACCCAGTCGATCTCGCCCGCCGTGGAGACGTGCAGGAGCGAGTTCCCCGCCGCGTCGGCCACCAGCGCCGCCCCGCCGCCGAGGCCCACCAGGTTGTAGGGGTTGGACTCGGGCTCCAGGTCGTTCCAGACCTGATCCGGGTTCACCGTCTCTTCGAAGTGACCGATGTCGGCGACCATCCGGGTCCCCCCGCGGGACATGCGGTACAGCTTGGTGCCCACATCGGGAGGCCCGAAGCCTCCGCCGGTGAGGACCAGGGTGTTGCCACGGCCCACGGGCGCCAGCCCGGTCACGCCGAAGAGCCCCTCCCCCACCACCGCCATCTCCCCCTTGCGGAGCTCCACCACATTGCCGGCGAACACCTCGCCGGCCATCAGACTCCCGTCGGGGCTGGTGGCCAGATCGAAGACGGTGGACCCCAGGGCCGTCGGCAGATTCGAGAGACTGGCGGCGACCTGGGGCGGCGCCAGGGGCTCCGAGGTGTCGGAGCAGGCCGAGACGAGGGCGAGCGTGCTCAATACGAGGAGCGCGCCAGGGGTCGTGCTGCGCATCGGGACCTCCGTGTGTGGAGTGGCAGGATGAAAGTTCAGCGTCCTCCTGGGGAGTCGGTTGGGGGAAGGCACGGTGAGAGCGTCCGGCTCCTGAGCCCCACGATAGAGGCAACAGCCGTGCGGGGCCAGCAGCTCGAGTCTGCGGGACCCGGATCCGACCCTCGTTCGCTAGATTCAACGATGCCTTCCCGTTCCCAACGCCCCGACGAGCCATGCGCCACCGCTCCATGTCCCGACCTCTCGCCGCCCTCCTCCTCCTGGCCGCCTGCGGCCCCGCCGATGACGAGGCCCGCGTGAGTCCCGGCCCCGACCTCACCGACAAGGTCGACCAGTACGCCACCGTTCGGCTGGCCGCCGATGTGGACCACCTCACGGACGCGGAACGGGAGGTCGTCCGGCATCTGATGGCCGCCATGCCCGCCATGGACGCCGTGTTCTGGCGCCAGGCCTGGGGGGATCCAGCCCCGCTCCTGGCCCGGGCCGAGGGACACCCGGCCCTCCGGCGATACCTGGAGATCAACTACGGGCCGTGGGATCGGTTGGCCGGGGACGAGCCCTTCCTCGACGGGGTGGGACCCAAGCCGGCGGGCGCCCGCTTCTACCCGGAGGACATGACGGACGAGGAATTCGAGGCCGCCGCCGCGGAAGAGCCGGCCCTCCGCTCCCTCTACACCATGGTGGAGCGGGGCGAGGATGGCGGGCTGCTGGCCCGCCCCTACCACGACGTGTTCGCGGCGGAGCACGAGGAGGCGGCCCGCCATCTCCGGGCCGCCGCCGAGGTCGCGGAGGAGCCGGGCCTCGCCCGGTACCTCTCCCTACGGGCCGACGCCCTCATGACGGACGACTATCAACCCAGCGACTTCGCCTGGCTGGACATGAAGGACAACCGCATCGACGTGGTCATCGGTCCCATCGAGACCTACGAGGATCAGCGATACGGCTACAAGGCGGCCCACGAGGGCTATGTCCTCCTCAAGGACATGGCGTGGAGCGAGCGGCTCCAGCGTTTCGCCGCACTCCTCCCGGGCCTCCAGGAGACGCCAATGCCGGCTCGAAGACCATCGCCATCAACCTCCCGAACGACGAGGAGGTCCAGCTCGCCCGGGGTACCCGGCGGCTGCAGCTGAAGAATGCCATGCAGGCCAAGTTCGACCGGATCATGGTTCCCATCGCCACCGAGCTCATCGACCCGGCTCAACGGCAGCACGTGACCTTCGACGCCTTCTTCGCCAACACCATGTTCCACGAGGTCGCCCACGGCCTCGGCATCAAGAACACCATCACCGGCCGGGGAACCGTGCGTGAGGCCCTGCGGGAACATGCCTCGCCCATGGAGGAGGGAAAGGCCGACGTCCTGGGGCTCTACATGGTCACCCGTCTTCTGGAGGAGGGTGAGCTCACCGAGACCACCCTCGAGGACCACTTCGTGACCTTCCTGGCCGGCATCTTCCGGTCGGTGCGCTTCGGGGCTTCCAGCGCCCACGGCCAGGCGAACATGGTCCGTTTCAACTACTTCCAGGAGGCGGGCGCATTCACGCGGGACCCCGAGTCCGGGACCTATCGGGTCGACATGGAGGCCATGCGGGCTGCCGTGGACGGGCTCAGCGAGCTGATCCTGACGCTACAGGGGGACGGCGACTACGAGGGCGTGGACGCACTCATGGCCGAGAGCGGCCGGGTTCCGGCCGGATTGCAAGCCGACCTGGACCGTCTGGCCGAGGCCGGGATTCCGGTGGACATCGTCTTCGAACAGGGAGCCTCGGTGCTGTTCGGGGACGGGTAGGCCGTCGCCGGGATCCGCCGACTCAACGGGTGAGCTCGTACCAGGTTCGCTTCAGCAGCCCCATCCGGATGATGTCCACGTAGTCGCCCCCCCGGAGGTGCTCCTCGGCGAGAACGCCCTCCAACTCGAACCCGAGGGACCGGTTGACCCGGATGTTCCGTGCGTTCGCGGAATGGGTGTGGATGTAGACCTTGTTGAAGTCCATCACCTCGAAGACGTGGTAGAGCCAGAGGAAGGTGGCCTGGGTGCCGAGGCCCCGCCCCCGCATCTCCGGCTCGCCGATGAACTTCCGCATCTCGAGACGACGGGAGTGGCCATCGATCCCCTCGGCGCCGATGAGACCCGCCGCCCGGTCGTCGGAGACGATCATGAAGTAGGCCCGCTCATCGGCGTCGAAATGCGACCGCAGCTCGTCTTCGTCCGTGGGATAGGGCACGAGCATGCTCTTCCGGATCTCCTCCCGGCCCACCCATCCGGCGACCAGCGCGAGATCCTCGTCGGCGCAGGGTCGGAGCATCGTGGTCCCCATCTTCAGGGGCTCTGGATGAACATCGTCCAGAGAGAATCGCCCAAACGCTCCCTCGGCTCGCGGCCGGGGGCGATCCGCCTGAGCCGACGCGAAGTCGAGGACGTGACTCGAGACCTTGAGCAGGTCCCGTACGCTGACTCCGTAGTCGATGATCTCCCGACAGAAGCTCGTGGTGACGAGCCGGAGCATCCGGTACCGAGCCTCGTCGCCGGGGCCCACCGGCGAGTCCTCCGGTCCGTTCCGATCTTCATCCATATGGGCGCGCGTCCATCTGAGCCACGACGGAGGTGCCGGGACCCCGCTCGGGCCCCGTACGGTGCGATTCGCCTCCGGAGCGCAGGCCTTCCCCCGTCAAGGAACCGCTCGAGCACCGGGAGAAGGTAGGGGGCCCGGGCGGTCCGGGCACGCAGGCTCGTCCGCTCGGAGTGCGTCCCGGGCCCCACTCTCCCGTCAGAAGCTCAGCACCTGAGCGCCTTCCTTGAGGGCACCGTGCATCCCGCCGGACCCCTGGATGACGGCCGCGTCGATGAGGTCGTCGGCGGACAGGCCTCGGGCCTTGGCGCACGGCGGACACACCCAGATGGTGCAGCCCGCGTCCACCACCTTCTGGATCATCTCGTCCATGGTGGGATCGAAGGGGTTCAGGTGGGCGGCCTGTCCCGCGCCCTTCCGCGCCCAGTCCACCCCGGCGCTGACCAGGAAGATCGAGACGTCGATATCGTTGTTCAGTCCGCCGTTGGCGATGCTCCAGGCCACCGAGGCCCGCTCGTCGTCGAATCCCCGTGTGATGACGATCACCAGCTTCTTCCGATCCGGCATTGCACCCCTCCTCGGGTCTCGGCCCACCGTCCACGCGACCTGCCGGCGCTCCGGCCGCCGCGGGTGGACCCAACACGAGAGGCGCAAAAAGCCCCCGGAGGCGATCATCCCTGGGGGACGACCGCTCCCGGGGGCACCGGGGTCATCGGGGATAGGGGGCCGCCGTCAGCCCGCCAGCCCCCGGACCGCGTCCTGGAGCATCCGGACCTTGTCGCCGGCCAGAGACCGCCCGACGTCGCCGTCCAGGTCGTCCGCCAACTCCTCCAGCACGTCCCGCCGGGCTCCCCCGGCGCGGCTCTCCGCGTCCTCGAGCGTCTGGCGGATTGCCGACACCCGGGAGGGCGGCAATCCACCGGACCGGGCCAGCTGATCCACGTAGGCCCGGGCCAGAGCGAAGGTGTTGGGCCACGCGAACCGGGGCTGACCCTGGGAGTTCAGGTACTCGAGCCGTACGGACTTCGCCGCGTCGATC
Source organism: Gemmatimonadota bacterium (assembly GCA_037382905.1). Lineage (GTDB taxonomy): Bacteria > Gemmatimonadota > Gemmatimonadetes > Longimicrobiales > Gaopeijiaceae > Gaopeijia. Next base: position 5,750 of record JARRPL010000114.1, on the reverse strand, counting down.
TCGTTCTGGGTGAGGAGCGGGTTCGGCACCAGCTCGAAGATGTCCAGACCCCGGGCGATCTCCGAATTCACGATCACACCGTTGTACCAGTACACGGACCAGCTGCCGCCCATGACCATCCGGGAACCGTCCACCGGCCCCCGATCGTGGTAGGCGATCTCCACCGGGTTGTCGGGGTCCGTGAAGTCGAAGATGGAGATGCCACCCTGGTACCAGCCCTGGACCATGACGTCCCGGCCCGGCACGGGAATCAGCGAGCCGTTGTGGGCGACGCAGTTCTCTTCCGAGGTCTGTGTCGCCGGGAGCTTGTAGTAGCTCCGGAAGTCCATGTCCGAACCCTCGATGGAGAAGATGGCGTTCGCCCCCCACTCCGGCGGGTCGCTGGCCCGGCACTTGGGCGCTCCGCCGCCGCCCCACTCGTCGGTGAAGACGACGGTGCTTCCGTCGTTGTTGAAGGTGGCGGAGTGCCAGTAGGCGAAGTTGGAGTCCGCCACCGCCGACAGGCGCCGGGGGTTCGCCGGATTCGAGATGTCGAGGAGGAGTCCATAGCCCTCACAGGCGCCCCCTGCGAGCCCGATGGCAGGGTACACCGTGATGTCGTGACACTGGGTGGGGCCGCGGGCCTCGCCGTCGCCGGAGCCCCCCATCCTCATCTCCACCCAACGGGGCAGATACGCACGGAGGGCAGCGCTATCGGCCGCGGTGGGAGCCCCGGACCCGCCCCGTGCCGCCACGATGCTGTCGAGCATACGACCGGTGAACTGGTCCGGCAGCACCACGGGCTGCCCACCGAAGTCCGCCACGAACGCCCCCCGGGCCCTGGCCTCCTCGATGGCCTGAAGCTCCGCCGGCGCCAGTCCGTGCTCCGGCGGCGCCACCAGGTCCTCGAAGATCCGGGGCGAGCTCACGATGGCCGCCTGCTCCGGATTCGCCAGCGGAACCCGGATGACCTCGATGCGGAAGAGGGCAGAATTGGGGTCTTCCTCCGGCATCGCCGACACGCACCCGGGAAGCTCCTCCTCGGGACGCACCGCGGCGGAGCCCGACACGTAGATGTAGACGTTCTCGTCGTCGTTCGGGTCCTCGAGCACCGTGTGGGTGTGGGACCCCCGACAGGTCTGCACGTTGGAGACGTACCGGGGATTACGGATGTCGGAGATGTCGAAGATCCGGATCCCCCGGAGGCGGTCCTGGCTCACGGCCGTCCGCACCCCCTCCGTCCCGCAGTCCAGCCGGCCGCCGAGGCCCTCTCCCGACACGAAGAGGAGATCCCCGTAGACCGATACGTCGCTCTGGGAGGCGGGGCAGACGTAGCCCGTCACCAACTCGGGAGCGGACGGGTTCGAGATGTCCCAGACCTGGACGCCGTTGTAGTTGCCCTGGATGGCGTAGTCGCCCTTGAAGGCCAGGTCGGAGTTCGTCATCCCCACGAAGTCCCGGGGGGGCGGAGTGGTGGAAACCAGGCGGAGATTCCAGGCGGCGTCCTCGGCGTCGAAGAGGCCCGGCGAGAGACCGACCCGGGGATCCGGAGACGGGGGATTCGCCTCGAGAGGCTGGAGGGTCTGCCGCGTCGACGCCTCCATGACGTCGGGCTGGCCACTGCTGCAGCTGGCCATCGCCCCGGCCCCGACGACGAGGGCGAGGGCGGTCAGGAGGGTGGAATGATTTCGCCCGGGAATCCGGGCGGCGGGAAGGGACTCGGAAGAAGCTGGATTCATGATGGAGGGTGTCCTGGGTTGGATCCGGCCGCGGCCGGAAGGGAATCCGCCGGAGCCTCGGCGGTCGGTCTGCATGAAGCGTCCTGACGTCGGGGTCAGCCGGGACCGGAGGTCCCGAGCTCGTCCAACATGAGCTGCATGCGATTGATTTCGGTGATCTGATCCACCTGTACGTCGGATGCGAGCTTGAAGATGAGCTCGTCCTGGGCTGCGCCGTCCTGGGCGAAGAGGTCGTGGACCATGGTCACGGCCCCCTGATGATGCTGGATCATGTAGGTGAGGAAGAGGCGGTCGAAGTCGGTGCCCCGCGCCCGGGAAAGCTCGTTCAGCTGGGCGGGGCTCAACATCCCCGGCATGTCGCCGTGATCCATCCCCTCGTGCCCCATGGCCCCGTGGTGCCTCGCGCCCTCGTCCATGCCACCGGCCCCCGCGGGCGCCGTCTGCGGAAAGGTCACCGTGCCGTCCTCCGCCACCGCCGGGACCGGAAGCTCACGGTCTCGCAGCCATCGCTGCATGTTGGTGATCTCATCCCGCTGGGCGTTGATGATCCGGGCGGCCAGGGTCCGAACCGCCGGACTGGCGCCGGCCTCCGGGGCATACCCCGACATGGTCAGGGCCTGGGCGTGGTGACCGATCATCCCGGTCACGAAGGCCACATCTGCCGGGTGAACTTCGTCCAGCGCGGCCGCCTGGCGCTCCCGGAAGAGGGCCTCCAGCTCCGAGACGGTCGCCTCGTCGGCGGAGGGGGCGGGGGAGGCCGGAGCCGGCCCGGAGGAGGCACAACCGGCGACGGCGAGCGCGGCGACGGCCAGCGCCGTCAGCGGGGGAGCCTTCGGGGCTCTGTGTCGAGATCTCATGGACCTCTGTACAGTCTCCGGCCCCGGAGGGTTTCAACCGTCCCGCCGGCGCCCTCCGCCCCCGGCTGTCAGGCCATCGAGTCCCCGCCAGAGTGCCACACCGGCGAGGGTCGCCCACACCAGGACTCCCTGCCGGATCCCGGGGTCGCCGTGGAGCAGCGTCGCCACCGCCACCGCCAGGGCGACGGCCATCCCCCAGCGGATGCGCCTCGCCTGAAGGGGTTCACCGGTGAGATCCGATACGCTCTCCACCGACCCCGTCCGGAGGAGCGCCGCGACAAAGCCCACTGCCACCACCGCCGTGACCCCGAGCCCGCCCGGCGACGGTGCCCCCCAGCGCCAGGGTCCCACCCCGATGAGGCTTCCACCCGCTGCCAGCAGACCCGTCACACCCAGAGCAACGACAGCGGCCCATCGACTCCGCCCCGGGCCCCCCAAAGCCGCGTCGGCCCCGAAGGCCAGCGCCGCGCCCAGCATGATCTCCGGCGCACCCAGGGCGACCGCAGACACCCCGGCGAGAGCCAGACCCGCCACCAGATCCGGGAGGGTGGCGGGAGGGCCGACGGTCCGATTCACCGTCCGCACCAGGACCAGGAGGGCGAACAAGACGACAAGGCGGGCCGTGGGCTCCACGAGGGCGGCCGTCACCGCCAGCGCCATCGCGACGAAGGCGGCGCCCTGCCGGTCCGGATCCAGCTCCCGGCCCAACGCCCATCCGCCCAGGACCGTACCGGCGCCCACCAGAGCGGCGCCGGCCCGGGGCACCCATCCGTGCGAGTCGTCCAGCAGGGCGAAGGCCAACCCGCCCAGAGGCATGAGGAAGAGGACCGCCCGGTTGGTGGGCCACCCGGGGTCCAGGGGGCGGGCCAGCGACGTGAGGCGCCGGACCGGACTCACGTGGGTGGGGCCGATCCACCACCCGCAGGAGGCGCGGCCGGGGTGCCGGCGTCGGGCTCCACCAGAAGACGCTGGACCCGGGAGTCCACCTTCCGGATCTCCGCCTCCAGCCGGTCGATGGCCTCGGCCACCGGGGGAGTCCCGTCGCCGGAGCGGAACCGCACGTCCAGCGCCAGCAGAAGCTCGTCGGGACCCAGGTGGATTCCCCGCAAGCGGACGAGCTCCTCCACCGCGGGATCGGCGGCACATACGGCCCGGATGCGGGACTCCAGGACCGGCCCCACCGCCTCCCCCACCAGCAGGGTTCGGGTCTCGGACGCCAGGAAAAGGGCTACGAAGGCGAGGATCAAGCCGATGATGATGGACGAGATCCCGTCCAGCATGGGCAGATCCAGAGCCCTGGCGAAGAAGACGCCAAGGAAGGCGACGATCACCCCCAGCAGCGCCGCCGCGTCCTCGGCGATGGGCACGAAGACCCGGGGGTCGGTGCTGTCCCGAAGTCGCTTCACCACACCTCCGCTGCCCCCGCCGGCTTTGAGCTGGGCCATCGCCACCTTCAGCGCGTAGGCCTCCACCACGAAGGCGATGCCCAGTACCGAGTAGATCCAGACGGGATCGCCCGGAACCTCGGGGTGACTCAGGTGGGCGATCCCCTCGTAGATGCTGAATCCTCCACCCAGGCCGAAGAGGATCATGGCCACGATGAGGCTCCAGAAGTACAGCTCGGGTCCGTAGCCGAAGGGGTGGGTCCGATCCGCCGGGCGCTGGGCTCGTCGGTTGCCGAACAGCAGGAGGGCCTGGTTCCCGCTGTCCGCCACGGAGTGGATTCCTTCGGAGAGCATGGCCGAACTGCCGGTCACCCCGGCTGCCACGAACTTGGCCACGGCGATGATCAGGTTGGCGACGAGGGCGGCCACCACCGCCCGGGTACTTCCTCCGGCCATCGTTCGAGCTCCTCGTAAGGGATGGGGTCTCGGCTTCCGGCTCGGAGCAGACCCGAGCGTCGTGAGCCGGTCGCAGGCTAATCGCCTTCGGCTCCCGGGTCGAGTCCAGGCGGTCGGGATCCGATTGACCCGGACCCGCAGGCGCCCCCATCATTCGCCCACCGGCCCACGGAAGTCCCGGGTGACCTCGCGGGGCCCGGTACCGCCTCAGCGGAGGCCGGGATCGGGACGGAAGGCCGAACCCCATCAGGAGAACCAGATGATCCGCTCACCCGTGATCCCTCTCGCATGCGCCGTCGGTCTCGCCCTGGCCGCCCCCGCCGCCGGGCAGGAGGATCCCTGGCTCTGGCTCGAAGAGGTGGAGGGAGAGCGGGCCATGGAATGGGTGCTCCAGGAGAACGCCGAGACGCGTGCGCAGCTCCAGGCCCTCCCGGCCTACCGGACCGCCTTCGACAACACGATGGAAATCCTCACCTCGGACGACCGCATCGCCTTTCCGGCCATCCGCGGGGAGTGGCTCTACAACTTCTGGACCGACGGAGACCACCCCCGTGGGATCTACCGTCGGACCACCTGGTCCGACTACCTGGCGGGGGATCCGGACTGGGAGACGGTCCTGGACGTGGACGCTCTGGCCCGGGAGGAGGGCGAGGCCTGGGCTTACCGGGGGATGACCTGCCTAGGCCCGGAGGATCGCCACTGCCTGGTGAACCTGTCCCCCGGCGGCTCGGACGCCGTGGAGGTGCGGGAATTCGACATGGCCACGAAGTCGTTCGTGCCCGGGGGATTCCGTATCCCCGTCTCGAAGAACGGGGTGGCCTGGGTGGACGAGAATACCGTGCTGGTGCATCACAACCTGGACTCCGAGTACACCACGACCTCCGGGTACTCCCGGGGAGCATGGCGGTGGCGCCGCGGCACCCCGCTGGAATCGGCGGAGCTCATCGCCGAGGCCCAGGTGGACGACATGGGGATGTTCGTGGGCTCCCAGGAGACCTCCGACGGACCCATGGTCACGGTGAACCGCCTCATCACCATCTTCGAGACGGAGCGGCACATCCTGGAGGACGGCACCCTGCATCCGCTGGACATCCCCACCGACGCGAACATGCAGCGGGTCGGAGACCAGATGGTCCTCCAGCTGGTGTCGGACTGGACCGTGGGAGGACGCACCTATCCCGCAGGGTCCGTGGTCTCGACCGACTACGACGAGTACCGCGCCGGCCGAGGCCAGGTGGAGCTGGTGGTGGAGCCGGGGGACCGCTCCACCATCAACGGGATCACCCGGACCCGGGACTACTTGCTGGTGGTGCAGCTCACCGACGTGCAGGGCG
>JARRPL010000113.1:14767-20782 GCA_037382905.1 Gemmatimonadota bacterium | reverse complement strand
GAGGGCTCCGTCCAGGTCCAGGATGTTGTTGTACGAGAGGGCCTTCCCGTGGAGCTGCTCCAACGCCGCCACCCCGGCCGGCGTGTCCCCCAGCCGGTAGAAGGCCGCTTCCTGGTCCGGATTCTCGCCGTACCGGAGCGTCTGGACCGGCGAGGCGGTCACCACGAAAGGGCGGGGGGCGCCGCCCTCCTCGAGGAAGGACGCCACGGCGGCGTCGTACTCGGAGATGTGGCGGAACACCTTGGCGGCCAGACGACGCCGGGTCTCGCCCTCGGACCCGGCCCCGTCCAGGACCCTCAACACCGTCGAATAGTCCTCGGGATCCACCACCACCCACACTCCCGTGTGGTTCTTTGCCGCCGCCCGGATCATTGTGGGGCCTCCGATGTCCACCTTCGACATCGCCTCCGGCAGGGTGACTCCGCCCCGGGCTACGGTCTCCCGGAAGGGATAGAGATTCACCGCCAGCAGGTCGATGGTCCCGTAGCCGCGCTCCTCGAGCGCCTCCAGATCATCCGGTCGGTCTCGTCTCGCCAGGATGCCGGCGTGCACCGCCGGGTGCAGCGTCTTGACCCGCCCCTCCATCATCTCCGGGTGTCCGGTGACGTCCGCCACATCCACCACCTCGAGGCCGGCTTCTCGAAGGGCCCGGGCGGTCCCCCCGGTGGAGAGGAGGGTCCATCCCCGGGACGCCAGCTCTCGTCCGAAGTCCGCGATACCTGTCTTGTCGGAGACGCTGAGGAGTGCCCGCTTGTTGCTCATGCCGTTGTGCCCTTCGATGGCGAGGAGAGAGGAGTCGGCTCGTCAGTCCAGGATGAACCGGGTGCCGGGATCGTCCAGCGGTGTGAGGGACCCGCCGGAGCGAAGGGTCCGGCAGAGGTGGCGGGCCGCCCGGGGATAGAGGCGATGTTCCGCAGCCAGAACCCGGGACGCCAGCAGCTCCGCCGTGTCGCCGGACCGAACCGGGACGGGCCATTGGGCCAGGATCATGCCCCGGTCGTACACCTCGTCGACCACGTGGACCGTGGGGCCCGTGACGCGGCAGCCCGCCGCCAGGACCGCCTGGTGGACGTGCCGGCCCCACATGCCCTTCCCCCCGAAGGAGGGGAGAAGTGCCGGGTGGATGTTGAGGATCCGGTTCCGGAACCGCTGGACCACGGCCGCCGGAACGAGGCGGAGGTAACCCGCCAGAAAGACCACGTCCACGCCGGCGTCCTCGAGGGTGGCCAGCGTCTCGGCAGCCACCGCCTCAGGCGATCTCCCGGCGACGGGGAGCACCCGGGACTCCACACCCAGCGACCGGGCCCGGTCCAGCGCCCCGGCTCCCTCCCGGTCCGACACCAGGAGACGGGTCACCCAGCCCGACCCCGCTCCCGGGGTCCGCTCCGACTCCACCAGTGCCTGGAAGTTGCTCCCCGAACCGCTGGCGAAGACGGCAGCAGTCAGAGTTTCAGCTGAGCTCATCCGCTCTGCATCTGGAGGATGAAGGGGTTGGTGCGGCGCTCGGCTCCGACGGTGGTGTCGGGTCCGTGCCCGGTCGGTCCGGCCGATGGAGCCGCGGAAGATCACGTCTCCGACCAGTGCGAGACCCTCCTGTTCGGACCGGAGGATCACGTGACCCGGCGCATGCCCCGGAGCGAACTCCACCGTCAGTTCCGCGGACCCGATCCGGAGCGTCTCTCCGGGCATCAGGTTTCGATCCACGGGAGGGAGTGAAGGAAGCTCCAACCCGAACAGGGTGGCCTGCTCCGGGGCCGCGGCGTAGAGCGGCCCGTCCAGGGGGTGGAGCAGGATGGGGACGTCCGGACGAACCCGGCGCAGGAGGGGAATACCGTCGACGTGGTCCAGGTGGGCGTGGGTGAGGATGATGGAAGACAGGGTCCAGTCTTCCCGTTCCAGAGCCTCGATCAAGAGGTCCGTACCGCCACCCGGATCGATGGCGGCGGCGGTCCCGGTCTCGGGGCAGGCCACCAGATAGGCATTCTCCTGGAAGGGACCACCCTCGAAACGCCGGAGGATCACGGAATCGAAGTCGGGGAAGCGATCAGGCGCAGCCACAGCCTCGGGGGCGAACTCCGGCGGCCTCCAACTCCGCCTCCTCCTGGGTGGGAGCGGTCCAGCCTCCCGACAGCTCCAGCATGCGTCGCAGCGCGCGCTCCGCACCGACCCGGACCTCTTCGTCCAACTTCACCTCGTGAGCCTCGTGGTCCAGGGACCATGCCAGCTTCGCCAGCGTGTTCATCTTCATGTTGCCGCATATGGCGGCGCCGGAGAGAGGGACGAAGGTCTTCTGGGGAAAGCGTTGCTTCATGCGGTCCACCAGACCCCGCTCCGTCCCGAAGATCAGGGCATCGTGCTCCTCCGCCAGCGCCACCATGCCTGCAGTGGAAGTCACGAAGTCCGCCGCTTCCAGGAGTTCGCGCCGAGCCTCCGGGTGTACGACGACCTTCGCCTCCGGATGGGCCGTCCGGACCCGATCCAACTCCTGGAGGACCATGTCGTCGTGAACGTAGCAGTAGCCGTCCCAGGCGATGATGTTCTCGCGACCGGTCTTTTCCTCTACGTAGCTCGCCAGATTCCGATCCGGGACGAAGATGATGGGCCGGTCCCTGGGAATCGACTGGACCACCGAAACGGCGTTGCTCGAGGTGCAACAGATGTCCGACAACGCCTTCACGGCTGCGGTGGAGTTGACATATGCCACCACCGCCGCGTCGGGATGTTCGGCCTTGAGGTTCCGGAGCGCCTCGGAGGTCACGAAGTCGGCCATGGGGCAACCCGCCCGCAGATCGGGCATGAGCACCCTCTTCCGAGGCGAAAGGACCTTGGCGGTCTCCGCCATGAAGTGAACGCCACAGAAGACGATGACGTCGGCGTCGGTGTCGGCCGCCTCCTGGGAGAGGCCGAGGGAATCGCCGAGATAGTCGCTGACCTCCTGGATCTCGACCCGCTGGTAGTTGTGACCCAGGATGACCGCGTTGAGCTCCGACTTGCGGCGGAGAATCCGTTCGGTGAGCTCGTCCGGCGGAAGGCCCGCATAGTCGAGGGGCGTCGCCAGAAGATCCAGAGTGCTGGAGATCATGGGCTGTCCAGGGAGGCGGCGATCAGTGGGCGTGGATACACAGCGGACCCGCAGGGAGATCCCGCGGGCCCTCGTCCTGATGCCAGGAAACCCGGTTCAGATGGTGAAGGACGATCCGCACCCGCAACCGCCGGACGCGCTGGGGTTCTTGAACGCGAATCCCGAGCCCATCATGCTGGATACGTAGTCGATCTCAACCCCTTCGAGATACTGTGCGGAGAAGGGATCGACGAAGACGCGGATTCCGGAGAGCTCGAAGACCTCGTCATCGGCCTCCGGCGTATCCTCGATGTTCAGACCGTACTGAAAGCCGGAGCATCCGCCGGGGAGGACCGCCACCCGAAGCCCCGCCTGGGCCTCGGGTGCAGCGTGCTCCGACAGGAACTCCTGCACCTTTCCTACGGCCATCTCGGTCAGTGTCACCATCACGTCACCCGGGTAAGGGTTCACAGTCGTGTTACATACTCGCCTACGAGGGTGTGGGTTCCCCGTTCCGGCGGCGAGAATCGGCAAGCTATGGAGCCCGCCGATCAGGGTCAACGAGGGCGTCGGAGCCTTTGTCCGGCTCCCGTTCCAGCGCCGACAACAGGGCCTTCTCCAACGCCCCTTCCTCTTCCGGGGCCACGGTCCGGAGGTCTGCAACCCAGGCCTCTCCCTCGACCCGTCCCACGAGAGGAGGGATCCCCCTTCGAAGTCGCAGGGCGAGCTGGTCCGGAGTAAGACGTCGGGGCGTCACCCGGACCACCCAGGACGGGAGCGTGTGGCCTGGGTATGTCCCACCCCCCACCCGGCCTTCACCGGAGCGGGTGTCCAACGCGGCCAGCGGTGCCGTCCTCGTGGACAGGCGCGCCACCAACGCATCACAGCGTTGCCGGAGCTCCTCCCGTGACAGCGCCAGCCGGGCCAGGACCGGGATTCGACGTACCGCCTCGTCCGGATCCCGGTAGAGGCGCAGGGTGGCCTCCAGACCCGCCAACGTGCCCTTGTCCACGCGGAACGCCCGACAGAGCGGGCTTGAACGCAGCTGGGAGACCGCCTGACTCGTGCCCACCACCAGACCGGCCTGAGGTCCCCCCAGGAGCTTGTCCCCGGAGAAGACCACGAGTGTGGCACCGGATCGGACGCCGTCGCGCGGGCGAGGCTCGCCAGGGAGGTCCAGGAGCGCCGGGTCCACCATGAGCCCCGACCCCAGATCGTAGATCAGGGGGATCTCCCGTTCCCGGGCGAGGGCCGCCAGTTCGTCCGGCTCCACCTCGCGGGTGAACCCCTCGATCCTGAAGTTCGACCGGTGGACCTTCAGGAGAGCGCCGACTCCGCCGGCTCGGATGGCGGCCTCGTAGTCTTCGAGGCGGACTCGATTGGTCGCTCCCACCTCCCGGAGCCGGGCGCCCGCCTGGCGGAGCATGTCGGGGATGCGAAAGCCCCCTCCGATCTCCACCAGCTCTCCGCGACTGACCACCACGTCCCTTCCCCGGGCCAGAGCCGCCACGGAAAGGACGAGCCCCGCGGCGCAGTTGTTCACCACCAGGGCGTCCTCGGCTCCGGTGAGCTCCCGGAGGAGCGCCACGCAGTGTGCGTACCGGGAGCCCCGGGCTCCGGCTTCCAGGTCGTACTCCAGGTTCGAGTAGCCCTCCCCCACCTGGTTCATGGCGTCCCGCGCTGCCGGTGCCAGGGGCGCACGGCCCAGATTCGTGTGGAGGACGACACCTGTGGCGTTCACCACCCGTCGGAGGGAAGGCGTGGCGTCCTGCCTCAGCCACGCCGAGGCGAACATCAGGTAGGGACCGGGATCCGCCGCATCCCCTTCCCAACGACCGGTGGCGATCCGGCGCCGGGCCTCGTCGACGGCGTTTCGAAGCGCCTCCACCACCCGCCTCCGCGAGTACTCGTCCAGGAGGACGGCCGCGTCCGGAAGCGCCAAGAGGCGGTCCACCCCCGGGATGCGGGAGCGGGGATCGCTCACGACGAGGGTCCCGGCGGAGGACGCACCCGGAGGCGCGGGAGGAGGCGGGGATCGCCCGGGGCGTCGGATCCGGCCGATCGGAGGAGGGCCCCACGCACGTCCCGCCCGACCCGGCGTTCGGCCCGGATGTCCGATCCGACGCGCGCCGTCGAGACCATTCAGGTTGGTGATCCCCTGCACCCGGACCTCCACGGTGATCTCCGGCGGAAGGGGGCCGTCCAGGAGGAGAACGACGGAGGGCTGAGGGATCGGGGTTCCATCCGGGAGAACCTCGGGTTCGGGAGTCGGCCCCCGCACTCCCCCGGCGGGGCGGCGAACTCGCGCAACCCCACCCGCCTCGACCTCCCGGGCCGGTGGACCCGGTGCGACCGTGTCCGCCACTGCGGGGATGGCGGGCACCGTGTCGGCGGCGGCTGCGGCGCTATCCGCCGCCAGGATGGCCAGCGAGTCGGCGACGGCCCGGATGGAATCCTGGTACGCATCCCATTCCCATTCATGAAACACCCGCGCCACCTCCGGGAGAGCTTCGTCGGGCTGCGGAGGCAGAACCCCTGCGGAGTCCGGGGGCAGTGGCGCCAGGCCCGTCGCGAGTCCGTCCAGGGAACGAGTGGGATCGACGAAATCGTCGAAGACCACGCGGACCGCGGTGGAGTCCAGCACCTCGGTCTGGACGAGCGCCGCCGCGGTGGTGTCCGGCACCAGCAAGGAGACGGACAGAAAGACGGTATCCGCGACCCCCAGCGCCGGGATGTCCGCCCGGCCCACCGCTTCCGTCTCCCCCAGGGTCCGATCCCCGTTCCGGTCCTGGAAGGCGACCACGTCGAATGCGCCTGCAGGGACGCTCCTCAGCGCGAACAGCCCCTCCGTCGCCGATCGGGAGACGAAGGCCAGAGAGTCAAGAGACGGCTCGCGCGGTTGGAGCACCACCCGGATGTCCGGGAGCAACTCCCCCGTGGCCCGGTCCCACACC
>JARRPL010000113.1:0-14731 GCA_037382905.1 Gemmatimonadota bacterium | reverse complement strand
CATCCACTCGAAGGGAACCGCCATGGGGTTGCCGAACATGTCCCGGATCGCCGGCGTGATCCGCACCCGGTAGGTGAGCCCCGGCCGGAGTCCGCCGGGAATGTGGATGTCGAGCCCCTGGCGGTCGTGCTTGACCTCGAGTTCGGGGACCTCGGGGGAGATCTCCACGGCCTGGTCCAGCGATCCCCCGGTCGCCTGCCGGCTGATCCGTTCGTTGAAGCGAATCCGCAGCCGGTCCAGCTCTGGATCCACCCTGGCGAAGGTGTCGGGCTCGACGGAGATCACCACGGGAGGCCTCCGATCCTCGGGGCCGCCGGGAGGCGCCCCCTGACGGGCGCAGGAGACCACCCCGCTACCCAGGGCGAGGAGGGCGACGACACGGGCAGAGCGACCCGGGGTCATCCCCTCCCCTGAAAGAGGGTCAGCTTCTCCCGGAGCCCCTCCAGACGGTCCTCCTGGCTGGCGGCCTTCTCCCGCTCCCGCTCCACCACCTCCTCCGGGGCCCGCTCGACGAACTTCCGGTTGGCCAGCTTCGCCCGGGTGGACGCCAACAGCGTCTCGACACGAGCGACCTCTCCTCGAAGCCGCTCCCGCTCCTGCTCCAGGTCGATGACGCCTTCCAGCGGCAGGAAGACCCGTGGACCCGCCTTGAGGACGGCGGAGGCGCCTACGGCGTTGGGCTCAGGCGCTCCCCACTCCACCGCCTCGATCCGGGCGAGCCGCTGAAGCTGCGGCCCCAGGGCCTCGACGGTGTCCTGGAAGCCCGGGTCTCTCGCTTCCACCAGGACCCGCACCGGGGCCCCCTCGTCCACACAATACTCCTTACTTAGGCTCAGGACCGCCGTGACCATCTCCTGAAAGATCTCGAATCGGGCGGAGGCGGGGTCGTACCCGCGCCCCGACGGGGCCGGCCACTCCGCAACCAGGAGCTCCGCCGGGCGCTCCCCTGCGCCCTGGGGCCAGGGAAGCCGGTCCCAGAGGGCCGTAGTGACGAAGGGCATCACCGGATGGAGGAGACGAAGCACCCGGTCCAGAACATCGACCAACGTCGCTCGAGCCGCCTGCCTGCTGGCCTCTCCTGCGTCTCCGGCGAGGCGGGGCTTCACCACCTCCAGGTACCAGTCCGCCAGGTCGCCCCAGAAGAAGTGGTACCCCTGCTCTGCCACCTCGTGGAGCCGAAAGCGCTCCATCCCGTCGGTCATCCCGCCCACCGTCTGATCCAGCCGGTCCAGGATCCACCGGTCCGCCGCATCCAGGTCGCCTTCGATCCCGGCCACGGTGGACACCGGATCATCCCCGAGGCTCATGAGGGTGAAGCGCCCCACATTCCAGACCTTGTTCGCGAAGTTGCGGCCCACTGCGAACGACGACTCGATGTCCTCGTGGTCCAGTTGGATGTCGGTGCCGATGGCGCAGGCCGAGATCAGGGTGTAGCGCATGGCGTCGGCCCCGTAAGCCTCCACGACCCGAAGGGGATCGATTCCGTTGCCCAGGGTCTTGGACATCTTCCGGCCCCTGGCGTCCCGGACGGTGCCGTGGAGGAAGACCTCGGTGAACGGGAGCTCGCCCTTGAGCTCGAGCCCCATCATCACCATGCGAGCCACCCAGAAGAAGAGGATCTCCGGGGCGGTGCACATGGTGTGACCGGGAAAGAACGCCGCCAGGTCGTCGGTGTCGTCGGGCCAGCCGAAAGGGCTCAGGGGCCAGAGTTGCGACGAGAACCACGTGTCCAGGACGTCCGGATCCTGCCGGACCGTACCCCCACAGGATGGGCACACGTCGGGATCGTCCCGGAGAACGTGCATGCCGTCGCACTCGTCGCAGTACCAGACGGGGATCCGGTGGCCCCACCACAGTTGCCTGGAGATGCACCAGTCCCGGATGTTCTCCAGCCAGTGCTCATACACCTTCTTGTGGCGGGCCGGGGTGAACACCAAGGATCCGTCCCGGGAGGCTGCAAGGGCCGGCTCCGCCAGGGGCTTCATCCGAACGAACCACTGGAGGGAGAGCCGGGGCTCCACCACGGTGTCGCACCGGTAGCAGCGGGGCACGTTGTGGAGATGGACGTCTTCGCCGGCCAGAAGTCCTTCCTCCTCCAACGCCGCCAGGACCGCCTTGCGGGCCTCGAACCGGTCGAGCCCCCGGAAGGCCTCCGGGACCCGATCGTTCATTGTGGCCCGGTCCGTCATCACGTTGAGGACCGCAGCCCCGGTCCGCTGGGCGATCTCGAAGTCGTTGGGATCGTGGGCCGGCGTGACCTTCACCATCCCGGTGCCGAACTCCGGGTCTACATATCCGTCGGCCACCACCGGGATACGGCGCCCGGAGAGGGGCAGCTCCACGTCGGCGCCCACCAGGGCGCGATAGCGGTCGTCATCGGGATGGACCGCCACGGCCGTGTCTCCCAGCATCGTCTCGGGACGGGTCGTGGAGACCGTCAGATACCAACCTCCCTCCGGAAAACGGCCCAGCGCCTCGGCGCCGGCGTCCCGGGCCTGGGCGGCGGCAGCCCAGGCATCCTCCGGCAAGGGATAGCGTAGGTGCCAAAGGCGTCCCTCGCTCTCCTCCCCCTCCGCCTCCTCGTTGGAGAGCGCCGTGAGGCAGCGGGGGCACCAGTTGATGATGTACTCGCCCCGGTAGATCAGCCCCCGCTCGTAGAGGTGCACGAAGACCTCCCGGACCGCCCGGGAAAGATGGGGATCCAGGGTGAAGGCAGTGCGCTCCCAGTCGCAGGAGCACCCGATGGCCTTGAGCTGGTCCAGAATCGTCCCACCCGTTTCCTCCACGAAGGTCCAGACCCGCTGAACGAAAGCCTCGCGTCCGAGATCGTCCCGGGTCTTCCCCTCGGCGGCCAGCTGCCGCTCCACCACGTTCTGGGTGGCGATCCCCGCGTGATCCGTCCCGGGCAACCACTCGGCCGCCCGACCCTGCATCCGGCGAAAACGGATCAGGACGTCCTGGATCGTGTTGTTCAGACCATGACCCATGTGGAGGACGGCGGTCACGTTGGGCGGCGGGATGACGATGACATAGGGATCGCTGCCCTCCTCCAGCACCGCCGAGGCCGGAACGTGGAAGTAGCCTCCATCGAGCCAACGCCGATACAGGGCGGGCTCGATGGCGCGGGGGTCGAAACGAGGTGCGAGTTCCTGGGTCACGCGTCCTCCGGGGGCACGTCGGGACACGGTGGGACGATAAACCGCGCGGCGCCTCGGGGATCCGGGCGCCGCGTCGGTCGAGAAGCCAAGTGTATTCCCGCCCTCCGAACGCGTCAACGCGCCCCCGCCGGGGCTACCGGCGGAGGAGAGGGATCCGGGTGGTATCGGGTCGGATGCGGCGGGGGCCGGCACGGTTGTTCTCGACGGCCTCTTCCCGTTCCCGGTCCCGACGCCGGCGGATCGCCGCTGCACGCTCCCGCCAGCCCTCCTGGATCACATAGGTCTCGGCCCCCCGGGCGATCTCCCCGTCGATATACTCCCGCATCCGCGTTTCATCGAACCGCCCGGGATTCGTCCCGAAGGAGAATGGCAGGGGAAGCGTGATGGAGCCCAGGTGGAGGCGTCCCGGCGTGACCCCCCACCGGCCTCCCTCGGCATCGGTCCAGGTCCAATCGGTACCGGCGGTCCTGCGTGCCTCTTCCATGGCCATGGAGTCCTGCCAAAGTCCGAGCCTCCAGGCGAGCTCCGACTCCAGGAAGCGCTCGGCGGACACGCCCAGGGAGCCATCCTCCAGAGGAAGGAGGAGACGTTCGTCCTGGACCTGGACCCGGAGCTCCTCCACCGCCGCGCGACCTTCCGGGCGGCCCTCCGCCACTCCACCGCGATCCGCCTCCTCGTCCTGCTGCGCGGAGATCTCTCCCGCCTCCGATTGGGCCGGCACGGGAATCGGCACCCGCTCTTCTTCCTCCTCCCTCTCCGGCTGTTCGGGGCGTGTCAGCTCGTCTTCGGTCAGCGCCACGAGATTCAGCAACTCGATGCCCTGAAGCTCTGTCGCTCCCTGGCCCGAGGGCGGGACCCGCAGCGAGGGCGGACCTCGCACGCCGGAGTAGACCACGAGGATCAACAGGTGGACCAACACGGACACGCCCCACCCCACGCGCCACGCGCGACGGTCCCGGCGTCGGACGGTGCGGGACGGACGATCCTCCGGATCGGAGGCGGGAGGGGGGCGGGACATGATGCTTCTCGTAACCGCCGCTGGAGGGGCAGTTCCGCCCGAGGGTCAGGGACCCGGGGCGAAACGGCTCAAGCGTCGGGCCGCCTCCACGAGGCGGGCCTCGGGAACGGTCAGGGCAACCCGGAAGAACCCTTCGCCGCCCTCCCCCAATGCCGAGCCTGGAAGAACCACCACGCCCGACTCCTGCAGGGCCCGCCGGGTGAAGGCCGCCCCGTCGACCCCCCGGGGGAGCGGGATCCAGAGGTACATCGTGGCCCGGGGCCGGGACACCTCGAATCCTGCGTCACGAAACGCCTCCACCGCCGCGTCCCGCCGTCGCCGGAAGACCGCGAGATTCTCGGGGAACCACGCCTCGTAGCTCTCCAGCGCACCCACGCCACCCGCCTGGACCGCCTTGAAGACGCCGGTATCCACGAAGGTCTTCACCCGGGAGAGCGCACCCACCAATTCACGGTTTCCGGCGACCCAACCGAGTCGCCAGCCCGTCATGTTGAAGGTCTTGGAGCAGGAGTGGAATTCGACGGAGACCTCACGGGCGCCGGGGATCTCCAGGATCGACGGGGGACGGTACCCGTCGAAGGCGATCTCGGAGTAGGCGTGATCGTGGACCAGGACAGCGTCCCGGCGGCGGCAGAACGCGACCATCTCCTCCAGGTACTCCCTCGGGGCGGTGGCCGTGGTGGGATTGTTCGGATAATTCAGAATCACCATTCGGATTCTGCGCTGCACGCCGCCGTCCAACTCCCAGGGACGGATGAGGAACTCCGTCTCCGGCCTCAGCGGGAGGCCCAGCGGCTCCGCGTCAGCCAGGACCGCCCCGCCCCGATAGGCCTGGTATCCGGGATCCGGGAAGACCACGCCGTCGCCAGGGTTCAGGACGGCCAGCGGCAGATGTGCGATCCCCTCCTTCGAACCGAGGAGGGGCAGGAGCTCCGCGTAGGGGTCCAACGTCACTCCGAACCGGCGGCCCATCCACGCCGCCACCGCTTCCCGGAAGGGAGGATACCCCAACTGGAAGGGATACCGGGACATGGAAGGGTCCTGCAGCGCCCGGGTCATCCGCTCCACCGCCTCGGGAGGCGGTGCCAGATCCGCGTCTCCCGCGCCCAGATCGATGACGTCGACCCCCTCGGCGCGAAGCCGCTTCCTCAGGGCGGGAATCTCTGCAAGAGGATAGGGCGGGAGTCGCGCAAGGCGCTCCGAGAGCACGCGTTGGGTCACTCCGCCTCGACCGGATTCTCGACGACGCTGACGCCCGGGATCTGGACGCGGACCACATCGCCGGCCCGAAGGGGGCCCACGCCCTCGGGGGAGCCGGTGGTGACGATGTCCCCGGGCTCCAGCGTCATGATGCCCGACGCATAGGCCAGCAGGAAGGGGATGGAGAACACCATGTCCGAGGCACGCCCGTGTTGACGGAGCTCTCCGTTCACGTGCGTCGTCACCTCGAGGGATTCCAACCCGAGCCCCCCTTCTCGGAGCGTGGCCACGGGCACCGGGGGGCCCACGGGGCAGAAGGTGTCGAAGCCCTTGGCCCGCGTCCACTGGGGGTCGGAGCGCTGCAGGTCCCGGGCCGTGACGTCGTTCAGGGCGAGGACGTGGGTGATCGAGTCTCGCGCCTCCTCCTCGGAGGCGAGCCGGAGCCGCCGGCCCAACACCACGGCGATCTCCCCCTCGTGCTCCACGTGGTCGGAGATCTTTGGCAGCACGATGGGTGCGCCGGGGGCCAGGAGAGCGGAAGGAGGCTTCAGGAAGAGGAGAGGCTCCTGGGGTACGGCGCTCCCCATCTCACGGGCATGCGCCATGTAGTTCCGACCCACGCATACGATCTTTGACGGCCGCTCAAGCGGCAGTGCGAAGCTGACGCTCATGGGCGCGACCGACGGGTCAGCTCCGGGAGGATCGGGCGTGGATGGTGGTGCCGATGAGGGCGCCGAGCGCGGCGATGGTCAGGAGTCCGGCGATGACGGACCACCAGAAGCCCACGTCGTCCTGCCCGGCGCTCCAGCCGGCGGAGGAGTTCTGGAAGGCGCCGTACGCGAGGCCGAGCCAGACGATGCCCACGAGGTATCCGAAGATGCGGTTCATGACGTATGGGAGGGGTGAGAGCCGAGCACGACCCCCTGGCCGCGCCGGCACAAGATAGGACTCCCGCCGGGGTGGGGGAAGCGGCGACTGGCCCCGGGTCCCGGCATCGGCCATTTTCACCGGATGAGTGACGATACCCTGCCCGAACTCCCTTCCGACGAGGAGCTCGGGATCGCCGGAATGTCCGAAGACGACCTCGGAACCGCGGATCCCGGTGCCTCGACCTCCTCTCCTCCCCCACCGGGAGCTGAACCGGCGGCCGGGGGGGACGATGGCGAACCGAAGGGGCGTCCGGCCCCGTCATGGCGTGGGCCCGTCACTCTGGCCCTGCTCCTGGCCGCCGCATGGCTCGGGGGGCCCGACCGGACGCTGCCCTCCCCCGCCCCGGCAAACGCCCCGGAGAGCAGCTTCTCCTCTGCCCGGGCCGTGGCGACGATCTCAGAGATCGCCCGGGTTCCCAGGCCCCCGGGCTCGCCGGAGCATCGCCGGGTCCGCGAACTCCTCATGAACCGGCTGACCGAGCTCGGCTTCGAGACGCAGGTCCAGGAGGCGACCCGGGTCCGGGCCAGGGGTGACGAGGCGGTGGCCGTCACGATTCGCAATCTGGTGGGCCGCCGAGCGGGATCGGCGTCCACCGGGTCCCTCCTCCTGGTGGCCCACTACGATTCCCGCGCTCTCTCCCCCGGGGCCGGCGACGATGCCACGGGGGTGGCCGTCCTTCTGGAGAGCCTTCGGGCGATTCAAGCCGAGCTGCCGCTGGCCAACGACCTGGTGGTGCTCCTCACCGACGGGGAGGAGTTCGGGTTGCACGGCGCCCGGGCCTTCGCCCAGGACCACCCGTGGATGGCCGACGTCCGGCTGGTGCTGAACGTGGAGATGCGGGGCTCGGGAGGGCCGAGCCTCATGTTCGAGACCGGTGCCGACAACGGCTGGATCGTGGATCAATTGGCCCAAGCGGACCCCAGCCCCGTGGCCAACAGCCTCTTCGTGGAGATCTACCGGCGTCTCCCCAACGACACCGACTTCACCGCCTTCGTGGACGCGGGTCGACAGGGCCTCAACTTCGCGGCCATCGGTCGGCCGGAGAACTATCACCAGGCCACCGACACCCCGGGCAACCTCCAGGAGGCCACGGTTCAGCATCACGGAATCCGCATCCTCTCATTGGTGCGGCACCTGGGGGCCGCGGACCTCACTACCGTCGACGCCCCGGACCGTTCGTTTCTCCGGATCCCCATGCGGGGTCTGGTGACCCCCCCGACGGCCTGGGCCTGGCCCCTGACCCTCGCGGTGATGGGAGGCGTGTTGCTGGCGGTCTTCCTGGCAACGCTCCGGGGTGCACGAAGCCGGGGCATCATCCTGGGTTCGGTCCTTTCCATCCTGGCCGTGGCGGTTGCTGCTGCTACGGGCTGGCTGATCTTCCGGTGGGCCGCCCCCATGCATGAAGAGGTGGGCGCCCTCACCCCCGCCTTTCACGACGAGGGCCCCTACCGCTTTGCGCTGGCCTTTCTGTGCCTGGCCTTCACGGTGGGGTTGTTCGAAGCCGCCCGGCCCTGGGTCCGTCCGCTGGAGGCGTCTCTCGGGGCCCTTCTGCTCCCCACCGTGGTGCTGGCCGCCATGACCCTCACGGCCCCGGGAGCGGCCATCAATCTGCAGCTGCCGCTCGCGGCGGTGGTGACGCTCCTCCTGGTCCTGGCGCTGATGGGACCGAAGCGGAGCCGTGGGATGGTGGCGTGGATCTTGACCCTTCTCCTCACCCTGCCGGTCTTCCTCCTGTTGACCCCGCTGGTCGAACTCCTGGGGATCGCCCTGGGGATGGGAGCCGCTGCGGTGCTGGCGGGGTTCATCACCCTCGGACTCCTGATCGTGCTTCCAGCGCTGGAGTTCCTGGATACCCCCAACCGTTGGTGGGCATCTTTGACGGCGCTGTTGTGTGCCGCAGCGGGGCTGGGGGTCGGGATGCTCCAGGCGGAGCCGGCGTCGGAGCGGCCGGCACCGTCGACCCTCATCCATGTGGGCCGGCACCGTCGACCCTCATCCATGCGGTGGCCCGGGGCGAGGACGGCTCACCGAACTGGGCCCGGTGGGTGACGCTGGCGGATCCCGAGGAGGGGCTGGTCTGGGCTCGCGAAGCGGCGGGTGGCGACTTCGCGCCGGACTCGGCCCGACTGCTGCAGGGATTCCGGCTTCCGGATCGCCCCTGGCTGATCCGCGAGGCTCCCGTCCCCGCCCTTGCTCCGCCCCGGGTCGTGGTCCTCCGGGACACCGTCGTGGCCGGGCAGCGGCGGGTTCGGCTCGGGATCCTCTCCCGTGCCGGAGCCGAGGCGGTTCTGATCACGGCTCCCGACGGGGTCTCCTTCCAGGGAGTGGCGGGCACCCCGGCGGACGCAGCCGATCTCGAGGCCCTGGGGCCCTCCGTCCGTACCCTGGTCCACTGGGGTCGCCCCGAACCGGACCTCACGGTTTCCCTGGCGGGCGCCGCCGGAGGTCCTTGGAGGATGGAGATCGTGGAGAGCCTGTACCGCCGGGCCCACACCCCAGGAGGCGACGCCTTCACGCGCCCACCCTTCCTCATCCCCGACGTGACCATCGGGAGTGACCGGACGGTGATTCGGACCCCGTATACGGTAGGGAACGATGCCCTGTCCCGGGCGTGGCCGGGTGGAGACGCCCCGATCGATCCGTCGACGCGTCCGCCGGTCGCACCCCCCGACTCCACTCCGGGGCTGGCGCCAGAGAGGCTGTCCGACACGACGAGGATCCCGGACTCCGCCGCCGCGGCCGACTCCGGCATGGCTCCCGACACCATCGGAGTGGGGGGGCTGGCGCCCGGACCCGATTCCACCGCGCCGCCGGATACCACGGCTCCTGCGGTCCTCGATTCCGTGTCGGATTCCGTCGTGCCGCCGGACACCACCACGGCCCCCGACGCCGGCGCCATACCGGATACGATCCAGGTCAAGGAGGTCGGGCCGCCCCGGTGACGGGTGCCGGGTCACCCGCACCGGCAGCCCACGTACGCCAACGGTCGGTCGACGCCGCCCTTGTGTCCTGTGGCATCGTTCGTGCACTATGAATTTGACAACAAGATCAGAATGGCGTCTCACGCCTGCACCTCACATCAGGAGTACCACGTATGCAACACGTCTTTTCGCGACCCTCGCGTCTTCTCACGCTGGCGGCCGTCGTCGGACTGGCTGCGTGCGGAAAGGTCGGTCAGGAGGATTATCAGGCCGACATGGAGCAGCTTCGTGCCGACATCCAGGCCGCCGATCGGGCCAATGCCTCGCGCATCGATGAGGTCGAGTCCTCGGTGGCCGCGCTCGAGCAGCAGATGAACGCCCTGGAGTCGCAGCTCCAGTCGATGGCAAACGAGTTCGATGCGACGGTGAGCCGTCTCGAGGCATCGCTCCGTTTCGCTACGCCGGTTCACTTCGGGTTCGATCAGGACGAGGTTCGTGCCCAGGATATGGAGGTTCTCCGGCGGTTTGCCTCCGTCGTACGGGAGTACTATCCCGGTGCCATGGTGACGGTCGAAGGCTTCACCGACCCGTCGGGTCCTGCGGCGTACAACCTCCAGCTGGGCCAGCGTCGGGCAGATTCGGTCCGGGAGATCCTCGTGGGCGAGGGCCTCATGGACGGGAACGTCCGGGCGGTCAGCTACGGTGAGGACACGAGCCGTCTGGTGATGCCTGGTGCCTCGGGCGAGGACGACATGCAGGCCATGATGAACCGCCGGGTCGTCCTGGTGGTGGATCACGCCGGCGGTACGGGAATGACCAGCTGACCTCCGGATCGGGTCCCCTGGCAGCCTGAGGATCGGCGCCACGGGGATTTCAAATCTGGACGCTGTGAAAAGGCCCTGTGGGAGTTTCGTCCCACAGGGCCTTTTTACGTCTGCCTCCCCTCGGCCGAGCGTGCCGGGGCGGGAGCGAGTGGCCGTGCGTCCCCTACCGGGACTCCGACGGATAGAACTCCGACAGCCGCCTCCGGACGTCCTGCCAGGGGCCCTTGACCAGGGGGCTGTCCGGGAGGGAGTCCCGCAGGTAGCTCCCGTAACGCTTCCGGACCAGTCGGTCGTCCAGCACGACGATGGCCCCCCGATCCGTCCGGCTGCGGATCAGTCGTCCGACGCCCTGCTTGAGGCGGAGCGCGGCCAGGGGGAGCATGTAGCCGTGAAAGGCGTTGCCCCCCCGGCGCTCGAGCGCCTCGACCCGGGCCGCCGTCACCGGTTCCGTGGGCACCCGGAAGGGCAGCCGCTGGATCACCAGCGCCCTCAACGGATCCCCCGGGACGTCCACCCCTTCCCAGAAGGATGAGGTGCCCAGGAGGATGCCCCGGCCGTCCCGGGCGAAGGCATGGAGAAGCCGGCTACGCTCCGATTCACCCTGGACGAAGAGGGGCCAGCGCTCTGCCACGCCACGAGCCCGCAACCCCTCCGCCACCTCCCGGAGCGCCCGGTGCGAGGTGAACAGCACGAACACCCCACCGTCGGTACGCTCCACCAACTCCAGCACCACCCCGACGGTGGCCCGGTCCAGTCCCGTGGGATCCAGCTGGGGATCCGGCAGATCGGTGGGAACCGCGAGGAGGCTCTGGGACTGAAAATCGAAGGGCGATTCGACGACGCGCTCCGCCACCTCCAGCGGCCGCTCCAGCTCCGCGAGCCCCGCCTCATCCAGTCCGAGCCGTGCCCTCAGGAAGTCGAAACGACGACGGGTGGTCAGGGTCGCCGAGGTGAGGACCGTGGTATCGGTGCGGCTGAACAGGGAGTCCCGCAGAACCGGTCCCAGCTCGATGGGCGCGGCGGCCAGCGTAAGGTTCCGTCTTCGCCCCCGGCCCCTGATCTCCATCCACCGAACGAAGCGCTCAGCCTCGTCGCCGGGCTCGAGAACCAGTCGAAGGGCCACCTCCGCAGCCCCCAGGCGGCGCTCGATGCCCCGGAGATCCAGGAGACGCCCCTCCACATCCGGCGCGACGGCCTCGTCCCCTTCCACCCGGCGACGAAGATCGGTCACCCCCCGGGCCAATTCCTGGAGTGATCCCAACAGCCCATGAAGGCGCTCCCGGACCGCCGGGTCCGCCACCGGCTCCGGGACGGTCCCCTCCCCCTCGCCGATCCGCACCGCTTCCCCCTCCCGGGTCCGTAGGGCCAGGCGAGGCTCCAGGAGGTCCAGGAAGAGGCTCAACTGGGCTCGGGCCTCCTCCACGGCGGGCCGAACCCGCTCTTCGATCCGTGTCCTGTGCTCCACAGCGCGACCCTCCTGGGCCGCGAGGGTGTCCGCCAGCGCCGTCAGGAGCCCCTTTCCTCTCCGATCCAGCCGGCTCAGCATGCGGAAGAGTCCGCGGCGGCTCACCTGTACGCCCAGGTGGGAGGTGGCAGCGTCCTCCACGTTGTGGGCCTCGTCCAGGATGACGTGGCGGTACGGAGGGAGGACCGCCGATTGGGTCCAGTTGTTCGTCGCGCGACGGACCGCCACGTCGGTGAAGAGCAGATGGTGGTTCACCACCAGGAGTCGGGCGGAAGCAGCCCGGCGACGGGAACGCTGGTAGAAGCAGTCCTGAAAGTGGGGACAGCGGGCACGGAGGCACGCGTCGGGATCGCTCCTCACCTCCTCCCACACCTCGTCCGAAGGGGTGAAGGGGAGATCGGTGAGCGATCCGTCGTCCGTCTCCCGGATCCATTCCAGCAGGGCCGTCATCTCGTCGGAGCGATCCTGGTCGAAGAGGTCCGCCCCACCCTGGCGAGCCAGGAATGCCCGTCGGATGCTGATGTAGTTTCCCCGCCCCTTGACCATGGCCCACGTGAGCTCCTGCCCCACCAGCTCCGCCACCAGGGGCAGGTCCTTGGTGACCAGCTGCTCCTGCAGGTTGATGGTGTTCGTGGACACCACGGTGCGCTCCCGGTTTTCCAGGGCCCAGCGGGCGGCGGGGAGGAGATACGCCAGGGACTTCCCCGTCCCCGTGCCGGCCTCCACCATCGCCACCCCGCCGTCGTTGAAGCGCTCCGCAACGGCGCGGATCATGGCCCGCTGACCGGGACGGTCTTCGTACGCCGGGTGCGCACGGGCCAAGGGTCCCCCTGGACCTACGATGGCGTCCAGCTCCCGGGGGTCCAGGAGCGTCCGCACCCGGGGCGCAGGGGGCTCCACCACCACATACAGATCGGCGGCGGCATTGTCGGTGATGGCCGTCCCGAGTCCCTCGTCGAAGACCCGGGCTGCCACCGCCAGGTCCGCTTCCGAGGGTGACAGGTCCCCGGAGGGATGGTTGTGGATGAGGATTCCGCCCTCCACCGCGTCCCGAGCCACGGCCAGCACCGCCGCCTGATTCCCTCGGGCGACGGCACGAGGCCGGGTCACCACCCGCTCCGGCGTGACCTCGGCCAGGAAGCAGACCTCTCTGCCCCGAGCCCGGTCCACCTCCGAACGGATGCGCTCACGGGCCTCGGCGTCCAGGGTGAGTGGCCGGACGTCGCCGCGGGGACGCGGGATCGGGCGTGGGGGTACCTCCAGACCGTCGAGCCCGGCCAGGGCCTGGCCCGGATCCAGCGGACCGTCGGTCACGTCTTGAGCTGCTTCTTCTTCGCCGCGGGGAAGAGGACGTTGTTCAGGATGAGGCGGTAGCCCGGGGAGTTGGGGTGGAGGGCGAGGTCGGTCTGGGGATCGCCGATCTGGTGTTCCGGGTCCTCGGGATCGTGCCCGCCGAAGTAGGTGAAGGTCCCTTCGCCCACGGGCCCATGGATGTACTTCGCCCAGCCGGCCTCCCGGGCGAGCACCACCGTCCCGGGCTTCAGCCGCTCCTCGTTGAAGGCGGTGGTGAGCCCGTAGAAGTCGGGAAGGACCGCCTCGTGATTCTGAGTCAGCATGGCGGGAACCGGGTCGAACTTGGCCGAGAAGTCGAACAAGGTAAAGACACCCAACTCCTTACGCCACGCGGTGTTGACCTGGTGGGCATCGATGTCGCTGAAGGCGCTGACGGTGGGAGAGACCTGAATCTCCGCCCCTTCGAAGGCCATGGCCCGACTCCAGTCCATCTTCCGGGTCGCATCGGGATCCGGAGGGGTCCCGTCGGAGTAGGCGGCCGCAATGTCCACCGTCCCCGCTGCAAGGGCCAGCTCCAGCGTCTCGGTCGCGGAACACATGGCGAAGAGGAATCCCCCTCCCTCCACGTAGTCCCGGATCGTGTTGGCGACCCCCTTCTTGAGGGCCGGCACCGAGGGGAAGCCGAGCTCCCGGGCAACGTTCTGGTTCCGGGCGACCTCGTCCTGAAGCCAGCCGGCACCGGCGTACGTGAGGTAGAACTTGGAGTACTGACCCGTGAAGTCCTCATGATGGAGGTGCAGCCAGTCGTACTCCTCCAGGCCTCCCTCGATCACCTCCCGGTCCCAGACCTTCTCGTAGGGGATGTCGGCGTACTCGAGGGCCATGGTCACCGCGTCATCCCAGGGTGTGGAGTTGGGGGGCGTGTAGACGGCGATACGGGGCGCCTTCTCCAACGGAACCGCCTCCATGTTGCCCTCGGCAACGATCCCTCGGATCCGGGCCACCTCTGCGGCTCCCAACGGGACCACCCTCACGCCTCGAAGGGCCGCCTCCGCCCGTACCCAGTCCAGGTCCGGGAGAAGGAAGGCACCCCCCTGGAAGTTCAGGAGCCACTCCGCCCGGTCCCCCTCCTCCAGTACCTGGAAGGTCAGCCCATAGGCTCGGAGGTGGTTCGTCTGATCGCGGTCCATGGGGACCAGCAGGTGCTGTGCCGAGGACGGGGCCGCCATCGCCAGGGCCACGAGGGCCAGGATCAGGACCTTCCCGGCGGTGCGCACGTTCATCTACTCCTCCTCAGGGTCTGGACTGGGAGGCATCCATCCCCCCTCTCCCGCCGACTCCTCACGAATTCGCTGAAGGGCACGGCGAGCCGCAGGTGCCACCGGACTCTCGGGCCGTCGCAGGATGAGTTCCTCCAGGACGCTCCGGGCCTCCGCCGTGCGTCCGGCCTGGCGATGGATCTCGGCCAGCGCCAGAGACGCCTCGGGGAACTCCGGTGCGTCGGGGTACTCCTGGACCAGGACGGTCAGGAGCTCCGCAGCGCGCCCCGACTCGCCCGCCTGATCCGCCAGTTCCCCCGCCCACGCCATGACCGTCGCCCGATCCTCCTCCGGGACCCCGGGTAGCGCCTCGGTGAGCAGCGTGGAACCCTCCGCCGGCCGCCCCTGATGGCCTCGAGCCGCGGCGCGGCCCAGGGGCTCCGCCGCCCGGGCGCCCACCCGGTTCAGCGAGGAGAGGAGGTGAAGCACCTCCGTCGCCTTGGACGGCGCAAGATCCCCGAGAGCCTGTTGTAGCGCCTCCATTCCGGCGGTCACCTCGCCTTCCTGGAGGCGCAGATACCCCTCCTCCAACGCGCTCAGGGACCCCCTCCCGGCGGAGGCCACCTCTCGCGCCTCCTGGACCTGACCTCGGCCCGCGAGGCT
>JARRPL010000112.1:0-8482 GCA_037382905.1 Gemmatimonadota bacterium | reverse complement strand
GCGGCTGGCGGCGGTACTTCAGGGTGTGGATTCGAACTTCCATACCGACCTCTTCCTGCCCTTGCTGGAGCGGGTCTCGGAGGTGGTGGGGCGCCCCTACGACTCCGCGGGGCCCGAGGGCATGAGCTATCGGGTTCTGGCGGACCACGCCCGGTCGGTGGCGTTCCTTCTGGCGGACGGCGTGTTCCCGTCGAACGAGGGACGGGGCAATGTGCTCCGCCGCATCCTTCGCCGGGCGGTGAGGCACGCCTGGCTCATGGACCGCCGTGAGCCGACCCTCGTCGCCGTGGTGGAGGCCGTCATCGACACGATGGCCGACGTCTACCCCGAGTTGGAGGCCCGACGGGAGCACCTGCTCCGGACGACCCTGGGCGAGGAGGAGCGGTTCCTGGCCACCATCGAGGGGGGCCTGGAGCGGTTCGAGGAGTTCGTCGGGGCCGCCGGTTCCGAGGGGACGATCTCCGGCGAGGATGCCTTCAGGCTCTACGACACCTTCGGCTTTCCCCTCGATCTGACCCAGGTGATGGCGCGGGAGCGGGGCTGGACGGTGGACGAGGCCGCATTCAAAGCCCTCCTCGAGGAGCAGAAGGCCCGGAGCCGAGCGGATCGAGCGGCCAGCAGCGCCGCAATGGAAGGGGAGGAGGACCTCTCCGACTGGACGGTGGTGTCCGACGCCGAGCAGGAGTTCGTGGGCTACGAGACCACCGGCTCCGAGACGCCGGTGCTGGCGGCCCGGCGGGACGGAGACAGGCTCCACCTCATCCTGGCCCGGAACCCGTTCTACCTCGAAAGCGGCGGGCAGGTCTCGGACCGGGGCGAGGTGTCGGGGGAGGGCTGGCGCATGGACGTGGAGAACGTCCGGCGCGTGGAGGGCTACACCGCCGTCTCCGGCCCGGTGGAAGGGACACAGCCGGAGGCGTGGGCTGACCGCGTTCTCCGTGCCCGGGTCCTGGACGCCGAGCGCCACGACACGGCCCGAAACCACACGGCCACGCACCTGCTCCACGCGGCGCTCCGGAATCGCCTGGGGACGCACGTGGTGCAGCGGGGATCGCTGGTGGCCCCGGACCGTCTCCGCTTCGATTTCGCCCACGACGCGCCTCTCACCGACGAGGAGCGCGCGGAAATCGAGGCGGACGTCAACCGGGGCATCTGGGACGACCACCGGGTCACGACGCGCCAGATGGCGTTGGACGACGCGGTGGCGGCCGGCGCCATGGCCCTCTTCAGTGAGAACTACGGCGATCGGGTTCGGGTCGTGGAGGTCCCGGGCGTGAGCATGGAGCTGTGCGGGGGTACGCACGTGCGGCACACCGGTGAGATCGGTCTCTTCCGCATCGTGGGGGAGAGCGGCGTGGCCGCCGGTGTGCGGCGCATCGAGGCCCTCACGGGTCCCGAGGCGTTCCGTCACCTGACGGACATCCAGGGGCAGTTGGAGGCGGCGGCGAGTACGCTGCGGACCCGGCCGGAGAACCTCATCCGCCGGGCGGAACAGCTTCTCGAGGAGAAGGCCCAGCTCGAGGGCCTCATCCAGGAGCTTCGGTCCACCGGCGGGGGCGGCGAGGACGTGGTGGCGGAAGAGACGCTGGAGACGGCGACGGGCGCCCGCATTTTGGTCCGCGCCGTCCAGCTCGCGGCCCGGGATGCCGACGATGCCCGGGCTTGGGGCGACGCCTTTCTGGAGGGCGGTGGTGGTGTTGCCGTGGTGGCCGCCCATTTCCCCGATGGGAAGACGACCCTCTTCAGCTTCGTGAGCGACGACGTGATCGGGCGGGGCGTCCGCGCCGACGCCGTGGTGCGGGGGGTGGCGGAACGGGTCGGCGGACGTGGGGGCGGCCGGCCCCACATGGCCCAGGCGGGTATCCCCGACGCCGACCGGGCGCCGGAGGCGTTGGCCGGTGTGGTGGAGGTCGTCCGGGGAATCGCGTCGGAGACGGAGGGGTGAAGCTGGGTGAATGGCTCGGCCGCCGCGTGCCGCCGGTCCCGTCGGCCTTCCGTCCCTGGATCGCCCGGGAGCTGTCCGAGGCCCCCGACGGTCGCGAGGCGCTCACCCGGGAGGCCGTGGCGCTCCTGGAGCGGGCCTCCGAGGGCGAGGGAGCCCGGGACGAAGCGTTCCAGTTGCTGGTGGCCGATGCCCTGGTGACGTGGGCGTGCGAAGCGGCCCTTCAGGAAGAGGTGCCCGAGGTGGGCCTGGAGGAGCTGTTGCGCACCCTGGCCGAATGACCGACGAATCCCCGATGCCGCTGGGCGATCTTCACAGCCACCTCGTCCCGGGGGTGGATGATGGCGCCCGGACCCTGGACGAGTCGCTGGAGGCGGTGGGGCTCATGCAGGAGGCGGGAATCGGTCGCATCGTCACCACGCCACACCTCCGGGCCTCCCTTCTCCAGGACCGTGAAGCCGCGGAGGAGCGGATCGGTCAGGTGGAGACGGCCTTCCACCGTCTGGAGGCCGCGTTGGCGGACGGGTATCCGGAGGTGGAGCTGGCTCGAGGGTTCGAGATCAAGCTCGACGTGCCCGACCCGGATCTCGACGACCCGAGAGTCCGCATGGCGGGCACCCCCTTCGTTCTGGTGGAGTGGCCCCGGCTCCGCGTCCCGCCGGGAACGAGCGCGGTCCTGTCCCG
Organism: Gemmatimonadota bacterium; assembly: GCA_037382905.1. GTDB lineage: Bacteria > Gemmatimonadota > Gemmatimonadetes > Longimicrobiales > Gaopeijiaceae > Gaopeijia. The sequence continues at coordinate 5,856 of JARRPL010000112.1, read as the reverse complement.
GATCCGTGCGTCGGGCTGGATTCCCATCGTGGCCCACCCGGAGCGGTACCACGGTCTGGACGCCGAGCTGCGCATGCCCAGGGCCTGGCGGCAAGCCGGGGCGCTCCTGCAGGTGAATCACGGTTCGGTGGTGGGGCGCTACGGCGGCGAGGCTCGATCCCGGGCGCTTCACCTTCTCCAGGCGGGGGTGGTGGACTACCTCTCCTCGGATCATCATCCCCGCCCGGGACACGGTCTCGACGTGGAGGCGGTACGCTCCTTCTTTCGGGAGGCCGAGGCGGAGGAGAGCTTCGAGCGGATGACCGCAGTGAATCCGAGTCGCCTTCTGGCCGGTGAGCTTCCCGTCGAGGTGCCGGGGTTCACCGTTCGAAGAGGGCTGTTCGGGCGCCTCGGCGACATGCTGGGAGGTCGGAATTGAAAGAGGAGGAATTCGGAATGGAGGGATTACTTGCCCGGCTGTCCGAGGCGAGGCGGCGTGAGAAGGAGCGCACCCGGGTCTACCGTTCCCGGGCTGCGGCGGCGGAGGAGGCGGGGGACCCTGTGGCTTCGGACCGCCTGAACGGGCTCCACGCCGACGAGCAGCATCACCTCTCGCGCCTCACGGCCCGTGTGCTGGAGCTCGGGGGGACTCCGGAGGACCTTCCCGGCGGACTCATGGACGGCGTCGGGCTGCAAGGCTGGGAGGCGGAAGCCCGGATCGAGGAGGGGGAGGAGGTGGCCTTCTATGAAGCGCTGCTGGAGGAAGTGGCGCTGGACCCCGTCACCCGGGGCATCGTGGAGGAGATCCTGACGTCGGAGCGACATCACCTCGAGCATCTGGGGGGAAAATGGATGCCGGCATGAAGACAGGCCTTCTGGACCTCACGGGCCGGAACGCGGTCGTGACCGGGGGCTCCCGGGGTGTCGGCAGGGCCACCGCCCGGATGCTGGCTCGTGCCGGTGCGAATGTGGGCATCTCGTATCGATCCCGGGAGGACGCGGCCCGGGAGGTGGTGGAGGAATTGGAGGAGCTCGGGGTCCGGGCCTGGGCCCAGGCCGGAGACCTGTCCCGGCCGGATGCGGTGGAGGAGCTCTTCCAGGCGGCAGACCAGGCCTTCGACGGATTGGACATCGTGGTGGTGAACCACGGCATCTGGCCTCCCGACCACGTTCCTGTGGCCCGGATGACCGACGAGCAGTGGCACAGGACCCGAGCTGTGAACCTGGATAGCGTGTTCTACGTCTGTCGGGCTGCGGCCCGCCGGATCCGGGATCAGGGGCGCATCGTCCTGGTGGGCTCCACGGCGGGGCAGCGGGGCGAGGCCGGACACGGGGACTACGCCGCCACCAAGGGCGCGCTCATCTCGCTGGTGAAGGGGTTCTCGGGCGAACTCGCGTCCCGGGACGTGACGGTGAATTGCGTGGCCCCGGGGTGGATCGACACCGACATGGCTGCGGCAGCGCTTTCGGGTCCGGCCCGGAGCCGGATCGAGGAGTCCATTCCCCTGGGCCGCGTCGCGGCCCCGGACGACGTGGCCGGCCCCATCGCCTTCCTTTGCAGCCCTCTGGCCCGTCACATCACCGGCGAGACCCTGAACGTGAACGGTGGGGCGGTGTTGGTGGGGTGAGCGCCGGCGCCATTCCCCCGCCTCCCGACTCCATCCCGGTTCCCGAAGCCGTCCGCTGGGTCGTCCGGACCCTCGAAGAGGCGGGATACGAGACCTGGACGGTAGGCGGGGCGGTCCGGGACGCCCTGGCGGGGCGACCTTCCGGAGACTGGGATCTGGCCACGCGCGCGCCGCCGGAGGAGGTACGGCGTATCTTCCGCCGCACGGTTCCCGTGGGAATCGAGCACGGTACCGTCGGCGTCCTGGCCCGGGACGGAACGATGTACGAGGTGACGACCTTCCGCCGGGATGTGGAAACCACGGGACGGCACGCCGTGGTGGCCTTCGCCGAAACGCTTCTGGAGGACCTGGAGCGGAGGGACTTCACCGTCAACGCCGTCGCCTGGCATCCCCTCCGTAAGGAGCTCTTCGACCCCCATCGCGGGGCGGAGGATCTCCGCCGGCGAGTCCTGCGGACCGTAGGTGACCCTTCGGAGCGATTCGCCGAGGACTACCTCCGGGTACTCCGGGCCCTTCGTTTTGCCGGCCGCTATGAGCTGGACATCGACCCGGAGACCTGGAGTGCCCTGAAGGCTGCCACCCCACACCTCGGGGTCCTGTCGCCGGAGCGTGTTCGGGAGGAGCTCTGGAAGGTTCTGGAAGGGGATGCCTCACCGGCCCGGGCCCTGGAGCTGTACCGCGTGTCCGGGGCGTTGCGGGAGGTGGCTCCGGAGCTGAGCGCCGTTGCGGGAGGGGAGGAGGTCGGCACCCCCGCGTGGCGGTCCACCCTCTCCGTGGTGGAACGGATCTCGCAGCGACGCCCCGCCCTTCGCCTCACGGCGCTCCTGGGCGACCTCGGCGCGCCGCCGATCCGGGAGGAGGATCCCCCCCTGCCTCACGACCCGGGACCGGCGGGCTCACCGCGGCGCCTTCGCGGGATGATGCGGAGCGCTGCCCTCTTGACCCGACTGCGACACTCCAACGCCACCATCGCCCGGATCTCGGCGCTGGTGGGGGCGGGACCCGATCTGCCGCGGCTGGATGCTGCCGACTCCGACGTGCGCCGCTGGCTCGCCCGGGTGGGTCCGGGTCGCGTGCCGGATCTGGTCCGCTGGGCCGCCGCTCGCTCACGGGTGGAGGACGGGTCGGGACCGTCTCCGACCGAGGTCGCCGGGGCGGTTCGACGACTTCGCGGGGAGTTGGCCTCGGGGGTGGCTCTGGATGTGGGGAGCCTGGCCCTGTCGGGACGAGACCTGATCCGGATGGGGCTGAAGCCGGGGCCCCACTTCGGGACCATCCTGGATGCCCTCCTGGAGCGGGTCCTCGAGGAGCCGGAGGCGAACGTCAAGGACCGCCTGGAGCCCTGGGCTCTGGAACTGGCCAGGGAGTCGGAGGGTGGCTGACCTGAGCCTCTTCGGAGACCACGGCGGCGACGCCCCGGGCGACGGGCCGGACGACGGGGGAGGCGGCGGAACGCAGGATCCTCCCTCCAGCGCGCCGCTGGCGGCGCGGATGCGTCCCCGCTCGCTGGAGGAGTTCCACGGTCAGGAGCACCTCCTGGGTGAGGGAAAGGCCCTCCGGGTGATGGTGGACCGGGGGGACCCGGCCAGCATGATCCTCTGGGGCCCCCCCGGCAGCGGAAAGACCACCCTGGCGCGCCTCATCGCCCGGGAGTCCGACACTCGTTTCGTGCCGGTGAGCGCCGTGTCCGACGGCATCGCACGGGTCCGGGAGGTCATGCAGGAGGCGGCGCGTCGCCTGGAGGTGACGGGGCGCAGGACGATCCTCTTCTGCGACGAGATCCATCGGTTCAACAAGGGACAGCAGGACGCGTTCTTGCCCCACGTGGAGGCGGGCACCGTGATCCTCGTTGGAGCCACCACCGAGAATCCCTCCTTCGAGGTGGTTCGCCCCCTCCTGTCCCGTGCGCCGGTCCTGGTACTGGAGCCCCTCTCCGACGAAGCGCTCGAACGGATCCTGGAGGATGCCTGGAGCTCCGAACGGGGACTCGGGACCCTGGAGCTGTCTCTGGACGAAGGTGTCCTGGCCTGGATCGCCGGCCAGGCGGATGGAGACGCTCGTCGTGCCCTGGGGGCCCTGGAGCGGGCGGCCCAGCTCGTGGGTCCCGGGGGTCTCGTCACCCTGGAGGTGGCGGGAGAGGCGGTGCAGCATCGGTTCGCCCTCTACGACAAGGGCGGTGAGGAGCACTACAACCTCATCTCGGCCCTCCACAAGGCGGTTCGAGGGAGCGATCCCGACGGGGCGCTGTACTGGCTCGCCCGAATGCTGAATGGCGGCGAGGACCCCATGTTCGTGGCCCGGCGGCTCGTGCGGATGGCCAGTGAGGACATCGGCCTGGCCGACCCTCAGGCCCTGACGGTGACCCTCGCCGCGCGAGACGCCTATCACTTCCTGGGGTCTCCCGAGGGAGAGCTGGCGCTGGCCGAGGCGGCGGTCTACCTGGCGGTGGCGCCGAAGTCCAACCGGGTCTACCGGGCGTGGAAGGAGGCGGCCCGGGCCGCCGGGGAGAGTCCGTCGGCGCCGGTGCCGCTGGCCATCCGCAACGCCCCGACGGAGTTGATGAAGGATCTGGGTTACGGGAAGGGCTACCGGTACGATCCGGAGGAGCCGGACGGGGTCTCGGGGCTCCGCTTCCTGCCCAACGAGGTGGGGGACGCCCGTTTCTACGAGCCCGGACGGTTCGGGTTCGAACGGACGATCCAGGAGCGGCTGGAGTGGTTCCACCGGAAGCGGTCCGAAGCCCGGGCACGCTCGGAACGCGCCGGGGACGGGCCCTCGTCTCCGCCGGTGGGCGAGCCTCGGAGCGTGGACCCGGACGGCGGTGCCGGACCCGGCGGCGGCACACAGGCGTAACATCCGCCATGCTCAGAGCTCTCCGTATCTCCGTCCTGCTTGCGATCGCCGGCGCCTGCGCCTCGCTGGTGAAGCAGCCGGTCGTCTCCCTGGCCGAGATCCAGGTGGCGAGCCTGGGGCTTTCCGGAGCCACGGTGGAGGTGACCTTGGACGTCACCAACCCCAACAGCTTCGATCTGGACGCCCGGGCCGTCGAATACACCCTCTTCTACCTCCCCGCCGTGGACCGGGCGGCAGCCGGTTCGGACGAGGATTGGAGGACGCTGGCCGCCGGTCGCACCGCAGAGCCGGTGACCCTTCCCGGCAACGGTGTGGTTCAGGTGCCGGTGGCGATTCCCTTCACCTTCCGTGAGCTGGGAGAGGCTGCCGGGAGCCTTCTGCGGGACGGGACGCTTCGCTATCGTTTCCAGGGCGCCTTCACTGTCGGCTCGCCGGTGGGTGAGTTGCGCATCCCCTTCGATCGAACAGGGGTTCTCGACCCCTGAGGCGGTACCATTCCCACGCAGCTCATCGACAATCGCACACCGGTGGATCGGGCCGTCCTGGTGGGGGCTCCCACCCGGGACGTTTCGCCCCGGCTGGCGGAGGAGCATCTCCTGGAGCTGGCGCGTCTGACCGACACCGCCGGCGGAAAGGTGGCCGGGTTCCTCAGTCAGCGCATCGATTCTCCCAACCCCCGTTTCTACATCGGAGACGGAAAGGCGGAGGAGCTGGCGGAGTTCATCCGGGAGAGGGGGGCGGATCTGGTGATCCTGGACGAGGAGCTCTCCCCGGCCCAGGGCAAGAACCTGGAGGGACGGGTGGGGGTCCGGGTCATGGATCGATCGGAGCTCATCCTGGACATCTTCGCCACCCGGGCCCGGAGCCACGAGGCCCGGATGCAGGTGGAGCTCGCCCAGCTGGAGTACCTCCTGCCTCGACTCAAGCGCATGTGGTCCCACCTTTCCCGGACCCGCGGCGGGATCGGGCTGCGGGGGCCCGGTGAGACCCAGCTGGAGACGGACCGGAGGCTCATCGGAAACCGGATCGCCGACCTGAAGCGGAAGCTCAGGGACGTGGCGGCGGCCCGGGAGGTGCAGCGCCAGTCTCGTCAGGGCTCGTTCCGAGCGGCCCTCGTGGGCTACACCAACGCCGGCAAGTCGTCGTTGCTGAAGGCGCTGAGCGGGGCGGACGTCTTCGTGGAGGACCGACTCTTCGCCACCCTCGATTCCACCACCCGGTCCGTGGAGCTGGAGAACGGTCTCGAGGCCCTGTTGACCGACACGGTGGGGTTCATCCGGAAGCTGCCCCACCACCTGGTGGCCTCCTTCCGCTCCACGCTGGAGGAGGCCCGCGAGGCGGATGTCCTGCTCCACGTGGTCGACGCCTCCCACCCGGACCGGGAAGAGCACGAGGA
>JARRPL010000111.1:0-15157 GCA_037382905.1 Gemmatimonadota bacterium | reverse complement strand
TGTTACTCACCCGTCCGCCACTCGGCTACAGGTGGTGCAAGCACCTCCTGTTCCTCGTTCGACTTGCATGTGTTAAGCACGCCGCCAGCGTTCGTCCTGAGCCAGGATCAAACTCTCCGAAAAAAGAATGCTTGACTAGCTCTAGTGAACGCGAACGATCCAACGTTCCTCGTTCGGAATCTACGTTAAAAACCCATTGCCCACTCGAAGTGAGCTGCCACCGGGACGTAGTGCCCGGCGGATCATGGGCCCGCTCTTCCTCTCGAAACCTCGATTTTCAATCAACTTTTCCATGTGCCCTCGGGGCGGATCAAACACCCTTCGAGCAAATCGCAGCGGCCGGTGACCTTCCCCGACTCGCTGCGAGGAACCAATTGTACCCAGCCTCTCTCGGGGTGTCAACACCCCTCCGGAAGTTTCTTCTCGGGCCGGCTGGTTCGTCGAACCGCGAGGGTGAGCGACCGGAATTGAACCGGCGACCTCCAGGGCCACAACCTGGCGCTCTAACCAACTGAGCTACGCCCACCGTCTTCCCGCCGGATTTCACCAGCGAGCTTGGAAAGATAAGCCAGGGGTCTGGATTCGTAAACCTCCCGCCCGGGGCGGGCCGAGACCCCCGACCTCGCGCCGCAGGAGCGCCTTCCCGGACCCGCTTCCATCTCGTGCACGCGCCTGGGTGGACTCGAACCACCGACCTACGGATTAGAAGTCCGTTGCTCTATCCAGCTGAGCTACAGGCGCAGGGTGGGCCGCCGGGAGACCCGGGATCAACCGTGCGGACGGGTGACCGCCGCGTCAGATCACTTCGGGACCCGACGGGGAACTCCGTACCGGCAAGACCTCGATGCCACGACCGTCCATCTCCAGGCTCAGCCGACCGTCCTGGAGCGACGCCCGTACCGAAGGCACGCGTTGCAGGTGCTCTCGGTCGAGGGCGTCTGCGAGACGGAGGATGCTCCCCATCCGTCGGACCCGACACCGTTCGTCCTCGTCCAGTTCGTGGAAGAGAAAGTGCTCGTCTTTCGGCTCTGCGCGGCGATGGTACCGCGCCACCAGGGCCGCGAGGACCCGCTGTGGACGCGACAAGCCCGGGATGTCGGAGTTGTAGATCAGGTACAGGCTGTGTTTGTGGTGCTTCCGGTAGGAGATATACTGGCCCACGTCGTGGAGGGCGGCAGCGACGAGGAGGATTCGCCGATCCTCCTCGTCGAGGCCGTGCAGATCCCGGAGCTGATCGAAGAGGCTGAGCGCGAGGCGGGCCACATGGCGGCCATGGAGCTCGTCGAACCGGTACCGCTGGCCCAGCGCTACGGCTCCCCGGAGGGCGAGCTGCTCCAGACGGGACGCGTGCACGGCCGGGCCCGCAATGTCGTCGGCCAGGTCCCAGAGGATCCCCTCTCGCACGCCCACCCGGGGGACCACGAAGGAGTCGGCATCCACGATTCGCGCGACCTGCCTGTAGATCACGGCGGCCGGTAGGATCACGTCGGCCCGGTCCTCTCGCAGCCCGAGCTCGTCGATCCTCTCCTGGACCGTCAGGCGCGCGAGCATCTTGATCGTCGACCGGAGGTCGGACACCGAAAGCCGACTCACCCCATTCTCATCCGTAGGAGCTTCGGCCAGATCGGCCAACGCCTCGATGTTGCCCCCGGTGGCGATGAGACCCGCGATCTCCGACGGTCCGACGTAGTCGGGGATCCTCAGGGTATTGGAATACTCCGCCAGGAGCACGCGGAAGTTCTGGGGGTCCAGCGCCGCCTCCCCGAGATCCTCCAACAAGCGCACGGTGCCCATGGTGTGGGACTCGCTCCAGTGGATACCCTCGGAGGAAATCAGGGATACCTCGAGGCTGCCGCCTCCCAGGTCGGTCGCCACCCACATATCGTCCCCCAGGGACAACCGGTTGCGGAGGGCCACCCAGACCAGCCGGGCCTCCTCGGAACCGGTGATGGTCTCGAGCCGGATTCCCGTTTCCCGCCGGACCCGATCCACCAGCTCGGGTCCGTTGCGACTGTCCCGGACCGCACTGGTGGCCACCGCCCGGTACCGGGCGATCCCGAGATTGTCCAGAGACCGACGAAAGCTCGCCATCGTCTCCACGGCGGCCGTCATGGTGCGCTCGTCGAGGCTCCCGGTGAGAAAGGCGTTGTGACCCAGCCGGACGGGAACCCGCTGGACCTCGAGCTCGGTCCAGTGGAGGGGATCCACGAACTCGGCGGCGGCGAATCGAATGGCGTTGGAGCCCGCGTCGATGGCCGCGACCCGCAGGGGGAAGACGCTTTCGCTCATCCGACCCGGACCCTGTCCCGCCGGGCCTCGGCCTCGGCCATGAGGGTCCGGTGGAAGTTGCGGATCTCCTCGCCCTCCGATGGCCAACGGAGTCGGTAGCTGCCATCCGGCATCAGGTCCCACGCCAGACGGTTGTCCTCGAGGGCGAGCTCGAGGATATGCCGAACACGCTGTTTGAGAGACGGGTCCTGGATCCGCACCACCGACTCCACCCGCTCCACCAGGTTCCGGCGACGCCAATCCGCACTCCCGATGAGGATCTCGGGATCCCCTCCGTTCTCGAAGTAGAAGATCCGGTCGTGCTCCAGGAACCTTCCGATGATGCTGATGACCCGGATATTGTCGGAGATCCCGGGGACCCCTGGCCTGAGCCGTGTGTGCCCCCGGACCACCAGGTCGATACCGACCCCGGCCTGGGAAGCCCGGTACAACGACTGGATCATGCGCGTGTCGTCGATGGCGTTCATCTTCACGACGATCCGGCCGACCCCTCCCGCCTGCTGGATCCGGATCTCCCGGGCCACCAAACCTTCGAACACCGTGCGCATGTCCCGTGGAGCGACCACGAGGGAGCGGTAGTGCTGCTCGGGCGCGTGACCGGTCAGATAGTGGAACAGGCGCACCAGATCCATCCCGATGTCCGGATCCGACGTGAGCAGTCCGAGATCGGTGTACAGGCGCGCCGTGGTGGCGTGGTAGTTTCCGGTGCCCACGTGCGCGTAGGTCTGGATTCCCGAATCCTCGTCCCGGATGACCAGGGTGACCTTGGTGTGGGTCTTGAGACCCAGAAGCCCATAGGTGACGTGGACCCCGGCCCGCTCCAGCATCTGCCCCCATTCGATGTTCCGGGCCTCGTCGAACCGTGCCGTGACCTCCACGAGCACGGCAACCTGCTTGCCTGCCTCCGCGGCCCGGACGAGTGCCTGGACCACGGGAGAATTCTCTGAGGTGCGGTAGAGGGTGAGCTTGATCGCCAGTACCTGGGGATCGGCCGCCGCCTCCTCCACGAACCGTTGGACGGACGAACGGAACGAATCGTACGGATGATGCACGAGGACGTCCCGCGCCCGGAGTCTCCCTGGCCATCGTGCTGCAGAATCCCCGGGCGGGCTCTTCACAGTTCGCCCGGGTCAAGGTGCCGGTGGACGTCCTCCTCCTCGAGGTCCAGCTCGTCCCGGAGGAGGTCCATGACGTGCCGGGGCATCCCCTGTCCGATCTCCAGATGCACCACCGAGGCGAACCGACGCTCCCGGAGTTCCTCCGAGATCATCTGCAGAAGGTCCTCCGCCTCTTCGTCGTCCCGGGTCAGGTCCGCACTCCGGATGAGACGAAAGGGATGGCAGTGGAGGACTCGCGTTCCGGGAAAGACCTCCTGGATGTTGCGAGCCACGAGATCCTCCAGGGCGACCACCGCGCCGGTCCGGGGGATTCGCACCCAACGGCCCCGCTCCACCGGCACCTTGACCCGGGCGAACTGTGAAGAGCCCGCCCGGGGATTCTGCAGCACGATGGCCAGGGAGAGGCTCTGGTTCGAGATGAACGGGAAGGGGTGCCCCGGGTCCACCGCCAGCGGCGTGAGGATGGGATAGACCTGGTCGCGGAAAAACTCCCGCAGCCATTCCCGGTCCTCCTCCTCGAGTTCGTCGTACCCTCGGATCACGATCCCCTCCCGCCGGAGCGCTGGAACCAGATGCTGATTCCAGGTTCGGCTCATGCCTTCGAGCATCTCTGCGATGGCTCGGCGGATGAGGTCCACCTGCTCTTCCGGAGTCCGACCGTCGGGTGAGAGCTCCCGGACTCCCGCCTCCTCCTGGCGTTTCAGTCCTCCGACACGCTTGCGGATGAACTCGTCGAGGTTCGACTGGGTGATGGCCAGGAACCGGACCCGTTCGAGGAGGGGATTGCGGAGATCCCGGGCCTGATGGAGGACCCGCCAGTTGAAGTCCAACCACGACAATTCGCGGTTGAAGTAGAGCGACGGGTCGTCCAGCTCCGAGACCTGCTCGATGTCCCGGGGGCGAACGGCACGGGGCGGCGTCCGGAGCGTATGGTCCGTCTCGTCCCAGCGATCCACCGACTGGGCCGGCTCGGGCCGGTGCGCCGGCGGCGGCGGAGCCGCTCCGAGATCGACGGCGGTAGGGAAGAAGGGAACGCCGACCGCATGGGGCGGACGAGTGCCGTCGACGGGAGGAGCGCGCTCCGGTTTCATGGCCGGTGGACTGGACGGGGATCGCGGGTCAGGCCGCCGTTCCGCCCTCCCGGACGAGGCTCGTATCCACCTCTTCCTTCACCCGAAGACAGGGAAGGCGCTCGCCCCGCCGTGGCGGCACCAGCTCGATGGCGAGAATCTCCTCATCCCGGAGCTGGCGGTGCCGTCCATCCTCGTAGCCCAGGATGAGCACGGGCCCGTACACCGGGTACCGGGACTTCTCGATCCTGCAGTTGGGCACGTACCCGCGGGGATCGGAGCTGGCATACGCCACGATCTCCGTCCCGTCCAGCGGATGCGTGCGAAGAGGCAACCGCCGCAGCTCCGGGGCTCCGATCATCCGGGCGATGTGATCGTCGTTGAGGCTGGACACATCTTCCAGAAGCTGAGCTTCACCGTTCCGAATCAATACCAGCACGTGAGGTCATGGTTCGAGTAGAAGGCTCCGAACGACTTCCCTACACCGGACCCCTCGGGAAGTCCCACCGGACCGACCGCGCAAGGGAGGCCGCGGATGCCGGATCGACGACATCGGGGCGCCGGGATTCGAACCCGGGACCTCCTGCTCCCAAAGCAGGCGCGCTACCGGACTGCGCCACACCCCGTCGTCGATGGAACAGAAAGTCTAGCACCATTTCGGCTTCGGGGAACGGGCCCATCTCCTCCCCGGCCCGCGAGAACCCTCCGGCGCCGGTTCAGCCGGGCTCCCCGGTGTCGACCTCGGACACCTCCCCCTCGCCAATTCGGCGAAGGTACTCGTAGGGGTAGATCCCGGTGGAGTGGCCGTCGGACCAGATGAACTGGAGCGCGTACCGGCCCACGTAGTGGATCGCGGTGGGGTGGACATCCTCCGGGACCATCTCGGGTACGAGGATCCGCTGACCGGTCATCTCTTCGACGCACCCTGCACAGGGACAGAGGAGCCGCAGGCGACGGGGCACGAACTCGTCCTGCCGCCCGTCCTTCCAGCGGATGGCCAGACGCATCCCGTCGGGCGTCGGCACGATCTCGTCGGGAGTGAATCGCGGGTCAGTCATCCCCACCCCCCAGCCCCGCCGCGAGGGCTCGGAACGCCCGGCCACGATGGCTCAGCGCATGCTTCTCACCGGCCGTAGCCTGTCCGAAGGTCCGGCCCAGCTCGGGCACGTGGAAGAGGGGGTCGTACCCGAACCCCCCCTGGCCTGCGGGTTCTCTCGTGATGATTCCCTCGACCTCCCCGCGGAAGAGGCTCGGGGAGACCTGGCTCCGGACCAGCGCCACAACGCAGACGTAGCGGGCGGTGCGCTCCTCGGCGGGAACGTCCGCGAGGCGGTCGAGAAGATGTGCGTTGTTGGCGAGGTCCCGCTCCAGTCCCTCCGCCTCCCCCGGTGCGAAACGCTTGGAGCGGACCCCCGGGGCACCGGCCAGCGCATCCACCGACAAGCCGGAGTCGTCGGAAACCGTGGGCAGCCCCGTCCGCCCATGGAAGTACCGGGCCTTCGAGAGGGCGTTCTCCTCGAAGGTCTCGTACGGTTCCAGCCCCTCCTCTTCCGGCGTGGGCGCGATTCCCGCCTCGTCGAGCCCCACCAGCTCCAGCCCCGGCACCGCCGAGAGAATCTCCCGAATCTCCGCCAGCTTGTGGGCGCTCCGGGTCGCGACGAGCAGCCTCACGAGGCGCCGTCCAGGACTTCCCTCTGGCCGACGACGAGCCGCTGGATTCCCTGCGCGGCGAGATCCAGGAGCTCGTCCAGTTCCTCCCGCTTGAAGGGATGTCCCTCGGCGGTTCCCTGTACCTCGACGAGGCGTCCGTCCCCGGTACCGACCACATTCATGTCGACCTGCGCGGCGAAGTCCTGCCGGTAATCGAGATCCAGGGTGGGGATGCCGTCCACCAGCCCCACACTCACCGCGGCAACCAGATCCTGCATGGGATTCGACGTCAGCTCGCCCCTCTCGATCATGCGGCGGAAGGCCAGCTCCAGGGCGACGCAGGCCCCGGTGACGCTGGCGGTTCGGGTTCCGCCGTCGGCCTGAAGGACATCGCAGTCCAGGGTCACGGTGCGCTCGCCGAGCCGGTCCAGGGCCACCACGGAGCGGAGGGCCCGACCGATGAGCCTCTGGATCTCCTGGGTCCGGCCCCTGGCTCCCCCCCGCTCCCGACCGGTGCGCGTATGGGTAGACCGGGGGAGCATCCCGTATTCGGCGGTGACCCAGCCTCTTCCCTTCCCTTCGAGCCATGGCGGGACACCCGCCTCCACCGACGCGGTGCAGAGAACGCGGGTGTCACCGGTGGCGATCAGACAGGATCCCTCGGCGTAGGGAGCCGAGTCCAGTTCCAGGCGAAGGGGTCGGGGTTCGTCCGAAGGTCTGTTCGTCATGGTGTGGATCCGCAGGAGGAGTCAGCCGGAGTCGGCAGCCGGGTCGGCGAGAGCGTGGCTCCCGGCCCCGGCGTCCTTCAGGAAGGCAGCGCCCCGGTCCATCAGGAGGGCTACGAGGCGCTCCGCGAGCCCCAACGGGTCGGCGAAGGAGCCCCGGAGTCGTCCCCGCACGGCCTGCCGGCCATCGCGGGAGAGGATGACGGCGCCGAGGCCAAGCCATTCCCCGAACACCCATCCCTGCACCAGCGGTACCGCGGCGGGAAAGGCGGCGCCCACGGCCCGCTCCGCAGTGAGGATCGCGCCGGTGTGGGGGTCGGCGGGGAGATGCTGGAACCGGTGGGCCACCTCGGGGCGATGCAGGAGCACCGCCAGCCCCTGGCCCGGAGCGGGGAGCCAACTGGCAGGCTCGAGAACCTCGCCGCTGGACTCCAGCTCCGGAGCGGGCCACAGGGGTCGGATCTGCAGGCGCTCCCCGCCCTCCCGGTCCAGGCGAAAGGCACCGGGGGCCGTCGGGCGGAGTCGTGGATGGTGCGCCCGGAGGAGAGCCGTGGAGCGGGCATCGGAAGAGGCGATGGCCGTCCCCGCAGGAAGCCGGTCCAGCGGGGTGGATGCGCCCAGGAGGAGGTCCCGGCGGTCCCCGATTCCAAGAGGACGCTCGGCGAGTCCCTCCAGGGCGTCCGGGAGCACCGAGTCCGCCGAGGTCACCACACCCGGAGCCGAACCGTCCAACAGGCCGGCCAGGGAAACCGGCTCCCGCGCCAGGCCCCCGGAGTCCACCATCACCGCGCCATCCGGGCGTTGAATCGACTCGAGGGGAAGCGGCAGGGGACGGGGATCAGTGATGGCCCCCTCCGTGAGACTCCGCCGGCTGCGGTGCCGCCGGGTCCCCCTCCTGGGGCTTGAACACGATCTTCAGCAGGGGCGGCGCAATGAAGGTCGTGACGATGACCATGATGAGGATGGCGGAGAAGGTCTCGTCCGAGAGGATCCCGGCCCGCCGGCCGATGTCCGCGAAGATGAGGCCGACCTCGCCCCGGGGAACCATCCCCACACCGATGGCGGCGTGATTCAGCTTCTCCTTGCCCCATCCCACCACGTAGCCGGCAATGAGCTTCCCGACGAAGGCCACGGCCACGAGGATCCCGCCGACGATGATGACGTTGACGTTGAACTCCGGAGTTCCCGGGATGAACAGGCCGACGTTCACCGCAGCGCCCACCGAGACGAAGAAGATGGGGGTGAAGATGTCCGCCACCGGCTCGATCCGCTCCACGATGAGATCGAACTGGTTGGTGGACGACAGGACGATACCGGCGGCGAAGGAGCCGATGATGAGCGCCGAGCCCGCTTTGTCCGCGAGGGCGGCGAAGAGGAGGGCGAAGGAGAAGGCGCTCACGAGAAGGACGCCCCGGACGCGCATCTGATCCACCAGGGTGAAGAGCCACGGGGCCACGAGATTCCCGATGATGACGGCGGCGACCAGGAACCCCACGGCGATGGCGAAGGTGGTGGCGACGCCGACCAGCGAAAGCGCCGCACCGGCGGCCAGGCCACTGACCACCGCCAGGATCACGAGTCCCAGGACGTCGTCGATCACCGCCGCGCCGATGATGATGCGGGACTCGGGCCGGTGCATCAGCTTCAGATCGCTGAGCACCCGGGCCGTGATCCCCACGGAGGTCGCCGTGAGGGTCGCACCCACGAAGACGGAGACCATTCCGTGTGAGATTCCTTCGGGGCGGGCGCCGATGCTGGGGTCCGCCAGGAGCCAGTAGAGGTACCCCAGGAGAAAGGGCAGCGCTACGCCCACCAGGGCCACCGACGCGGAAGAGCCCCCGACGCGGAACATCTCCTTGAGGTCCGTCTCGAGACCGATCTCGAAGAGGAGAATCGCCACGCCCACCTCCGCCAGGAGGTGAATCACCTCGGCCCCGATCCCCGCCGCCGGCACGATCCCCAGCACCGACGACCCCAGGACCAGGCCGGCGACGAGCTCTCCCAGGACCGCGGGCTGGCCGATGCGTTCGGCCATCTCTCCGAAGACCTTCGCGAAGAGGAGGATGGAGATGAGGATGAGGAAGAAGGTCGAGGGTGTGAGATGGTCCTCGGCGTGCTCCTCCTCCACCGCCCCCGCCTCCTCCGCCGCCGGAGCCACGGCCGGCGAAGCCGCAGGCGCCGGTGCGGAGGCGAAGACGACGGGCACCGAGCCGGAGCGGGCCCGGCTGGCCGAGCCATCCGAAGGACTCCCGAGCGCGCCCGAGACCTCCGCCTCCACGGCGGTCGAGCCCGCGGATTTCGCCGATGCGGTTCCTGGCGATCCGGCACCGGTGGCGAACCACGCCGTGGCCAGGACGACCAGGAGAAAGAGCTTGGCCCGGAGGTCCAGGCCCAGGAATCCACGTCGGGTCGAGTCGCGACTCAAAACGTCCTCCCTACCAGTTCGATTGAAGGCCATCCACGATTCTCTGCACCATCAGGTCCAGAGCCTGGAACTTCGCCGTCTCCTCGTCTTCGCTCGCTTCGAGGTACTGACCCTCGGTGCGCAGCGATGTGTCATCCCAGAGGATGAGGTTCTCGTCCACGTCCAGGATCTGGACGGAGACGACCAGGCTCACCTCCCGCTGGAGCACCTCGGGGCTGTCGCCGGGGACGCCCCCACCCCGGTAGTTGGGAGCCCGAAGCGCGTAGTCCCGGATCGTGCCGGTCACCACCGCGTCGGCCACGTCCTCGCCGGCAAGGCGGAGCCCCAATGCCCCCGGAAGGTTCCGGAGCAGGAGCTCGTGGAGTTCCTGCGTGAGCTCCAGCCGGGTCGTCTCGTTCTCGAAGGGAACGATGGCGATGGTCTCCAGATCGAGGCCCGTTCCGGCGTTGAACCCGTAGAGGCACCCGGAGAGCATCGGCGTGGCCAGGAGTACGGCCCCGGCCCTAGAAGCGCCAGATATGCGGCGCAAACCCTTCCACATGCTCCACTCGATCCCGTGTGAGGGTCAACTCCCGGAAGGCGGTGAGGTCCCGATAGACCGCCTCGGCGGGGATCGCGGCCCCATCGTACGCCGCGGCGAGCCGCTTCACCACCGTACCATCGCCTGTCGTCTGTTCAATCATCCGGACCTGCCCATCCCGGACACGGTACAGGACTCCCTCCTGCGTGGGGAGCCGCGTCTGCAGGAGCGTCGCTCCGTCCTCCAGCTCCCCGCCCTGCACCACCTCGGTGGTGGAACCGAGGCGGATCATTCCGACGGTACCCCACAAGAGCTCCGGCGGCGGGAGGATGTCGGACGGAAGGCTCACGGGCAAGGTGAGCTCGTCCCCGATGAGAATCGCGCCTGCCACCGCCTCGCCGTTCGAGAGGAAGAGATCCAGCCGGGCCCGGTCCGGCGGCTGGACCCGGGCCACGCCCCTTCCCCGCACCCGGATCCCCTCCTCGGTCAAGGTCCAGTCGAAGAAGATGCGGGTGGGTTGCTCGAGGACCGTGCGATCCTCCATCTCCCGTAGAGCTGCAGCGGGGTCGGGCAGCGGGGTGACGATCCGGGGCGCGGACGCCCCCCCTGCGCATCCGGAAAGCAGGGCGACCACAAGGGCGGCCAGATGCGCCCGCCGGAGCACTCGCATGGACCTCACGGATCGACACCGGCGGATGTCGGAGCCCCTTGGGGGCGTCGAAGGGCGGGATTCACGGCAACTCGTCGGGGGCGGGGCGTGTCGGACCGCCCCAATGTACGGTGCGGCGGGGCCAGGGCGAAGTCGGGGGGCATCGGTCGCGTCGTCCCGGGGCTTTGGGTAGCTTCTTCCGCCATGTGCCAGACCCCTGTCTACCTCGCCAGCGACGTCCACCTGGGCGCCATCCCCCGGGAGAACGAGGCGGCCTTCCTGAACTGGCTCCGGAGGGCCCGGGAGACGGCGGGCGCCCTCGTCCTCAACGGAGATCTGTTCGACTACTGGTTCGAGTACCGCACCGCCATCCCTCAGGGGTACACCCGTGCGCTCGGGGCTCTGGCCTCGGTGGTGGACGCAGGCATCCCGGTCCATCTCGTGGGTGGGAATCACGACTGGTGGGGGGGCCGGTACCTGGAAGAGGAGGTGGGCCTCCGCTTCCACCGGGACGCCACGGACCTGATCCTCGCAGGCCACTCGGTCCACCTCGCCCACGGCGATGGGCTCGGACCCGGTGATCGCGGCTACAAAGCGCTTCGGGCCGTCCTGAGAAACCCGCTCTTCCGATGGGCCTATCGTTGGCTCCACCCCGACCTGGGAAGCAAGGTGGCGAATCGGGCCAGCCTCACCCACACCCGGGGCGCCCCTACCGAAGGTGAGCTGGAGCGGGCCGGCGTCCTGGAGGGCTGGGCCCGGGAGACCCTTCGTGCCCGGCCGGAGCTCGACCTGGTGGTCCTGGGGCATACCCACGTTCCGTCCCTGGTGGAGGTGGAGCCCGGCAGGTACTACCTGAACTGCGGCGACTGGGTCTACCACCGGACCTTCGCCATCCTGGAGGAGAACGAGGCCCCCTCCCTCCTGCAGTGGCGGGACGACGGCACGACGACATCCTTCGTCCCCTGACGGAGCGGAAGGGCTCAGCGACCTCCGACCCGGACCCGGGCGCCCACCTCGACCCCGCCATCGGGTGTGGGTCCGACCTGAACGTCGATGGGGTCGGGAAAGTCCTGAAGGTGCGCCGACACGAAGGCGTCGGCACCGCTCAGGAGAACCAGAAAGATTCCGAGGGCGGCCCAGTCTTCGAACTGGCCCTCCCGGGCGTCCACCAGGTTCTGGGCATCCACCACACGAGGGTCGGCAACGACGGCGTCGTCGAGCTCCTCCTCGGGTACCCCGGCGGCCACCAGCTCCGCCCGGACCACCACCTCCCGGACCTGGAGGGTCTCCCGGGCGCTGGAACGACGGGCGCCGGTCCGCCTGTGATGCGAACCGATGCTCCCGTGGCCCCAACTGGGAATGGCGATGGCCCGGAGGAAGGCCCCCAGCGGCGACGGACGTTGCGCCATGGCCAGGGAGTCGGCCCGAAGATCCTCCGTCTCGGGGGATGCCGGCCGGGGCTCCTGAGCCGAGGTCCGGCCCACGAGCATCGACAGCATCACGACGGCCAGGGCCGTACGCGGGACGATCGAGGAAATCCGCATATGGGGAAAGCTAGAAGGTGCCGCGCCCCGCCACCACGGCGCCCCCCGACCCGGAGGCCGGAGGGCTGCAATGGCGGGAGCGTGTGGGAATCGAACCCACCAACCCGGGGATTAGCCGGGCCAGCCGGTTTTGAAGACCGGTGGGGCCACCAGACCCCCTCCGCCCCCGTGAGACGGGATCGGCAGCCACATCCCCTGCTCGGGGAGATGTCGCAACCGCAGGCCCACGAAGGGGGAACGGGACCGGGTCCCGCTCCCCCTCCTGGATCGTACCTCCGACGGGCCGGCGACGCTCAGGTGATGAGACGCTCTGTGTCGATGGGTGGAAGGCCCAGGTCACGAAGCAGATCGTTCAACCGACGTACGTCCTGCTGAATGATGATCTGGAGCCTCTCCATCTCGGTATCCAGCTCTCCGGACAACTGCTCGTAGACCTCGTAGGACTGATCCGTGGGACGGGTTTCCGATCCCTCGACCTGGTTCAGGAGCGCCGCGAGCTTGTTGTTGATCTTGATCGGGAAGTTCAGCGGATCCTGGTTGGATTGGCTCCGGAACTGGTAGATCTCCCCCTCCACGTCGGTGAGCTTGGTATTCACCTCCTCTCCGAGGGCCTCCAGCTCGCCGTTGTCGGACCGCTCCAGACGATCGTCCACCTCGCCCTTGAGGTCCCGAATGCGGATCACCGCCTCGTTCGCCTGACTCACCCGGTCGCGAAGCTCCGTGGCGAACCGGAAGCGCTCCTCCAGGTCCGCCAGCGTCACCCCGTCTTCCACCGCCCGGGGGTTCATCCGGATCTCGAAATCCTGCTCCATCGTCTCGCCGTCGACGGTGAGACGGGCCGTATAACGGCCAGGCAGGACCGCCGGCCCGACGTTCCCGGCAGCCCAGAAGATCCGCCCGTCGAAGTCGGTCCACCCCTCGGTACGCATGCTCCAGTTGAACTGGTTCGTGCCGGCTTCCAGCGGCGGCCGATCACTGGCACCGCCACCAAAGAAGCGTCGGAAGGGGTTGTCCTCCTCGTCCTCCTCCTCCACCTCGTCGTCGGAGGACGCCTCGTACTCGCTCAGGACGTTGCCCTGGGCATCCAGGAACTCGATCCGCACATTGTCCGCGTCCTCCGCAAGACGATACTCCAACGTCACGAAGTTGTCGAAGCCGCGGACCGGATCCTTGGGATCGAAGAGGTACGCCTCCGCCGAAGCGACCGAGGGGGTGAGCTGCCGGAGGACTCCGATGTCCTCCATGACCCAGAAGGAGCGGCCGTGGGTGCCGATCACGAGGTCGTTGTCCTCCACCACCAGATCCGAGACCTGGACGACCGGGAGGTTCTGGGAGAGGGATTGCCAGTTGGCCCCGTCATCCCAGGAGACGTAGACGCCCCGCTCCGTGGCCGCATAGAGCAGTCCCGCCCGGATTGGATCCTCCCGCACGGCCCGCACGAAGTCGCCGTAGGGGATACCGTTCACCCGCTTCTCCCAGCTCTGGCCGTAGTCTTCGGTGACCCAGATGTACGGGCTGCGGTCGTTCTCCACGAGCTCCCGGAGCCCCGCCACATAGGCCTTCCCCGGTGTGTGGGGAGATGCCTCGATGGTGTTGATCCTGACGAAGTCCGGCGCATCCGGCGGGGTCACGTTCGTCCAACCCGGGTTCGCGTCCTGGGCGTTCCGGGTGACGTGCACGTAGCCGTCGTCGGAACCGGCCCAGATCACGTTGGGGTCGTGATAGGACGGTGCGATGGAGAAGACGGTGGCGTAGGTCTCGACACCGGTCTGGTCCAGGGTGATGGGGCCGCCCGACGGTCCGATGGTGCTGGGATCCGCACGGGTCAGATCCGGGCTGATCTGTTCCCAGTTCTGCCCCTCGGTGCCGGTTCGCCAGACCTTCTGCGTTCCGGTGTAGAGGACGTTGGGATCGTGGTGGCTGAAGACGATGGGAAAGGTCCACTGGACCCGCTCGTCCAGATCCTCCGACGACTGGCCCATGGGGTTCTCGGGCCAGACGTTCACCTGGCGGGTGAGCCCGGAGGAGTGGTCGTATCGGGACAGGGAGCCGCCGTAGCAACCCGCGTAGTAGAGATCCGTGTTCACAGGGTGCGGCGCGATGTAGCCCGACTCACACCCGCCCACCGAGGTGAAGTAGTCCCCTCCGCCCCGGGCGGCGAGGTGCCCCCACCCGCTGGAGGGCATGCACGCCGTGCTGTTGTCCTGCTGGGCACCGCAGATCCAGTAGGGCTCATGGGCCGTGGTGATGACCCGGTAGAACTGGGCCGTGGGGAAATCCTGGTCCGTCCAGGTGTCGCCCCCGTTGAACGAGACGTTCCCCCCGCCATCGTTGGCGTTGGCCATGCGCTGATTGTCCGACGGGGCGATCCAGAGATCGTGGTTGTCCCCGTGGGGCACCCGATACTGCCGGTCGAAGGTCTCTCCGGCGTCCTTGGACTGATAGGCACCGGTGTTCAGGACGTAGACCGTCTCCTCCTCGAGGGGATCGGCGTAGATGCGGGTGTAGTAGAAGGCCCGCTGCCGGAGCCTCCGCTCCTCGTTCTGGTAGCTCCAGGTCTCGCCTCCGTCGGTGGAGGTGTAGACCCCCCCGGCGTCGGCGTGCTCGATGATGGCGTAGACGCGGTCGGGGTTCGCCGGGGAGACGGCCACGCCGATCTTGCCCAGGACGCCCTCCTGCGGAAGACCGGTGTTGCGGGAGATGTCGGTCCACGTCTCACCGCCGTCCAGGCTGCGCCACAGGCCCGAATCCGGGCCACCGGAGCTCATCCCCCACGACTTCCGCCACGCCTCCCAGATCGCCGCGTATACGATGTCCGGGTTGCCGGGATGGACCGAGATGTCCACGGCTCCGGCCTTGGGACTCTTGTGGAGCACCAGACGCCAGGTCTCCCCGCCGTCGGTGGTCTTGTAGACGCCCCGTTCCGGGTTGTCGGTGGAGAAGATCCCGAAGCCACCCGCCCAGGCGGTGTTACAGTCGGTGGGATGGACCCGGATACGGGAGATGTTCTGGGTCTCGTCCAGCCCGATGTGCTCCCAGGTCTCACCACCGTCGGTGGTCTTGTACGCCCCGTCGCCGCTCTGGACGTTGCCCCGAAGCTCCGTCTCCCCCATCCCGATGTAGACCACGTCGGGATTCGCCTCGCACACGCCCACCGCCCCGACGGA
>JARRPL010000110.1:0-9192 GCA_037382905.1 Gemmatimonadota bacterium | reverse complement strand
GCCCTGGACCGGCTCCTGGAGCGGGGGCTGGCCCGCCCCGCCCGCCGGGGCCGGAGCATCCAGGAGATGCGGGTGACGGGACGGCTGGAGGGGGGCGGCTCCTGGGTCGTGGAGACGGTCCTGAAGGAGCCCGCCAGCACACCGAAGAAGCTCGCCTTCGTCCTCCGCTCCCGCATCGAGCTCACCCCACCGCCCCGGGCGGTGGAGGGGCTGGCGCTGGAGTTCGTGCAGTTCGGTCCGCCCTCCACCCAGGAGGACCTCTTCGGCCGGGAGGACGCCGGCGCCCGGGCCGCCGAGGGCCGGACGCTGACCGAGGGCCGGGTGCCTCCGTCGCTGCGGAAGGCGGTCCGGGAGCTCACCCTGCGGCTCGGCGCCTCGCCGCTGTACCGGGTGGTGGAGCTGGATCCCTGGTCCCGGATCCCGGAGCGCCGCCACGCCCTCCTCCGCTTCGAGCCGTGAGGAACGAGTCATGAAGTCCCTCTCCCCCCGGGCGCCCCGCATGCGCCCCCTGGATACCCCCTCCCCCCTGCGGGTCCTGGCGGACGACGAGGGAACCCCCACCCACATCCGCCTCAAGGGGCGGGTGCACCGGGTGGCGGGAGTGCAGGAACGCTGGTGCATCGACGACGAGTGGTGGCGGGAGCCTATCCACCGGACCTACTTCGATCTGGCCCTGGAGGACGGCCGGGTGATCACCCTGTTCCAGGACCGGATGAGCGGACGGTGGTACCTGCAGTGAAGGGATGGCAGGGATCCCGCTCCTCCCGATACATCCGGCCTCGATCTTCCGGGCCCCTGGAGCCCTGCAACCTCACCCTGCCGGGTCCCGTAGGGTGGTGGCACACCCCCTCGCGTCCACAGATCCGACGATGAAGCCCTTCCTTCTGATCGCCCCGGCCCTCCTCCTCGCCATGGGGGCAGGCGTCTCCCCTCAGACCGCCTCGCCCTTCTACGACCTCGACGCGACCCTGGACCCCGCGGCCCATCGGGTGCAGGTGACGGGCTCGCTGCTCGTCCCCCTCTCGCTGGCGCTGGATGGGACTCTCGTGTTGCTCCACAGCCCCGACGCCCGGGACGTCGCCATGAGCGGGCCCGGGATCCTGGCGGTGGAGGCGCCGGAGGGCGAGGGGATCGCCCGATACGTCCTCACGCTGGATGAGGACGCCACCGATCCGGTGCGGGTCGACGTCTCCTATCACCTCACGGTATCCCCCACGCACAGGCTGAATCGGGTCACGCCGTCGTGGATCGAGCTCAACATCGACAGCTTCTGGCACCCCGTGGTGGCCAGCATCCCGGATATCCGGTACCGGGTGCGCCTGGACCTGGGGGGCGACTACGAGTTGATCAGCGGGGACCGGGTGCGGAAGGTGGGCCCCGGGATCTACGAGGTCGAGAACGACATCGCCCGGCGGGACATTCCCTTCTCGGCGGGCCGGGATCTCCGGAAGGCGGTGGGCGACCTCTCCGAGTCGTGGTCGCCCCTCCCGGACGCGGACCTGGAGGCGGTGGTGGCGAAGTCCGACAGCATCCTGGAGTTCCTCGAGGCGTACACGGGCCGGCCCCAGGACTTCGAGCGGCCCCGCCGGGTCGTGCTCACCCCTCGGGAGGAGTCGGGCTACTCCCGGAAGAACTACGTGGCCATGAGCGACATCCGGGAGATGACGCCCATCGACCTCACCGACTACCTGGCCCACGAGTTCTCACACTACTGGTTCTCCGGCGCGAACTTCCAGACCCGGCACCACTGGCTCACCGAGTCCTTCGCCGAGTACGTGTCCATGATCTTCATGCGGCACAGCTACGGCGAGGCCTGGTTCGACCACGATCTGGCCCGGAAACGCGAGCGGGCCGAGGGCGACCCCACCCCCCTGGCCGACTTCACGGGCCGCCCGTCGGAGATCGCCCTCTATCAGCGGGGGCCGCTGGTCCTCGCCGCCTTCGAGGAGGCCATCGGGCCCGAGGCATTCCGCACCGTGATTCGCGCCTTCATTCGGGACGACATCCGAACCAACGAGGCGCTCCTCGAGATGATCGAGGCCGAACTGGGCGACGGTGCCCGAGCGACCCTCGAGCACCTCATGGCGACGGTCTGAGGGTGGCCTGACGGCGGGCACGGCCTTCGCCCCGGAGCCCGTGGGATCCGGACCGTCCTCCCCGTCTCTCCGGAGCGGCGGAGTCGGCGGGGGTCGGACGACCGCCCCCCCTCGGGCTCAAGGCACCAGCACCACCCGGAAGCGGGCGGCGTTCGTGATCATCCGCTCGTAGGCCTCGTTGGCCTCGGCCAAGGGGAAGCTCTCGATGCGGGTCTCGACGCCGGTGAGGGCGCTGAACTTCATGGTGTCCTCGGAGTCGACGGCGGTGCCGCTGGCCCAACCGGCGAGTCCCTTTCGACCCCCGATCATCTGGAGAGCCCCGACCTGGATCGGCTCCATCCCGGCACCGACGAGGATCAGGCGACCGTCCCGGCCGAGTCCGTCGAAGATCGCGGTGGCCGCCTCCGCCGAGGGCGCCGTCTCCAGGATCACCTGGGCGCCCCCCAGGGACTGGAGCACCTCCACCCCGTTCTCGGCCTTCGTATCGACGTAGCGGTGGGCCCCCAGCTCGAGGGCGAGCTCCTTCTTCTCGGGGCCCCGGGAGAGGGCGACGACGTGGAAGCCCATCCTGGCGGCGTACTGGATCCCGAGGTGGCCGAGGCCCCCGATCCCTTCGACGGCCACCACGTCACCGGCTCGGGCCCCGCTGTTCCGGAGGGCGTTGAAGGTGGTGATGCCGGCGCACATGAGCGGGGCCGCCGCCACGGCGTCCAGCTCCGCGGGGATGCGCGCCACGGCACCCTCCGGCGTCACCATGTACTCGGCATAGCCCCCGTCGTAGCTGATCCCGCAGATCTGGGCGGACTCGCAGCTGATGAAGTCACCCTCGCGGCAGGGGCGGCAGGTGAAGCAGTGGCCACCGTGCCAGCCCACGCCCACGCGCTCTCCCACCTCGAAACCGCTCACACCCTCGCCGACCGCATCCACCCGCCCCGCGACCTCGTGCCCGGGAATCCGGGGGTACTCGAGCTCGGGCCACAGGCCTTCCCGGACGAAGGCGTCGGAGTGACAGATTCCGCATGCCTCGACCTGGATGCGCACCTGGCCCGGACCGGGCTCGGGAACGTCCCGCTCCACCAGGGTGAACGCCTCGCCGGGGGCCTGCGCGACCATCGCCTTCATCTTCGCCATCGGTGTCGTCCTCGTATGTCGGGGCTGTGAACGGGAGGCAGGGTGTCACCTCGGATGGCGGGCTACCCGCAGGGCTGGCGGGGGTTCGGGTCCAGCGGAGGGGCAGTGCGGCGGGCTTCGGGCACCCTCCACCGGGTCCTTGGGCGCGGCACCCTCCGGAGTCGACCCCGGCGGGATCCTGACCTCGCTTCCGGTCCGCTTCTTGCGACAGAGGAGGCGGGCTCCCTGGGACGCAACTGCCCGGAGCCGCACAAGCACGGGATCGACCGGAGATTCGAGTCGCCTCTCCGGTCCGCCGAGGCCAGACGTGGGGGGAAGTCCCTTTCCGCCTGCCGGATACAAGTTCCCGGTTTCGTCCAATCAACTCAACGGAGCATCATGATGCGTGGGAGCAAGATCGGGATCCTGACCGCCGTCGCCGGTCTGGCGCTGGGGGCGTGCGCAGAGACCAGCACCCTGCCGAAGGAAGACGACCTCACCCGGTTCGAGGCGTCCCAGATGGCCTCCTTTCTCATCGGTCGGTCCTTCGCCGCCACAGGCGTCGACGTGAATGCCCAGACCGTCGCCGACCCCGACGTCGACCGGCTTCCGCTTGCCCTGGCCCGAGTGACCTTCGACGAGCGTCACACCCTGACCGGCGAGTGCCCCCTGGGCGGCTCGGTGGAGGTGGCCCAGTCGGTGGACGGGTTCGTGGACGACGAGACCTACGAGTCCGAGATCAACGCCGCCCAGACGCTCATCTTCCTCGAGTGCGCCGGTGAGGGGTCTTCCGGTGATTTCACCTTCACCCTGAACAGCTCCCCCGACGTGATGGCCACCTTGTCCATCGCCCAGGACGCCGAGGGTCTCAGCACCGGCTCCGGGGCGGTGACCGGCGCCGTCGACTGGACCGCCGGGGATCGTTTCGGCCGATGTGAGATCGACTTCCAGTTCTCCATGGAAGGAAGTGCCGGCAACGCCAGCTTCAGCGCGTCCGGGGTCATCTGTGACATCAGCTTCTCCCAGACCGTCGCGGTGACCACCTGAGGCGGCGAACCGCGCCCGACCGGCCCCAGGGCTCCTGCACACGGGGATCGAGAACATGAGGAAGCTGGCCGTGGTGGCCCTCCTGCTGGCTCTTCTACCGGCGGGGGCCCGGGCCCAGGGCGCCGGGATCGGAGCCAAGGTCGGGACGCTGGGTTACGGAGTCGACCTGGGGATCGGCCTCGGCGGCACCTTCGTGCTCCGGGGCGGCGTGGCCTTCTCCCCCGGCGACCTGGTGGTCACCCGGTGGATCCCGGTCGAGATCTCGGGCATCGACTACGCGCTCGAGCCCCCCAGCACCACGTTCAGCGTGGGGCTGGAAGCGCACGTGCTGGGACCGCTGAAGCTCACGGCGGGCATTCTATACCGTCGCGAGGATCTCATCGCCCGGGCAGAGTCCTACGAGCCGGTTCGAATCGGGAACACCCTCTACGACGCCGAGAGCACCATCTGGGCCACCCTGGATCAGGATCCCGTCCTGCCCTACTTCGGTCTGGGGCTCGGCCGGCTCAACAGCCGGGGCCTCGGTGTCTTCCTGGACCTGGTCGTGGCCTATTCCTCCCAGGCGGACGTGCGGATGACCGCGTCTCCGGAGCTGGTGCTGATCCCGGGCTTCACCAAGGACCTCGAGACCGAGGCCGACGAGTTCGCCCAGGACGCCGGACTCATCAAGAACTTCTATCCCATGCTCCAGTTCGGTCTGAAGATCGGCCTCGGCGGGAAGGGCCCCGTCCCCGAGACCGATCCCCTCACCGACTCGGAACCTCCGTCCCGGTTCTGAGTCGAGGCGGCCCTACCAGATCCCTTCCAGCGGCCACACGCGCCCCTCCACCAAGGTCGCCGACCCGCCCTCACCGTAGATGGCGAGACGGTCGAAGGGCTCCGAGGGGAAGAAGATCTCGGTCATGACGGTGGCGCCGTCGTCCGCGAACAACTCGGCGGACGCCACATCCAGGAAGAGGCGCATGCGCACCGTATCCCCCGCCACGAGACGCGGGGCCTCGTGGACTTCGGCGGCGAACACGTCGGAGAACCCGTTCTCCCCGGCTGTGGTCCGGTCGCTGTAGAAGACCCCCTCCCCGGCCCGGAAGCCCACCCGGTAGCGCTCGCCCCGGTCGTTGGAGAGCTCCACACCCACATCGGATCCGGGGCCCACCTGAAACGCCAACTCCACCTCCGACGGGGTGGCGGGGAAGGGAAGGACGTCGGTGAGGGGCACGAGGCCGCGGGCGGCCAGCCTGGGGAGGCGCACCGCCTGGCCTCGGAGCCGGTTCAACTCCCGAACGGGCTCGGAACGCAGACGGATCCCTCGGGAGGTGTGGTGGAGGTGCAGGCTCCGGGGCACCGTCATGGCACTGCGCCAGGGATTCGTGGGGACCTGCTGGGCGTATGCCCAGTTGCTCATCCAGCCGATGAAGATCCTGCGCCCGTCGTCCTCGGGAACATCGGCCCAGGTCACGCCGGCGTAGTTGTCCGCTC
Organism: Gemmatimonadota bacterium; assembly: GCA_037382905.1. Taxonomy (GTDB): domain Bacteria; phylum Gemmatimonadota; class Gemmatimonadetes; order Longimicrobiales; family Gaopeijiaceae; genus Gaopeijia. Next base: position 3,463 of record JARRPL010000110.1, on the reverse strand, counting down.
CGTGATCCAACCATACCGCCTCCTGTTCCTCCAGGACTCGTTCGAATTCCGGGTCCAGGGTGAAGGAGGTCCCGTCGAAGTCGCCGATGAAGTACTGGGTCCCGGAGCCCCCCTGAGGGCCTCCTGGGTTCAGGTTCAGGATGAGCACCCATCGGGTCTCGCCGGTCCGGGGATCGACGAGTGGAAAGAGGTCGGGACATTCCCACACTCCGCCCTGGGCGCCCACGCCCGCACCGAACTCGCTCAGGAAGCTCCATCGTTTGAGGTCGGGAGACCCCCAGAGCTCGATCCGGTCGTGTACCGAAAGGGCCATCACCCACCTCCCGGTCTCCTCGTGCCAGAAGACGTTCGGATCCCGGAAGTCGGCGTGCCGGTCCCGGTTCGGGAGGACGGGATTCCCCGCCCACTTGGTCCAGGTGCGGCCCCGATCGGTGCTGTAGGCGATGCCCTGGGTCTCGTGGTCCCCGGTGGCGGCCTCGGCCCGCACCGGATCGTGGTAGGTGAAGATGGCCACGAGAGGGGGGTCGTCCCCGGTGCCGAACCCGCTGGTGTTCTCCCGATCCACCACGGCACTCCCGGAGAAGATGTAGCCGAGGGAGTCGGGCTCCAAGGCGACGGGAAGGTGGTCCCAACGCACCAGGTCCCGGCTCACGGCGTGGCCCCAGTGCATGGGTCCCCATACCATGCTCTCGGGATGGTACTGGTAGAAGAGGTGGTATTCGCCGTCGTAGTGGACCATCCCGTTCGGGTCGTTCATCCACATGCTCGGCGGCGAGAAGTGGAAGCTGGGCCGGTGGGGTTCGGTCCAGGTCGGGGTGACGGGCGGCGCCGACCCCACCGGGGGTGACGACCCGGGAGAGGCGCACGCCAGGAGCAGGGTCACGGACAGGACGGCCGCGAAGGTCGACCGGAACTTCGACGAAGGCGGGATGGTGAATCGCAGCATGGTCCTCTGGTGTGTCGCAGTGGCGGTGGCCGGCTTCCTCTTCGGCTTCGACACCGCCGTCATCTCCGGGGCCGACCAACCTATTCAGGCGTTGTGGCAGACCGAAGACCTGGTCCACGGTCTGTTCGTCATGTCCGCGGCCCTCTGGGGCACGGTCATCGGCGCGCTCTGGGGCAACTGGCCCTGCGAACGGTACGGCCGCAAGCCCGTGCTGGTGGGAATCGGGGTCCTGTACCTGGTGTCGGCTCTCGGCTCGGCGCTGTCCCCGGACCCCTTCACCTTCTCGCTCTGGCGGTTCGTCGGTGGATTGGGGGTCGGGGTCTCCTCCGTCGCCGTGCCGGCCTACATCTCGGAGGTGGCGCCTGCGAGGAGCCGGGGCCGCCTGGTGGCTCTCTACCAGTTCCAGATCGTTTTCGGGATTCTGGTAGCCTTCCTCTCCAATTGGGCGCTCTCGAGCGTTTTTGACCTCGGATGGCGCTGGATGCTGGGGATCGAGGCGGTTCCGGCGGCAATCTATCTCCTCATGGTGATGCGAGTACCGGAAAGCCCTCGCTGGCTCCTCCTCCACGGCGGCGCCGAGGCCGAGGCCCGGGAGATCTTGCGTCGAGCGGACCCCGAGTCCGCCGAGCGCACGATCCGGGAGATCCGGGAGACGCGCCGGGAGTTCACGGGAGGAGCGCTGTTTCGCAGGGCGTATGGGAAGCCGATCCTGCTGGCCTTCCTGGTGGCGGCCTTCAACCAGCTCTCGGGCATCAACTTCGTCATCTACTTCGCCCCCCGGATCTTCCAGCTCGCCGGCCTCGACAGCTCGGCGGCGCTCCTCTCCTCCGTGGGCATCGGGCTCGTCAACCTGCTCTTCACGATGCTGGGAATGTCCCTCATCGACCAGGCGGGGCGCCGCAGCCTTCTTCTGGTGGGCTCCCTGGGCTATCTCGTCTCACTGGGCGGCGTCACCTGGGCCTTCGCCACCGGGGCCTCGGGGCTCGTGGTGGTAGGGTTCGTCTTCCTCTTCATCGCGTCCCACGCAGTGGGGCAGGGTGCGGTGATCTGGGTCTTCATCGCCGAGATCTTCCCGAACAACGTCCGGACCCGGGGCCAGTCCCTGGGAAGCGGCACCCATTGGGTCTTCGCAGCCCTGATCACCCTGGTGATGCCATGGCTCCTGGGGCAGTTCGACGGCGCCACGATCTTCGGCTTCTTCACCGCGATGATGCTCCTCCAGCTTCTCTTCGTCCTCTTCATGATGCCCGAGACCAAGGGGCGCAGCCTGGAGTCGCTGGCCGAGACCCTCTCGATCCCCGAAACGGAGCTGGAGCCGGATCCACGGTGAGCGCCTCGTGACCGCCGCTGGGTCCCCTGCGTAGACCTACGTATCCCCTTCCCGGGCCGGAAGAGGCATTCTGTTTGTAGGCTCTCGGCCTACGGTTCCCCTTCCCCGCCATGCACGACGTAAAGGGGGGTCCATGCACATCGCCCGTCCCGGTCCCGGGGTGGCCCATGGGTGCAGCCCGCATCCACCCTGGAGTCGGGCCCCGAAGTCGAGAACGGTCCTCACGGGACTCCTGGCCGTCCTGCCGGCCACCGGCCTCACCCCCCGTCCCGTCCAGCCCCAGACGGGGCTCCAGCTCGCCGGCGTCCCGGCCATCAACTTCGACTTCTTCGATGCCCCCTCCCTCCTGGGCGACTGGCGTCTGGATGTCTTCGCCGGAAGCCAGCGCCAGATCGCCACGCCGTACTACGGCATGGGGAATGACGCCCCCTACGACCCGGGACGCGTCAACGACGCGGATCCCTACTACTACCGGTTCGGAAGGACGCTGAGATCGGCCCTGGTGAATCTCCAGCGGCCCATCGCGGACACGCCGCTGCGACTGCTGGTCGGCGGCGGGCTCCTGTACGGATCCCTGGACGCCGTGCCGGAGGGCACGGGTACCACGCTCGTGGCCGAGGAGATCGCCGATGGCATCCGCCCCGGGGTGGAGGGATGGATCAACTACGTGCGGGCCGGCCTGATCTGGGATACCCGAGACCGGGAGACGGCCCCCGGCACGGGGACGTGGAGCGACCTCCTGGTCCAGAGGGTCGACCGGGCCCTGGGGAGCGAGGTGAGCTACACCCGCTGGACCCTCACGGACCGACGGTACTGGCGCCTGGGACCCCTGGTGGTGGCGAACCGCCTGCTGCTCCAGGGGGTCAGCCGGGACGTCCCCCTGGCGGACCTCCACCGGTTGCAGACCTCCTTCCGGGACCAGGAGGGCCTTGGAGGCGCGCGCTCCGTGAGGGGGCTGCTTCGAAACCGATACGCGGGGCGGGGGATGTTCCTCTGGAACACCGAGATCCGATGGCGTGCCGTGGAGTTCGGACTGTGGCGGCGTTCCTTCCACCTGGCGCTGTCGGGCTTCTTCGATGCCCCCTCCCTCCTGGGCGACTGGCGTCTGGATGTCTTCGCCGGAAGCCAGCGCCAGATCGCCACGCCGTACTACGGCATGGGGAATGACGCCCCCTACGACCCGGGAC
>JARRPL010000109.1:0-8660 GCA_037382905.1 Gemmatimonadota bacterium | reverse complement strand
AACACCTGGACCGTATCCCCCGACACCATCCCGCCGGACGTTCCCAGATCCAGATACACATTGGCCCCTGCCACCTGGCGGACCTCCAGCGTCACCCGGGCCGGGGGGGCACCCGGCTCCTGGGCCGACAGCCCCACCGGTCGGCCCGCTGCAGCCACGAGGAGCCCCACGACGGGGAGCCACAGCCGTGGGTTCGACGAACCCACGGTCAGTCACCCGCCGGGTGACAGGAGAAGCACCCGGCGCTCTCGTATGCGTAATTGGGCACCTCCCGGTGGTCCGCGTCGGTGTCCGCCGGGTTGTGCTGATGGCAGTCGATACACGAGAAGGTGGTGAAGTCGCCGGAAACCACGTGGCACTCGGCGCAGCCGTCCCAACGGCCGGCGTGGCTGCCGGAGAAGATCGGGAAGAAGTCGCTGTCGTGGCGGAAGTCCGCGTCCCAGTCGTCCACACCGTGACACAGGGCGCAGGTGGTCGGATATCCCTCCCCGGCGTGCTCCCTGTCGTAGTCCGACCGGTGGCACGCCACGCAGTCGTCCGTAGTGGCGGGGCTGGGAAAGAGGAGCCCGTATCCGGGGACCTGATGGCAGGCGTTGCACGGCAGTCGGTCGTGCTGTCCCAGGAGGGGGAACCGGGCGTCTGCGGCGTGGTCGAAGGTCGCATCCCCCCAGGTGGACTGGCTGTGGCAGTCGGTGCAGGCCGTCGGAAATCCACCGCCGTGCACGGACTCATGGTCGTCCTGGTGGCACGCGTAGCAGTCCAGGGGACCTTGAGGAACGAAGAGGGGCTCCATCCCGGGGATCTGGTGGCACCCGGAGCAACGCACCCCGGCATGGGCCTCCGTCAACGGCCAACCACCCGAGGCCGACTGGTGGTCGAAGAGGGGCGAGTCGGCCCAGCCGAGGTCGGAATGACACTCGGTGCAGTCGGTGGAGAAGCCTGCTGCCGCGTGGTCAACGGCCAGCGACGCCTGGTATGCATCCCGGTGGCAGGTGATGCACTCGGGATCGAGACCGGTGAAGAGGATCCGGTCGTCGGCGTGGCAGGTCTCACAGGGGACCTGAAGGTGAGCGCCGGTCAGGGGCAGGGCCGTGCGGGCGTGGGCCAGTTCCCCATCCACGTCGGCGAAGCTCCGGGTCGTATGGCAGGCGGCACAGGAGTCCACGAGGCGTCCCTGGTGGGGGTCCTGGTGGCAGGCCTGGCACTCCAGGGGTTGGATCCGGGGCGCGTCGAAACGCAGATCCAGGTGGCACCCGACGCAGGCCGTCCGGGTGTGTGCCCCGGTGAGATCGAAGCCTGAGAGTGCACCGTGGGTGAAGCCCAGCGAATCCCGGAGGGGGCTCCATGCGGCGGGTGTGTGGCAGTCCTCGCAGGTCAACTCCGGCGGGAGGGGGCCATGGGGGTCCCGATCGGCCTGGACCGCCTGCACCGGAGCCGGGACTGCCGCCAGGAGGACGATGGCGACCCGCGTGGCCGCCGGCGAGACCCGGAGGCTCACGACGCGCCTCCATGGCAATCCACGCACTCGCCGCCCAGAGGCCGGTAGCGGATGAAGAGGGTGCCCGACGGGGCCGGCTCCGGCGTGTGGCAGCCCCCGCATTCCACCGCGACGTGGGCACCCTCGAGCCGGTATCCGGTGCGATCATGATCGAAGTCGGGGATCCGGAAGGACTCTACGCCATGACATTCCGAGCAGCCCCGGTCCGGGAACTGATCCCGGTGGGGGTCGTCGGAGCCATGGCAGGTGGCGCAGTCCGGATTCCCGAGGCGGATCTGCAGGAGCCCCTCCGCCGAACGATGACAACCGGCGCACGGTGTGACCCGGTGCGCGCCTTCCAGCGGGAAGCTCGCCGCGGCGTCGTGCCGCGCAAGGTCGAATCGGGCCGGCAACCACGTCGACTGCCCGTGACACGCGTCGCAGCCGCCCGCGTCGCGCGGGTTCCGGAACTCTCCCCGGTGGGCGTCGTCGTGACACGAGGCACACGTCTCCGCCCGGGGCGGAGGGTAGGCGGGCCGAGAGGCTCGAGGTTGGAATCGGAGGGTGATCCCCTCGAGCGTGTCCGCCGCCGCCGGATCGTGGCAGGTGGCACACGCCAATGCCGCGTGGCTGTCCTCCAGCTCGAAGCCCGTGGACCGATGGTCGAAGGTACTCTCCAGACGGCCCCGATCCACCGCGCCCCACGTCGCCGTGCCGTGGCAGGTGGCACAGGCACCCTGCATGGTTCCGCCGTGGGGGTCCTGGTGGCAACTGGCGCAGCCGGAGAAGGCAATGGGGGCGAAACGAAGCGCGATGGAGCCCGCGTCGGTGACCGCTCCGGTCGCCGGCGCCGGCAGGGGTGGGTGGCACCCGGTGCAATCCACGCGCCGGTGCGCCCCCGTGAGGGGATATCGGGTCTCGCCATGATCGAATCCTGGCGCCTCGGCCCACCCGTTGGTGTCGTGGCACGCATCGCAGGCCTCACCGGCGAACTGCCCCTGGTGTGGGTCGGCACCCCGATGACACCTCAGGCAGGTGGTCCCCAGCCCCAGGAAGGTCCGATCCAGGGCCCCGTACCGGGCCTTGAAGGCCCGCACGTCCGGATCGTCGAGATACGCCGGGACGTGACAATCCCGGCAGCCCGCGTCCCGGTGCCCGCCGGTCAGAGAATACCCGGCTCTCTCGTGATCGAAGGCCACGGGGTCGAAGTGGAGGAGGTCGAAGTCCGGTCCGAAGTGGTCCTTGTGGCAGGCGGCACAGTCATTTTCCGGGAGCGTGCCGTGGAAGCCCCGGCCGGAAGAGACGCGTGCGGCGAGCGGGGTGTGGCAGGCCAGACATCGGTCCCGGTCCACCCCCTTCTGTCGGAGTCTGTGACAGGCGGTGCAGTTCCGGATCCCCTCCAACTCCTGGTGGGCGGATGCGAGCCGACCCGGGGAGATGAGCTGGGCCCGGGCCGGGAACGGACTCAGTCCCGCCACCAGGAGGAATGAGAGCACCGGGGTGAACCAGGCCGGCCGGCCCGGATCGCAACGCTCCCGCCAGCCCGGGCCCATCACCAGATCCAGGTGTAGCCGAAGGCGGCGACCACGCCGACGTGGACGACCACGATCACCGCCATGGTGAGCGCCAGAGGCAGGTGGACCACATGCCAATACCGGAAGAGTCTCTGGAAGGGCCGGACCACGAGAACCTGCCGACTCAGCCGATGCCGCTCGCGACTCAACCGGAGGATGTCCTTCTGGACCGAACGGGGCAGCGGGCTGCCCCGGAGCGTCTGCCGGAGCCGCCGATGATGGCTTCGCCCCCGGAGATCACTCTTGAAGGCCAGCCACAGCGCCCCCGTGAGCCCCGGGGTGGTTTCGAGAACCGGAATCTCGTCGCCCGTGACGGCAAGCTCCTCACGGACCAGGTCCGCGCGGCCCCGAAGCTCCTGACCCAGCTCCGCGACCCGGGCTCGGATCGCCTCCAGTCCCAGGAATCCGCCATGCACGGTCTTGGGAATGCGGGCGTAGACGTACCGGCCGAAGATACCGCTCACCACCACGACCGCCATGCTCCAGAATGCCACGGACACCACCCCGCCGAACTTGAAGCTGGTGTGGAGGAGCACCAGGTATGGGCCGAGAGTGCAGAGGAAGATGTGCACCTGTAGCCAGTGACGGAGCGCGCCGGCGTGTTGGAGCCACCCGAATCGCTTCCGGGCCATGTAGCCGACGACCCCCACCGCGATGAGCATCGTGCCGACGATTCCGAAGCCGTGCCCCCAGAAACCGGTGGGCGCAAAGGTATCCGCCAGAGGCGAGAACGCGCGCTCCTCCATGGGGAGGAGATAGTACTCCACCCCACCCAGGGTGGCGGCTCCGGCCACCACGATCCAGACCACCGTGAGAAGCAACGTGAGCAATCTCGGACCTCTCCCGCCGGGTCGGGCTCCGGCGAGGACGTTCGGGTTGGATCCCAGGCCCCGGCGCACGGCACGGGTCCCACGGGACGCCCCTCCCCGAGACGACTTCGGGCCATGACCGGAGGCTGGGACACGAGGCCGATCCCGCCTGCGGCACTCCCCTACGCTGGCCCCCCTCCTGCCCGGGGGTCAAGGATCCCGGAAGGCCGGACCCCCAGGCTCTATTCCACCGCCAGCGCCTGGGCCGGGTCCACCTGGCTGGCTCGACGAGCCGGAAGCCAGGCCCCGAGCCCCCCCACCGCCAGAAGGATGCCCACCGCCAGGGCGAATCCCAGCGGGGACCGAGGATCCACCCCCACGACGACGCCCCGGAGCAGACCCGTCAGGGGAAGGGCGAGAAGGAGCCCGACGCCGAGCCCTGCCAGCACCCGGCCGAGTCCCTGCCGCACCACCTCTCGCCGCACCGTGCCGGGATCCGCCCCCAGGGCGAGACGAACGCCGATCTCCCGGGTCCGTCGTACCACGTTGTGGGAGATCACTCCGTAGATCCCGATCCCGCCCAGGATGAGGGACAGGAGGCCGAAGGTGCCCATGACCTTTGCGATCAGGGTGAATCCCCCCAGTCGTAGGGTGACCAGCTCCTCCATGGTGCGTTCATGGAAGACCGCCACGCCGGGATCCACCTCCGCCACCGCCCGGCGGATGTCCGGCACCAGGGTGAGGGGGTCTCTCTCCCCCGCCACCCGCACCGCCAACGTGCGGGTCCAGGTGGGCCACTGGGCCATGGACATGAAGACCGAAGGTTCCACGGGCCGGTCCACATTCCGCTCCACGGCGTCCTCCACCACACCGACGATCCGCACGGGATCGGGGCTCCGGGTGATGTGGAGCGACACGCCCGGAGCCGGCATCCCGTCGAGATGGCGCGCCACGAAGGCCCGGTTCACCACCGCGACCGGGCCGGTGTCGGGCCCGTCTCCCGGGCCGACACCGCGGCCCTGGAGCACTTCGAGCCCCAGGGCGTCGAAGTACCCGGGGGTCACGTAGTTGAAGCGCACGGCCCTGTTCGAGGTCGCCGGGTCCTCTCCCCCGAGCGCCACCGTCCCCACCAGGTTCTGGCCCTGCAGCGGGACCGCCTGGCTCCCACCTGCAGCCGCCACACCCGGAAGCGCGCGGATCCGCGCCAGGACCTCGTCGTGAAAGGCCTGCACCTCCGGCTCGGTGGGGTATCCGTCGGGCCGGGGAGAGAGCCGGGCCAGAAGAAGGCCCGACGCCTCCCACCCCATCTCCTGCCGGGCCATCCCCAGGACGCTCCGGGCCGTCACCGAGGTGCCGACGAGGAGGAGCACGGCCAACGCGGTCTGCACGACCACGAGGCTGCCGCCCACCACCCGCGTCCCCCCGCGACCGTGGCTCCGGAGGCGCCCGGCGGGCGCCGACGCCCGGAAGGCGGGCACCAGGCCGAAGACCAGTGCCGATGCAACGCTCACCGCCGCGGCGAAGGCCAGCACCCGGAGGTCCAGAGGAAAGTGGAAAACCGGCGGCAGATTCTCCGGAAGCGCCGCCACCAGGGCATCCCGACCCCAACGGGCCAGGAGCACGCCCAGGCTCCCGCCCACCAACGACAGAAGGAGGGCCTCGGCGAAGAGCTGTCGGATCAGGCGTCCCCGCCCTGCCCCCAGAGCGGCCCGTACCGCCATCTCCCCCGCCCGATCCGCGCCCCGGGCCAGAAGGAGGTTGGCCACGTTCACACAGGCCATGAGGAGCAGGAAGACCACCGCCCCCAGAAGCAGATAGGACGCCCTGGGCGCCACCTCGCCGGCAACCTCCTCACGGAGGCCCACCACCCGGGAGGTCATCCCTTCATGGGTCTCGGGGTGGGTGGTCGCCACCGCCGTGACCACCTGGTCGGTGGCCTCCTGGGCACGCTCGAGAGACACGTCATCCGCCAATCTCCCCAGAGCCTGCCAGCTGAACTGGTCCCGGTCCGCCTGAACGGGGTCGCCGGCCCAGGGAACGAGGAACTGGGCCTCCAGCCCGGGGAACTGGAAGTCCGAGGGTAGGACGCCGATGACCGTTGCCGGCCTACCGTTCAGCTCCAGCTCCGAACCGACCACCCGGGGATCGCGCCCCAGGACCCGGGTCCAGTACCCATGGCTCACCAGCGTCACCCGGGCCGCACCCTCTCTCCCGTCTTCCCGACCCGGAGCACGTCCCAGCACCGGCTCCACCCCCAGGACCTGGAGGAGATTCCACGTGGCCCACACACCATCCAGGCGTTCGGGCACCTCGCGGCTCCCGTCGGTGATCCCCACGTAGGTGAAGGCCGCCAGGTCGTTGAAGACATCGGTCCGCTCCCGCCACGCCCAGGCGTCCGGCAGCGTCACGTCCACGTCCTGCCATCCCCGCTCCCGGTGTTCGAGCCAGACGTGCACCAGGCGGTCGGCCTCGTGGTAGGGGAGCGGTTTGAGGAGGAGCCCGTTCACCAGGCTGAAGACGGTCGCCGTGGCCCCGATCCCCAGCGCCAGCGTCATCACCGCGGCGCCGGACAGCCCCGGTCGTCGCAGAAGTCCCCGGACCGCCTGGCGTACATCCATTCCCAACGTCCCCATTCCCCCTCCTCGTCCCAGGATTCGCGTCCATTCCCGCGCGGCGCCCCAGAGAAGATCCGCCGTTCCCCACACCCAGGCCCCCACCCGTCGTCCCGCTCCCGTTCCCTCCAACTCCAGGGCCATGGCGTCCAGCATCTCGGACCCGTACCGCTCCCGGAACTCCCGGGGATAGAGGTACAGCAGGATCCGGAACACCCAGGGAGCGTTCACCCGGATCCGGTCCCCCGGAGGACGTCCCGGGCCCGGGCGACGTCGACGTAGCGGGCGAGACGCTCCGCCTCCCCCGCCAGCGCCTCACGGCCTGCGCCGGTGAGCCCGTAGAAGCGCCGGCGCCCCCCCTCGCCCCGTCCCTCGTCCGGGGGCTCCGTCTCGCGGATCCAACCCAACTCTTCCAGGTCCCGCAAAGAACCGTACAGGGTGGCGGGCCAGAGCTTCATCTCTCCGTCCGTGCGAGCCAGCACCTCCTCCATGACGGCCGTCCCGTGGAGGTCGCCTCCCGCCAGGGAGAGGAGGATCTGAAACCACTGGGGCTTGAGGGCGTCTCGAGACATGGGGGAACCGGGCTCCGTCACCATATTGTATCGATCAATATATATACCGATCAGTATAATGCCCGCCGCACGAAAGCGCCATCTCCCGGTGGCCAGGGCCTCGAATCCGGCTGGAGAGGGGACCCGGGACGGGCACTGGGCGGCGGCGCGCCGCCGCCCAGCCGCCCTCAACGCCCCGCCGGCACCCCGGTTCCCACCAACTCCTCCACGATCCGCTCGGCCTGGTAGACGTGCCGGAGCGCTGCGAGGATGCCCCGGGCGTCGGCCGTCACGGAGCGGTTGGATCGGGGCAGGTAGATGTAGTCGCCGGGCAGGCTCTCGATGTTGCCGTCGAAGACCACCCCCACCACCTCCAGATCGGCGTTCAGAACCGGAGAGCCCGAGTTGCCCCCGATGATGTCCGCGGTGGACACGAAGTTCACCGGGGTGGCGAGCTCCAGCCCGGTGGGAGGAGTCTCCCACCGAGGCGGGAGGGCCCACGGCGATTCGCCCTCTTCGTACATCCCGCCGAAGCTGTAGTGACGGTCGTACATCCCGTAGAAGGTGGTGTGGACCGGGGCTTCGGTTCCGTTGTATTCGTAACCCCGCACCACCCCGTCGGCGATTCGCAGCGAGAAGGTGGCGTCCGGCGGGAGGTCGGTCCCGTAGATCTCGTAGCGAGCCCGGCCGATCTCGGCGGCGATTGCCTCCTCCTGCTGGGAGACCCGCCCGTACCCCTGCTGGAATTCCAGGAAGGAGGGGATGTAGAGCCCCACGAATCGGATGGCCGGGTCGTCGGCTCGGATGAGGCCCCGCCGGATCCCGTCGGAGGCGGCGGCGGAGTCGGCGAGCATGGAGTTGGACACGATGGAGGCGGCCGTCCCCTCGGGGGTGCGACCCCTGAGAATGGCGCTCACCCATCGCTCGTCGGCACCGTAGTGCTCCACGAACTCTTCGATCCGGGCTTCGATGAGCCACTCGTCCAGTTCGGGTGGGACGCTGCTCACCGAGTCGATCTGGGCCACCAGTCCGGCCACGGCCTCGTCGGGCGCCCCGTTCTGCCGGGCGGTGAGGATCTGGTACGCCAGAAGCGCCCGATGAAGCGTGGGAGAGGCGAAGCCGCCGGCGGTCAGACCCAGGAACGATCCGAATCCCGGCTCCAGCTCCCGCTTCTGGACCTGCAGCGCCGCCATCTGCTGCACGAGTCCCCCATACCGCGCGTTCAGGATCGAGTCGGACTGGATGGCCTCGACGAACGCCCTCTCGGTGTCGGCACGCTTGGCCAGGATCACCGGGTCGTACAGTCCCTCCACCTGGCCCGTGTAGGCCTTGATGGAGTTCTCCGCTCCGAACCAGTCGTTGCGGAGGTCGTACTCATCGGCCCGGTCCGGGTAGGCCTCGATGAACTCTTCCAGGGCATCGGCGCGGCGCTCCAGGAACTCCAGGGTGAGACGGTCCCCCACATCCCTGCGGAAGAGGAGTTCCGCCACCGTCTGGAGCCGGGAGGTGGATCCCGGGTTCCCCACGATGAAGATCGGGTCCCCGGCGCCGATGCCCTCGGTGCTCCAGGGGAAGTACCACTCGGAGCTGTCCAGGGGATCGCCATCCGCGTCGTAGAGCCGGAAGAGGGCGAAGTC
>JARRPL010000108.1:12047-15472 GCA_037382905.1 Gemmatimonadota bacterium | reverse complement strand
CCCTCATCGACCGGGGGCTGGTGGACCCGGACCGGGTGGCGGTCTACGGCCAGAGCTACGGCGGGTACGCCGTGAACCTCCTCGTCACCCAGACGGACCGCTTCGCCGCTGCGGCGAACGTCTCCGGGAAGGTGAACATCATCTCCTTCCTGGGGGACAGCCCCCGGATCACGACCCGGAACTACGACGCCGCCGAGGTGGGCCAGGACCGGATCGGCGCCACACTGTGGGAGCAGCCCCACAAGTACATCGCCACTTCGGCGGTGATGTTCGCCGACCGGATCGACACGCCCCTGCTGCTCCTCTCGGGGGAGGGGGACTGGAACGTCCCCGCCACCAACCAGCGGGAGATGTACTACGCCCTCCGGCGGCTCGGAAAGGAGGTGGTCTGGGTGAACTACATGAAGGGGGGGCACGGCGCCGGACGGGCCTCGTCCGCCGAGGACTTCCAGGACCACTGGCGCCGCATGTTCGACTTCTTCCGGGAGCACTTCGACGAGGTCCAGGAGGGAACGGCCACGGACGGGGGCGGCTGAGGCGGAGCAGTACGCACGACGGCCCCGATCCCGCTACGGGGACCGGGGCCGCGTGACCGGCTCGGGCCCGACGCCTCCGAAGCCGGCGGGAATCGCCGGTCTTTGGGGCGTTTGGAACCCAGACCGTCAGTTGATGGCGTTGAACACGTTCAGGCGTCCCTTTCCGTAGAGGGGGTCGTTGCCCTGCTTGCCCAGGTCGTCGGCGCTCTGCTGGATCGTCGCCTTGATCCGGCCCACTGTCGTGCCCTCGGCCGCCACCAAGGCGGCGGCACCCGCGACGTGGGGCGCGGCCATGGAGGTCCCCGAGAGCCAGAGATAACTGGTGGGTCCGCAGCTGAAGCCCACGTACACCGGCAGGTAGACGCTCTGGGTGCTGCAGGGCGAGAGGACCCCCGTGGGCCGGCCGCCCTCCCCGCCCGGGGCTCCGACGCTGATGGCGGAGTTGCCGTAGTTCGAGTAGCCGGCGAGGCCGTCGGAGACGTTGGTGGCCGAGACGCACATTCCGTTCCCGCTCTCACAGGGGACCACGATGGTGGCGCCGATGCCCCCGTTCTGCTTGCCTCCGAAGTCCCGACCGATGTGGTCCAGGTCCACCGCGCTGTTCCCGGCGGCGGAGACCACGATCACCCCAGCGCGGTTGGCGTAGTTCATGACCTGGTTCAGGATGGCGTTCAACTCCCCACCGCCCCCGGCCCGGAAGGCGAAGCCGCCCAGGCTCATGTTGATGACGTCGGCGCCCACGTCGGCTGCGTGGACGATCCCCGAGAGGATGGCGCTGAAGGGGCACTGTCCGAACAGGTTGCAGACCTTCACCGAGATCAGGGTGGCGTGAGGCGCGACACCGGCAGTGCCGAGCCCGTTCGTCGCCACCGTGCCGGCCACGTGGGTCCCGTGGTAGCGGTCATCACCCCACTCCGGGATGGCGGGGTTGGCGTTGGGGACGAAGGCGATGCTCCGACTGGCGTCCACCAGCCCCGCCAGGTCCGGATGGGTGTCGTCGATCCCCGAATCCAGGATGGCGACGGTGGCACCCTCTGCCGAAGCCCCGGCGTTCCACGCGTCGTCGGCGTCGATGATCTCCATATCCCACTGCAGGCCGAGCTGGTAAAAGTAGGCCTGGGTCGGGTCGTGAGCCAGCTCGCCACCCATCTCGACGGCGCTGCCCAGGGTCACCGGCACGTCGAATGCCTCGTCTGCGGCCATGGTGCGGATGCCGCGCAGCCCGCCGATGGTCTCCGCCGTCTCGGCGTCGAGGCCGGAGGCGATGAGGATGCCCGCCTCGTCATGGCTCCGGACGATGGTGCCGCCGGCGTCCACCACCGCCGAAGCGGCCAGACCCACGCCCTCGGTGGAACCGGCGAAGATGAAGGTGCCGGCCACCTGCATGGACGGGACGTCCGCCTCGGTGCGGGCCAGGGGCGGCGCGGTGGGAGCGGAGTCCATGGGGGACTCGCTGCGAAATTGAGATGGATTCCGGGCGGCTGTAGCGGGGGTCGGGGGCCCCCCGGGTCGAGAGCCGACCCGTCCGAACATGGGTGCGCATAGTATCGGCGGAGATGGGCGATGGCAAACGGGCGTCCGGGAGGGCTCCGGCCCTGCCAAGGGTTGCGCGTGACAGTATGTCCGCAGCATCACCCAGGCCCCTCGAGGGAAGGGCGCCAACGGGGGAGGAAGCGAGCCCGGCCCGGTACTCCGGACGCCGACGCACGACGGCCCCGATCCCGCCAGGGGACCGGGGCCGTGTGGCCTGCCGACTCGTCGCAGAGGGAGGAGGCGAATCCGCCTACCCCCGCGACGATTCGATCAGTTGACGCCCAGCGAGTTGGCCACGTTGATGCGGCCCTTGCCGTAGAACTTGTCCGTGCCCCGCTGGCCGAGGTCGTCGGCGCCCTGCAGGATCGCGGCCTTGATCTGGCCCGGGTTGCGACCGTAATCCTCGACGAGGAGCGCCGCGAGACCGGCCACGTGGGGGGAGGCCATGGAGGTTCCCGTGAGCCCGACGATGAAGATACCGGTCTGGCAGACGCCGATCACGAGGCTCGAGGTGCTGCATCCGGCCCAGACCGCGGCCGCACCGGACCCGCCCGGCGCCGCCACGTCGATGGCGGACCGACCGAAGTTGGTGTAGGTCGTCGGCGCATCCACATCGAAGAACGGACCGTCCGCGGACTCGGCGGCCAGCGGCCCGGTGGCGGACACGCAGATCGTCGCCGGCGTATCACAGTAGCTGGCGTAGGTGTTCCCGTTCTGATCCAGGTCGGACGCTGCGTTCCCGGCGGCCACGACGATCGTCGCGCCCTGGGAGCGGACGTAGTTGTACGTGGAGTTGATGATGCCCACGAACCGACCGAACTCCGACTTCGGGAAGCCCCCGCCCAGGCTCAGGTTCAGGACGTCGGCCCCGTTGTCGGCGGCGTGGAGGAGCCCGGAGATCACTGCGCCGAAGGAGCATTGGAACGTCGTGAAGGTGCAGACCTTCACCCCCATGAGGGTGGGGGCGGAGGTGACGCCGGCGGTGATGAAGGCGTTGGAGACCGCCGTCGCCGCCACGTGGGTCCCGTGATAATGGAGATCCGTGATCGGCTCCCGGTCAGGGAAGAAGGCCTCGGCGAAGATGTCGTCGATCTCCACGAAGGAGACGGAGCGCCCGAGGTCCACCCGTCCCTGCAGGTCCGGATACAGGTAGTCGATCCCGGTGTCCAGGATGGCCACGGTGACGTCGGGAGAGCCGAGGCGACCCGCAGCCCAGGCCTCGTCGGCGGCGATGGCCCGCATGTTCCACTGCCGCGAGTAACGGACGGCGGTCGTGGGATCGTCGGGGCTGGCGATCCGGGCGGCGGCCGGGTCGCCGGCGATTCCGGCGTCGATGGCGAACCACTCGTCGGCCTG
>JARRPL010000108.1:0-12035 GCA_037382905.1 Gemmatimonadota bacterium | reverse complement strand
AACCCGATGTCGTGCTGGAAGACCACCTCACCGCCCGCCTCGGCGATGGCCGAGAGGAGTCGCTGGTCGGGCGCCTGCCGGGTCAGGATCAGGTGCTGGGGCGACGCCTCCCGGCTCAGCGGCACGTCCTGGAAGGCAGCGTTCGGTGCGGCGAGGGGAGAGTCGGCGGTCGGCGGACCGACCGGGTCCTGGTCACAGGCGGCGACGGCGAGAAGGCCGAGGGCCGCCAGGGTGGTCTTGTGGCGTCGCATGGAGGTCCATTCTGAAGAAAGCTTCATGACTGCGAGAGTCGCCGAACATCCCCTACAACCGCGGCGCCGTCAAGTCACAGGGAACGGGCCAGGAATACGGCTCCCGGGCGATGGAATGGCTGGATGGGACGCGTCGGTTTCCGCACCCGACACGGGCGGCGGGCCAGGGCAGGGTGAGCGGCCCCCGACCCCTCGTTCTGGACGATGGACTGGATCGCTCTGGATGAAGATCGGGTCGAAGACGTTCGCATCCCTGTCGGCCCCCGCGTTGCCCCGGCCCCGGTCGGGCGCGTACTGTCGCACCGAGGGACCATCGCGGGTCTCCGCCCCTTACTGCCTGGAGGTTCTCGTGCGCCGGATCATCTCCCCCCTGCTCGTCCTGGCCCTCACCGCAGGGCTCGCTGCCTGCACGGGGACCGACCCCGTCGCCCCCCGCTCCGATCTGGATGCCGCCGGAGTCGTCGCCGCCGCCTCCACGAACGGCTCCGCCTGCTGGGGACAGGCCTCCAAGGTCTTCGCCCAGATGGGCGAGATGGGGGTCCACTCGAGCCAACAGCCAACTCCTCGCCTCGGACTCCGGAACCTGGCCCGGTCTCTGGCCGATCAGGGACTCCTGGCGGACGACAGCATGGCGTCTCTGGGCAGCTTCGTCGCGAACTCCCTGGGCCTCTCGATCGAGGCCTGCCTGTAGTCGCCGTCGCAGGAAGAACGTCAGCGTCCCTCGGGCTCGCCCCTGGCCGCACCCCGTCCGCCGGGCGGGGTGCGCTGGACGACCGTCGGGGTCACGGTGACCCCCTCCGACATCCGCTGCAGCCCCCCTACCACGACCTCCTCACCGGCGGCGACCCCTTCGCGGATCTCCACGAAGCCGGGCGTTCGCACCCCGAGCGCCACGGCCCGCCGGCTGACCGTTCCTTCCTGGACCACCCAGACATAGGTCTCCGTCCCGAGGGGCAGGATGGCGTCCTCCGGGACCACGACGGCCCCGGGTCGCACCTCGGTGGCCAGCTCTGCCTCGACGAACATCCCGGGCATCAGGACCCGCTCCGGGTTCGGGACCTGCGCCTTGATGAGGATGGTGCGGGAGGGGAGCTGGACCACGGGGTCCACGAAGTCCACGACCCCCGAGAAGTCGCGGTTCACCGCCGCCACGGTGAAGCGGACCCGCTGTCCCACCTCCAGCCGCTCGGCGTATCGCTCCGGCACCCGGAAGGCGGCGCGCTGGGGGTCGACGGTCTGAAGCGTCGTGAGCCGCGAGGAGGGCGTCACGTAGTCTCCCACGCTCACGAAGCGCTCTCCCACCAGTCCAGCGAACGGCGCCCGGATGACGGTCCGGTCCAGGCGGACGCGCTGGAGGCGTAGCTGGGCCTCCCGGCTCCGGGCGGTGGCCTCCGCCGATTCCAGGTCCGCCTGGGACGAGGCGTCCATGGCCAGGAGCTCCCGGGTCCGCTCCAGCGCCTGGACCGCCTGGTCCCGCTCCGCCTCGAGCTGGGCCACCAACGCCTGCAGCTCCGCGTCGTCGATCCGGAAGAGGGGCGCCCCCTGACGCACCTCGGTCCCCTCCCGAGCGGAGATCTCCACGAGACGGCCCTGGAGCTCGGGGCGCACCTCGATGAACTGGATCGCCTCCACCGCCCCGGTGGCCAGGACCGTCTCCGTCACGGTATCCGTCACCGCGGCGAAGACCTCCACGGGGATCGCGGGGCGCTCGCCCGCCCCCCCTCCTCCGCGTCCCCCGGCGGCGGACTCGTCCCCGCCACATGCGGACAGAGCCGCCAGCAGCGCCAGGGCCGCGACCGGACGAAGTCGCCCACCCGGGCCCGCCGCCAGGATCGGGCCCCGGCGGAGCCGTCCGCCGACGCCGCTCACCCGTACCGCCTCCCCTCCCTCCACACCGTCCTCCTCTCTGTTCATGAGCCCTCCGGCACCACCGCGTCGAAGAGCCGGCGGCCCAGGATCGCTTCCAGGCCGGTGAGGGCCAGCCGCGTGGTGAACTGCGCCTGCACGAGCTCCGCCTCGGCCTCCGAGAGGCTTCCATTGGCCGCCAGAAGGTCGAGGATCGTCGTGGCACCGGCCCGGTACCGCTCCTGCTGCACCCTCAGGTTCTCCTGCGCCACCAGGACCGAGCTCTCCGCCAGGTCCAGAGCCGCCCGGGAGGCGTCGTAGGCCTCGTACGCCTCCACCACGTCCCGGCGCAGCGCACGCTCCAGGTCCTCCCGGGCCGCCGTGGCGACCCGCTCGGCGGAGGTGGATCGCGACACGGCGAGCTCCCGGGCGCCGTCGTCCCAGAGCGGCAGGCTCAGGACGAGCCCCAGCGACCCACGGACGATGGCCGAGGGGAAGAAGTTCTGGTCGAAGGCCGAGTACTGTCCCACGAGATCGAGGGTGGGAAGATACGACCCCTTCTGGAGCTTCACCGAGGCCGCGGCGGCTCGTTCTTCGGCCCGGGCGGCGAGGATCGACGGACTCGTCTCGATGGCCTCCTGCACGGCCTGATCCTGGGACAGGGGGAGGTCCCGGTCCGTCAGGAGGGGGAGGTCCACGGCATCCACGGGCCCGGTGGCGCCCACCCGGCGGCCGAGCTGGAAGCGGGCGACCTTGAGGCGGGCCTCCTGACGAATGAGCTCGACCTGGGCGGCCTGGAGCTGCAACAGGAGCTGGAGGGAGTCGGTCTGGACCGCGGCGCCGGTGAGGACCCGGGCCCGGGCGACGCCGAACTGTTCCTCGACGCGCTCGGTCCGCTCCCGGGCCACCCGGAGGAGCTCCCGCTGGGCGAGGACGTCGAAGAAGTCCGATTCGGTGAAGAGCGCCGCCACGTACCGGGCTTCCAGCTCCCCGGCCTGGGCTCCCTCCAGCGCCGCCCTGGCCCGCTCCAGCTCCCGGACCTTTCCCAGCCCCCGGAAGAGGTTGAGCCGACCCTGGATGCGGGCGTCGACGATCTGGGCCGAGGGCTGTCCGGTTCCGATGTTGAACTGTTCCTCGGTGAAGCGCGTCCCCGAGATCTGCGCCGAGACGGAGGGGACGATGAAGGTCGTGATGGCGGCGCGCCGGCTCCACTCCGCGTCCGCCACCTGCCGGGAGGCGGCCACGTAGTTCGGGTCCAGCTCCGCGGCCCGGGCCAGCGCTTCCGCCAGGGTGACCCGGGGGATGGAGTCCTGGGGCGGAGGGGCGGCCTGGAGCAGGGCCAGCCCCAGGAGGAAGGTCGCGGCGACGGGCATCAGGCCTCGCTCGGTTCCGGCACGGCGGCCGAGGACCTGGGCCGTCTCACGCGGAGACGCTCCCGCACCGCGTCGAGCATCACGTAGACGACCGGGACGAGGAAGAGGGTGAGGAGGGTGGAGAACAGCATCCCCCCCACCACGGCGTAGCCCAGAGGCCTCCGACTCTCGGAGCCGGCCCCCAGCCCCAGGGCGATGGGCAGGGTCCCGGCGATGGTGGCCACCGAGGTCATGAGGATGGGTCGCAGCCGGATCCGGCCCGATTCGAGCATCGCCTCCATCGACGACAGCCCCCGATCCTTGAGTTGATTGGCGTATTCCACCAGGAGGATCGAGTTCTTCGTGACCAGACCGATGAGGAGGATCATTCCGATCTGGCTGAACAGGTTGAGGGTGGACCCGGTGACGAAGAGGGTGGCCAGCGCCCCGGTGACCGCCAGCGGTACGGCCAGGATCACGGTGAACGGGTGCACCAGCGATTCGAACTGGGCGGCGAGGACCATGAACACGACCACCAGGGCCAGCACGAAGGCGAACCCCAGGGCGTTGCCGCTGTCCTCCAGCTCACGGGACTCGCCGGCGAGGGCGGTGCTGGTTCCCGGCGGGAGCACCTCCGACGCGGTGGCGTAGAGGGAGTCCAGCGCCGCCCCCAGAGCGAAGCCGTCCTCCAGCGACGCCGTGAGCGTGGCGGACCGGACCCGGTTGTAGTGGGGGAGGCTCTGGGGACCGACGCCCTCCGAGACCGTCGCCACCTGGTCCAGCTGGATGAGGGCGCCGTCCCGGCCCCGGATGTAGAGCCCGGACATGTCCGTGGGCGTCGCCCGCTCCAGGGAGTCGAGCTGGATGATGACGTCGTAGAGCCGGTTGGCCCGGGTGAAGGTGGCGATGCGCTGACCTCCGAGCATGGCCTGCAGCGTCTCCGACACGTCGGCGATGGCCACGTCCAGATCCTCGGCCCGGTCCCGCTCGTAGGAGACCACCAGCTCCGGCTTGTTGACCTGCAGGTCCGTGTTGACGTTCACCAGCCCCTGGATCCCCCGGGCCCTTCCCACCAGCCGATCCATCCCCACCACCAGGGAGTCGAAGTCCGGGTTGCGTATCACGAAGTTCACCGGACTGCCCCGAAGCCCCCCGAGGGCGGGGGGCTCGCTGGCGAAGGCGAAGACGCCCGGGATGGCCAGGAGCTGAGGGCGCACCTCGTTGACCACGTCCCGGGTGGCCCGGTCCCGCTCGTCCCAGTCCTCCAGGCGCACGAAGACGATCCCCGTGTTGACGCCACCGAAGCCGACGACGCTGAAATAGTCCCTCACATCGTCGGTGTTCGAGAGCACCGCCTCGACCTGACGTTGGTACTCGTCGGTGTAGCCCAGCGCCGATCCCTCGGGGCCCTGGGTGAAGACGGTGAAGGAACCGCGATCTTCGGGGGGAAGGAACTCCACCTGAAGCCGTTGGAAGAGGGCGCCTGCCATGATCACGATCCCCACCCCTCCGGCCACCACCAGCCAGCGGAAGCGCATGGCACCCCGCAGGAGCACGGCGTAGCCGTCGGTGACCCGGTCGATGAGCCGCTCGAAGACGTTGAAGAGGGCCCCGTGACTCTCGGGCACCCGGAGCAGCCTGGCGCAGAGCATGGGCGTCAGGGTGAGGGCGATGAAGCTCGAGATGGCCACGGCCCCCGACATGGCCAGGGCGAACTCCCCGAACAGCTTCCCCGTGGTCCCCTGGATGAAGGTCAGGGGCGCGAAGACGGCGATCAGGGCCACCGTGGTGGCGATCACCGCGAAGGCGATCTCGCTCGTTCCCTTCCGGGCCGCCTCTTCGGGGGTCTCGCCCAGCTTCTCCTGGTGCCGGTAGGCGTTCTCCATGACGATGATGGCATCGTCCACCACGATCCCCATGGCGAGGATCAGCGCCAGGAGGGTGAGGTTGTTGATGGAGAAGTCCAGGGCATACAGGACCCCGAAGGTCGCCACGATGGAGGTGGGGATCGCGAAGGCCGGGATGAGGGTCGCCCGGACGTTGCGAAGAAAGAAGAAGATGATCAGGACGACCAGGAATCCCGCCAGGATGAGGGTTTCCTGCGCCTCCTGAATGGCCCGGCGCACGAACTCCGCCCCGTCGCTGACCAGCGCCAGCTCCACCCCCGGCGGCAGGGTCTCCCGAATGAGGTCGAGCTCGCCCCGGACCCCGTCCGAGATCTCGATCAGGTTCGAGCGGCTCTGCCGGATCACGCCCACGGCCACCGCCGGGGTTCCGTCGTAGCGCAGGATCGCGCGATCCGACTCGGGGCCCAGCTCGACCCGGGCGATGTCGCGCAGGCGGACGAGGCGCCCGTCGGCGTTCGCCACCGTCATCTCCCCGAACTCCTCGGGGGTCTTGAGCTCCCCCAGGGAGCGGACGGTGAACTCACGCCGGCTCGACTCGATCCGACCCGCCGGGATCTCCACGCTCCGGGTCCGCACCGCCGAGCGGACGTCCTGGACGGTGATCCCTCTGGAGGCCATCGCCTCGGCGTCCAGCCAGATGCGCATGGAGTAGCGTCGCTCACCGAAGATCTGCGCCCGGGCCACCCCGGGCACCGTCTGGAGCCGGCTCTTCACCTGCCGGTCGGCGATGTCCGTGAGCTGGAGGAGGTCGTAGTTCTCCGCGGACAGGGCGAGGAACATGAAGGGGAAGGCGTCGCCGTCCTGCTTGGCCACCACCGGTTCCAGGACCTGCTCCGGGAGTCGCCCCCGGACCCGGGAGACCTTGTCCCGCACGTCCTGCGCTGCGGCTTCGATGTCCCGGTCGAGGGTGAACTCCAGGGAGATCGTGCTGGACTGCTCGCCGCTGGAGCTGGTCATGGTGCGGAGTCCCTCCACCGAGCTCAGCTCCTCCTCCAGGACGTCGGTGACCGCCGACTCCATGACCTGCGGGTTCGCCCCCCGGAGCGTCGTGGTCACCGAGACCACCGGACGGTCGATGTCGGGATACTCCCGCACGGAAAGGCGGGTGTACGAGATCGCCCCGAAGAGGACGAGGGCGACGCTGACCATCGAGGTCAGCACCGGCCGACTGATGGACAGGTCGGGGAGCTTCACGTCACCTCAATCGAGTCGGGAGTGGAGGGAGAATCCCACCGGGACCGTACGAACGGGATCGACGTCGCCTGGTCTCGGTCTGCGCCGCTGGCTTGTCTCCACGGCCCCCAACCTATGCGCAGGGCGGCACGCTGGCGAACCGGCTCGGGGCATTCTCCCATGGGTCGGAGGCGGCGCGAAGCCGGGTGGCCCCCCTGGAAGAAACACGGGTCCGTGCGGTCCGAGGCCACCGGGGCGGGGTGGCGGCCGGGCGGATCCGGGGCCGTGCCGGGAACGCGGGGAATGGGACCCTAGGGTGAACGCCGCCGGGGTGTCCGGGTAAGGGCAAACGCCGGTGACGAGCGGGGTGGACCGCGTGGCCGCTCCCCCGAAATCGGAGCAGTGACGTGGCCCGGCGAGCAGAATGCGTCGGGTTGCGTGTCCATGTATCCCCTCCCAGGAGGTCCCCATGCGTCGCTTCTTCCTTCTCGCCGCCGGGCTCACCCTCCCCGGCCTGGTCTCCGTCCCGAGCCCCGCGTCGGCCCAGCAGGGTGGAGTCGAGATCACCGAGTGGGAGGTGCCCTGGTCCGAGTCCCGCCCTCGGGACCCCTACCTGGGACCCGACGGCCGCGTCTGGTTCGTGGGCCAGACCGCCGACTACGTTGCGGCGCTGGATCCCGGGAGCGGCGACTTCCAGCGCTTCGACCTGCCCGACGGGGCCGGTCCCCACAACCTCATCGTCGATGGCGACGGGACGGTCTGGTACGCCGGAAACCGGGTGGCCAACATCGGCGAGCTGAATCCCGAGACGGGCGAGATCGTGGAGCATCCCATGCCCGACGAGGCGGCCCGGGACCCCCACACCCTCCTCTTCGACGGCGAGGGCGGCATCTGGTTCACGGTGCAGGGCGGGAACTTCGTGGGTCACTTCGACAAGGCTTCCGGCGAGACCCGGCTCGTGGCGGCACCCCGGAGTGAATCCCGGGGGCGGATGGGAAGCAGCCGGCCCTACGGCATCAAGCTGGACTCCCGGGGCCACCCCTGGATCGCCCTGTTCAACACCAACCGTCTGGCCACGGTGGATCCCGCCACGATGGAGATGGAGACCTTCGAGCTTCCCGACGGCGCCCGGCCCCGACGACTCGTGGTGGACTCGCAGGACGTCGTCTGGTACGTGGACTACGCCCGGGGCAAGCTCGGCCGGTTCGAGCCGGAATCCGAAGAGATCACCGAGTGGGACAACCCCGGGGGTCCCGAGTCCCGGCCCTACGGAATGGCCATCGACGCCGCCGACCGCATCTGGTTCGTGGAGACCGGCTCGGCGCCGAACCAGTTCGTGGGCTTCGATCCCGCCACGGAGTCGTTCATCTCGGTGACCGAGGTCGGCGGGCCCCCAGGCGCCATCCGCCACATGTACTACGACGAGGCGGAGAACGTGGTCTGGTTCGGGACCGACTGGGACACCGTGGGGCGCGCCGTCCTGCCGCCCGTGGAGGACCGGGTGGTGTCTCAGCAGCCGTGAAGGGTCCCGTCCTGGGAGCCCTGGCGGGGCTCGGCGCGGCGTTGACCCTGGCGTCGGGCCCCGTCGTCGGCGTGGGGTCTCCCGCCGGCCACGGTCCATCGCGGCCCGAGGCCGGTGCCGGCGTGCCCCTGCCGCTCCATGCGGAGAAGCCGCCAGCGGGACATACGGGAGGATTCGGGGAGCCCACCTGTGCCGCCTGTCACACCGAGTTCCCGGTGAATGAGCCCGGGGGGTCGCTTTCTCTGGACGGTCTTCCCGACGCCTTCGAGCCGGGGCGGGAGTACGTCCTGACGGTGGTGCTCCAGGTCCCGGAGACGGCACGAGCCGGATTCCAGATCTCCGCCCGTCACGGGGACGGCACACAGGCGGGGCGCTGGGCGCCCCTGGGGCCCGACGTCGCGGTGGTCGACTCGGCAGGGGTGGCCTATGCCCACGCCACCCTCCCCGGTGCCGACGCCGCCGGCCCCGACGGCGCGTCGTGGAGCATCGGCTGGACAGCCCCCGAGTCGGGCCCGGTCCGATTCAACGTGGCGGCCAACTCCGCCAACGGGGACAACTCCCCCTTCGGGGATCTCGTCTACGCGATGGAGGCGGAGGTGGACGTGGAGCAGATCGCCGGAGGCATTGTCCCGCCGTCTCCCCCTTGCCTGAAGCTGGACCCGCACTTCGGTGGTGGTGGCCGATGCCGGGATGAGCTGCGATACCACGTCGAAGGTGATGAAGGACTTGTCGGCCACCGGCCCCATGACGTCATCGCCGCAGTCGACCCAGTGGGAGTTCCGCTCGCCTCCCAGGTTGCGCATCCGGTTCTCCCGGGCCGCCAGCACCCCGTTCCCGGGATCCGATCCCGTGACCTCCAGCTCCAGCTCGTCGTAAGCGGCCTGAAGCGCCGGCCAGACCTCCCGGGGTGAGCCGTCCACCTCTCCCCCGACGTTCTGCGCCACGTTCTGGATCTCCCGGTTCTCTACCATCTGCTGAGGGCGATCCTGGGGAGGGCCCGAAGTCGTGCACGCCGAGCCGGTGAGGGCCACGAGTCCGAGAAGGGGGATCAGGTTGCGGTACATGGCGTCTCGCTGCTGAGGAGTGGCTGGCTCCGTCGGAGGGGCGAACCGTGTGGCATAAGGAGTGCACCGGGACGGGCCGTCGACGCAAGCCAGGGCGGGGCGGCGTCCGCCGTGGCGTGAACGGGCGGGCCGCCCCGGGCACGTGGAGGGCCACCGTCGACCAGGAGCGGGCTCGGCGTCCCCCGGCGAGTCCGTCGGACGTTCGACCCGTTCGTATCCTCCCGGAGACGCTCCCGCGCCGCTCCGGTTGCCGATCGGGTGCGGCCCGGAGCATTCTCCCTCCGGTCACCTTCCCAACCCTGCTGCTGGAGTCCCGCGTCATGCTGCCGTGTCTCCTTCGATCATCGCGCTCGCTCACGGCCGCCGTCTCATCCGTGGCTCTACTCCTCCTGCCGCTCGGGGTCCGGGCCCAGCCCGCGCCCCTGGAGGGATTTACCGATTACGTGACCGCCGGAATGCAGGATTGGGACGTGCCGGGGCTCGCCGTGGCCGTCGTCAAGGACGGGGAGACCGTGTGGAGCCAGGGCTTCGGTGTGCGGGACGTGCGTACCGGGGAGCCCGTGGACGAGAACACGCTCTTCGCTATCGGCTCGGCGTCGAAGGCCTTCACCTCCCTGGCCGTCGCCACACTGGTGGACGAGGGGGTGCTGGAGTGGGACGACCGCGTGACGGACCATCTGCCCGGGTTCCAGACTTCGGACCCCTACGTGACGCGCGAGCTCACCCTCCGGGACATCCTGAGCCACCGCAGCGGGCTGAACCGGGGAGACCAGGTCTGGTATGCCATGGACGTCGGGCGGGATGAGATCCTCGAGCGGGTGCGGTATCAACCTCCCACGACCTCCTTCCGGTCGGCCTTCGGCTACAACAACAACATGTTCCTGGCGGCGGGACAGATCGTCCAGGCCCGCACCGGCCGTTCCTGGGGCCAGATCATCGAGCGGCGCTTCTTCGCGCCCCTCGGCATGGCACGGAGCGTCACCTCCATCCGCGCTCTCGACGGCGTGGAGAACGTCGCCTCCCCCCACTGGGAGATCGACGACGAGGTCCAGGTGGTGCCCTGGCGCGACATCGACAACATCGCGCCGGCGGGCTCCATCATCTCGAGCGCGGCGGAGATGGACGAGTGGGTGAAGCTCCACCTGGCCGGCGGGAGCTACGGAGGGGTGGAGATCGTCAGCGAAGCCGCCCTCGGGGAGACGCACCGGCCCCACACCATCATCCCCCTTCAGCCGCCGTGGGGTCTCATGGCGCCGGAGGCCCACTTCCTGACCTACGGGCTGGGGTGGTTCCTGAGCGACTACCGGGGCCGGAAGGCGGTGGCCCACGGCGGCAACATCGACGGGATGTCCGCCCTGGTCGGGATGCTGCCCGAGGAGGGCCTCGGCGTCGTCGTACTCACGAACATGAACGGCACATTCCTCCCGTACGCCCTCATGCATCGGGTGTTCGACCACTACCTCGGCGCTCCGGAAGGAGGGATGCGGGACTGGAGCGGGGAGATGGCGGCGTCCTTTGCGGAGCTCGAAGCCGCCGCCGAGGCTCAGGCCGAGGCGACGAGGGAGGCTCGGGCCGAGGGGACGCGCCCGTCGCTTTCCCTCGAGTCCTACGCCGGAACCTACCGGCACCCCATGTTCGGCGACCTCACCCTCTCCCTGGAAGGTGGAGGGCTGGTGGCGCGCCGGCACACGGCGTGGGTGGGGGACCTGGAGCACTGGCACTACGACACGTTCCAGATCGACTGGCGGGACGCCACCATGGGGGAGCAGCTGATGACGGTGCGGCTGGACGCCATGGGCGAGCCGGTCGCCGTCGAGTTGCAGGGCTCCGAGGGCGTATTCGAGCGGGTCGACGAAGAGGGCGGGGGCTGACGGTCGGATCCACGGGCGTCGATACGGATCCCGAGGGAGTGCCTCAGGCCGGGCTGATCTCCGGCGGATTCGATGCGGATCCGCCCACCGGAACACGCGCCTCGTGCAACGATCCGGAGCGGGCGGCGACTCCCACCAGACTTCCGAAGGGGACGCCCAGGAGAGCCAGCGAGTAGAGCTCCCCCACGGAGCTACCCACCAGGCAGATCGGGGGCTGGGCGACCAGGTAGGCCTGGAGCCCGATGAGGCTGCAGACCCCTCCGAGGATGGTGCCTCCCACCGGACCGATGACCCTCCGGGTCAGCACGAACCACGCGAGCAGCGAGAGGGCGAAGGTGAATCCCGTGACCCCTCCCACCTTCGCCGCCGCGACGATGGAGGGGACGAGGGACTGAAGCATCCACCAGCGGAGGATGTCGTAGAGACCGAATCCCGCTCCCACGACGGCACCGAAGAGGACCCCAACGAGAGTCGCCACCACAAGTGCATTGAAGCGGTTCGCCATAGTCTGCCTCCGCGGCATGAGCTGCTGTGTCCAAGGCCACCCGGCGCGGAACGCGCCTCGGGCCCGTCGCGGGCAGACCATCGTCGATACGCCCTCACGGTTCTAGCGAAGGCTCCGCCCCGAGGTTCCGGCGCCGACCGCCCCTACCGCACCAGCTTCTTGTACTTGATCCGGTGGGGCTGATCCGCGTCCTCGCCCAGGCGCTTCTTCTTGTCCTCCTCGTACTCCTGGAAGTTGCCGGGATACCAGTGGACGTGGCTGTCGCCCTCGAAGGCCAGGATGTGGGTGGCCACCCGGTCCAGGAACCAGCGGTCGTGGGAGATCACCAGGACGCACCCGGCGAACTGGAGGATGGCGTCCTCCAGGGCCCGTAGGGTGTCCACGTCCAGGTCGTTGGTGGGCTCGTCCAGGAGGAGGACGTTGCCGCCCTCCTTGAGGAGCTTGGCCAGGTGGAGGCGGTTCCGCTCCCCGCCGGAAAATGAGACTTCCAAACGGGGTCCGGATGGCGAGGGGGATGGTCGAGAGGTCGGTGGGAGGATCGCAAG
>JARRPL010000107.1:0-12220 GCA_037382905.1 Gemmatimonadota bacterium | reverse complement strand
GACCTGTGGCGGCTCGCCGTCGCCGCCTACCTGATCGGTCGGGACTAGCGCTTCCTTGACACCCTCGAACGGGCCCATGGATGGGCTCTGGCGCGGGGGGACGCCGGGGCGGCGGCCTACACCGGGTTCTGGATCGGGCTCCACCTGGCGGAGAGCGGTCGAGTCGCCCAGGCCTCGGGGTGGTTCGGCAGGGCCCGCAGGGTGCTTCGGGAGGACGGTGGGGAGGGGGCCGAGCAGGCCTATCTGCTGCTGCCCGAGGGACAGAGGCGGCTCGCCGCCGGCGACGGCTCCGGGGCGTATCAGGTGGGATCGGAGGTGGTCCGGGCGGGGGAGCGCTTCGACGACCGGGATCTGCTGGCGCTGGGTGTTCACCTCCAGGGTCGGGCGCTGCTTGTGACGGGTGACGTGGAAGAGGGCCTGGCGCTGCTGGACGAGGCCATGGTGGCCGTGGCCACCGACGAACTGACCCCGCCGGTGACGGGGCTGCTGTACTGCAGCATCATCAGCGCGTGCCGCAGCGTCTTCGACCTGGGCCGGGCCCGGGAATGGACGGCGGCGTTGACCCGCTGGTGCGAGCGGCAGCCGGACATGGTGGCCTACGCCGGGGAGTGCCGGCTGTACCGGGCCGAGCTGCTCCAGCTCCGGGGAGAGTGGGACCAGGCGCTGGAGGAGGCTCGTCGCGCCGCGGAGCACGCCGGCGAGCGGCCGGGGCCCGTGGCGGGGCTGGCCCACTATCGGATCGGCGAGCTTCACCGGCTGCGGGGCGAGTTCACCGGAGCGGAACGGGCGTTTCGTCAGGCGAGCCGGCGGGGGCGTGAGCCCCAACCGGGCCTGGCCCTCCTCCGGCTGGCCCGGGGCGACCCCGACGCCGCGGCTGCGTCTCTGCGTCGGGCCATGGCCGAGGCCACCGGGCCCCTGCGCCGGGCACGCCTCCTGCCGGCCTGCATCGAGGTCATGATCGCGGCGGGGACGCTGGACGAGGCGGACGAGGCGTGTCGGGAGCTGGACCGGACCGCCCGGGAGCTGGGCACCGGCCTTCTGGGCACGGCGAGTGCCCACGGGCGGGGCGCCCTCGCCCTGGCGGCCGGGGAGGCGGCGACGGCGTTGCCGCTCCTCCGACGCGCCTGGCGGGAATGGCGCACCATGGAGGCGCCGTACCGGGCCGCCCGCGCCCGCCTCCTGCTGGGCCTGGCCTGCCGTGCCCTGGACGACGAGGAGGGCGCGACCCTGGAGATCGACGCCGCCGCGGGGGTGTTCGAGGCGCTCGGTGCCCGTCACGACGCAGAGCGTGCCCGCACACTGGGCGGGTCCCCGGACCGCCGGCGCCGCTACGGCCTGACCCCCCGGGAAATGGAGGTCCTCGCCCTGGTCGCCGAGGGTCTCACCAACCGGGCCGTGGGGGAGAGGCTTTTCTTCAGCGAGAAGACCGTCGCCCGCCACATGAGCAACATCTTTCTCAAGCTCCAGGTCTCGAGTCGCGCCGCCGCCACCGCCTTCGCCTACGAGCACGGCCTCCTCGGCGGGGCTGGGTAGAATCACCCACACCCCGGCCCACCCGGATCTACACGATTCGCCCGAAGCGGCTCCGTGGGTCCCCCTGCCACCTTCGAAGGGCAGGGGTCGGACCAGTCGGGTCCGACCGGACAGGGACTCGAAGGGAGGCGGATCATGAACGACGCACGCGACCGGGAGCACTTCGACACCCTCGTCATCGGCGGCGGACAGGCGGGACTCGCCGCCGGCTATCATCTGGCGCGAAGGGGCCTGGACTTCGTGATCCTCGACGCCTCGGAGCGGGTGGGCGACGTGTGGCGCTCCCGCTGGGACTCCCTGCGACTCTTCACCCCCGCCGCCTACGACGGCCTGCCCGGCATGCCCTTCCCCTCGCCGGGCCACTACTTCCCGACGAAGGACGAGTTCGCCGACTTCCTCGAGGGGTATGCCGAGCACTTCAGGCTTCCGGTCCGCTCCGGGGTGCGGGTCGACGAGCTCACCCGCCGGGGCGACGTCTTCCTCGTGGGCGCCGGCGACCGGCGCTACGAGGCCGACAACGTCATCGTGGCCCTGGGCAGCTATCAGGAGCCGAAGGAGCCCGACTTCGCAGCCGCCCTCCATCCTTCCCTCACCACCCTCCACTCCTTCGACTACCGCGCTCCGTCACAACTCCAGCCCGGACCCACCCTCCTCGTCGGCGCCGGGAACTCCGGCGCCGAGATCGCCGTGGAGCTGGCCCGGGAGCGGAGGGTGATCCTGGCGGGCCGTGACACGGGGGAGCTGCCGTTCCGGCCCCGGAGCACGGCCGCCCGCTTCCTGTGGCTGCCCCTGGTCCTGCGCATCCTCTTCCGGAAGGTGCTCAGCATCCGCACCCCCATCGGGCGGGCCAGGCGGCCGGCCCTCGTCGGACGGGGCGGCCCCCTCATCCGCGTGAAGAAGCGCGACCTCGCCGCCGCAGGGGTGGAGCGGGTGGGGCGGGTGACCGGCGTGCGGGAGGGCATGCCGGTCGTCGACGACGGCCGCGTGCTGGACGAGGTGCGCAACGTGATCTTCTGCACCGGGTTCGAGACGGGCTTCGAGTCGTGGATCCGTCTGCCCGTGCACGGCGGAGTCCACGACCACGAGCCTCGTCACCAGGGGGGCATCGTGTCCGACCAGCCGGGCCTGTACTTCCTGGGGCTGCACTTTCTACGATCCCTGGCTTCCGGCATGATCCAGGGCGTCGGCGACGACGCGGCCTTCGTCGTGGATCACCTGGCCCGCCGGCAAGGCCGGGGTCCCGGCGGCGGAGCGCGGGTCGGTGCCCGGGGCATGGCGGGCCGTCCGGCGGCGTGATTCCCTCCACCCGCCGGCTCTGCTCGAGGCAACCCGCGCCGACGACTCCGGTCCCGGGGGCGTTCCACACCATCCCGCAAGGGTGGACCGAGCCCGGGCTCGGGTCCCATACTTTGGTTCGTTCCCGATTCTTGCTCGGTAGAGACCGGAGGCCATGGGTAGGCAGCGTTCATCGATTTTCACCGGATCCGGCCGTGTCCTCCCTGCGCGGAAGATCGGGAATCGGGACTTCCTGGAGCACGAGTTCTTCCTGGACCGGGACGAGCCCCTGGACCCGTCCCGAAGTGCGGAGGTCATCGCAAAGTTCGAGGAGATCACCGAGATCTCGGAGCGGCGCTACGCCCTCGAGGACCGGGTGGCGTCGGACCTGGGGGTCACCGCCGCAGAGCGGGCTCTCGCCGACGCGGAGCTGGACCCCGAGACGCTGGACTACATCATCGTCGCCCACAACTTCGGCGACGTCCGGTCCGACCGTCTCTACCTGGACTTCTGCCCCAGGTGTCCAGGCTGGCTGCAGGGCGTGATCCAGGCCCACTACTTCCTCCAGTCCGGGGACGCCTCCTCCGCCCTCATCGTGGGGGCCGAGACCCTCTCCCGTGTGGTGGATCCCCACGACCGGGATAGCATGATCTACGCCGACGGCGCCGGCGCCGCCGTCCTGGAGGCCCGGGATGACCTGGAGGACGTCGGGATCCTGAGCCACGTGACCCGCTCCGACACCGCCGAGCACGCCCGGTTGATCTCCATGGGACCCTCCTACGATCCCGGCCACGAGGACCACCGCCTCTTCCTGAAGATGCAGGGCCGGCGGGTCTACGAGTACGCGCTCCAGACCGTCCCCGGGGTGGTGCAGGAGAGCCTGGAGCGGGCGGGCCTCACCCTCGCCGACGTGACGAAGGTCCTGATCCACCAGGCGAACGCGAAGATGGATCACGCCATCCTCAAGAGGCTCTTCCGACTCTACCGCATCCGCCGGATCCCGGATCACATCATGCCCATGACCATCTCCTGGCTGGGCAACAGCTCCGTCGCCACCCTCCCGACCCTCTTCGACCTGGTTCAACGCGGAGAGATGGAGGGACCCGGGCTCTCCTCCGGCGACGTGGTCGTCTTCGCGTCGGTGGGGGCCGGGATGAACGTCAACTCCGTCGTCTACCGGGTGCCGTAGCCCCGCCGGGGCCCGGCGGCCCGGTCCGACATCGGTGGAGGCGCCATGCAACGCAGCGCGGCTTCGGTGCGTCTGAAACCCTGAACGCCCCGGTGCCGTAGGCCCGACCATCACTGATCTCCACAGGAGTCCTCGCCATGCGCCGCGCCCTCGTCCTTCCCGTCTCCGCCGCCGTCGTCGGCGCGCTTCTGGCCCTCGGCATCTCGGCGCTGGACCGGCCCCACAGCAGCGTCCACGTGATCCGTGCCGTGGAGATCGGCGACATCGACATGGAGGTCGAGGCGGAGATCGCCGAGGCCATGGAGCAGGTGGAACGGATCGAGGTGCGGCAGGAGGTCCGCGTCGACGAGGAGTTCCTGCGGCAGGTCCGTCAGAAGGTCCGGAGGGAGCTCCGCGCCGCCATGGAGGCCGAAGAGCTCACCGAGGCGGAGCGGAGGCAGATCCGGGAGGCGATGGAGCAGCTGGAGGAGCAGCTCCCCGGGATGATGGGGGTCGCCGGTCTCGTGGAGGGCCTCACCCGGGAGGACGGCTCCGCCCACAAGGACGGAGCCGCTCCCGAGGCGCCTGCCGGGGGCTGATCACCCCCGGGCGTGCCAGGCCCGGAGGATCTCCGCCTCCCGCTCCGGACTGAGGCCGGGGCCGATCTCCGCCTGGCGCTCGGGGGACCGGGAGAAGTGGTACTCCAGCGTGGCGCTGGCCGTGTCCGCCAGGGGCCGGAAGGTCAGGCCGGCTTCCACCTCGGGGGTGAGGTCGAACCGTGCGAAGCCCTCCCGCCCGGGAAGGGGCGGCATCCACACCGGCATCTCCCGATAGGGTCGCACGTCGTGCTCCGCCAGGAACTCGTAGGGGACCCAGGTGAAGGTCGTCTCGGCGGTGGTGACGGCCCGGATGCCGTAGAGGAGCTCTGCGATGGGCCGGGGCGTGCGGGGACCCACCCCGTTGTAGACCCCCGTGATGTCGTTCTCCGCCATCCGGACCATCCACTCCGTCAGGTCCCGGACGTCGATGATCTGGATGGGGTCGGTTCCATCGCTGGGGGACAGGACCTCGCCGCCCCGATGGATCCGCACGGGCCAGTAGGTGAAGCGATCCGTCTCGTCGCCGGGGCCGATGATCAGCCCCGGACGCACGATGCAGTGGCGACCCGGGAAGATCTCCATCACCTGCCGCTCGCAGAGGGCCTTCTGGAGTCCGTAGGGGAGGCTCATCCGATCGGCGTCCCGGGAGACCCCCGCCGTCTCGTACGTGTAGGTGGGGTGGGCCGCCGTCATGGGGACCGCACTGGTGTCGGCGTAGGCGGAGCGGGACGACACGTAGAAGTACCGGTCCACCGAGTCCCGCAGGACCTGGGTGCTCAGTTCGACCCAGGGGATCCGGGAGGCATTGTTGTCGAAACAGACGTCCCACGTGCGGCCCTCGAGGGCCGTCAGGTCGTCGTTGCGATCCCCGATCAGCGTCTCCACGCCCGGGAAGAGGTCGGTGTTGGAGCGACCCCGGTTGAAGAGGGTGACGGTGTGGCCCCGGTCGAGGAGGTACTGGACCATGTGGGGCCCGATGAAGCCCGTGCCGCCCAGGACCAGGACGTTCAGGGCCCGCGGGGCGCTGGAGGCCCGGGTCCGGAGCTCCGTCCCGGTGAGGTCGAGGGTGGGGATTCGGCCGAGGCCGAGGCCGAGGCCTGCGGCCCCTGCGGTCCGAAGGAACTCTCTGCGATCACGGGACATGGAGGCTCCAGATGACGGTCGGGTTCAGCGATCGCATGGAGAGTGCCGCCCCGGGACCGGCTCGGCAATGGGCATCGTGTCTCCCCGGGCGTTCGTGAGCCCCGCCGTCCGCCTGCCGCACGGGGCGACGAGCCGGTGCAGGGATCGCCCGGCAGCTCTCAGAGCGCGGGAGCCAGCAGCCGCGTGATCTCGGTGGCGAGTCGGGCACTGCGGGGCAAGGACGCCACGTCGGGAGCTTCCGCGCGGGTCGAACGACGGAAGTCCTCTTCGAGCATCGCCTCGACCTCCGCGCAGAAGGGGCCGTCCTCCACCAGACAGGTGAGCTCGAAATTGAGTCGGAACGAGCGATTGTCGAGGTTGGCCGTCCCCACGCCGGCGTAGTCGTCGTCCACCAGGATCACCTTCTGGTGCATGAAGCCCTCGTCGTAGCGAAAGACCTTCACGCCCACCTGGTCCACCTCGCCCAGGAACGCGTCGTGGACGTAGCGGAACATCCAGTGATCGGCGATGCGGGGGATGAGGATGCGCACGTCCACGCCCCGGAGTGCCGCCAGCTGGAGCGCCCCCAGGACCCGGCCGTCCGGCACGAAGTAGGGTGAGGCGATCCAGACCCGGCGCTCCGCGCTGTCGATGGCGTGGGCGAAGAGCAGCCCACAGGTCTCGAGGCGGTCCGCCGGACCGGAGGCCAGGACCAGGGCGTGGCGATCCTCGGCGCTGGGGTGCACGTCCCAGCTGAGCTCCGGGACGTGGTGGCTCACGTAGTACCAGTCCCGAATGAAGGAGAGCTGCAGGCCGAGAACCACCGGGCCGTCGACCTGGAGCTGGGTGTCGCGCCACGGGGTGAGGCGGGGGTGGCCGCCCACGTACTCGTCTCCGACGTTGAGGCCGCCGAGGAATCCCCGCCGTCCGTCGACGACGACGATCTTCCGGTGGTTCCGGAAATTCAGCCGGAACCGCCCGAGCCAACGGCGGCCGCCGCTGGCCCCCCGGACGTGGACCCCGGCGCTCCGCAGCTCGTCCAGGTACCGTCGGGGGAGGGCGTGGCTGCCGATCTCGTCGAAGAGGAGGTGGACCCGGACGCCTCGCAGCGCCGCAGCGATGAGACGCTCCTGGAACTCCCGTCCCAGCGTGTCGTCCCGGACGATGTAGAACTGGGCGAGCACATACTCCCGGGCGGTGTCGATGCAGGCGAACATGGCGTCGAACGCCTCACGACCCGACACCAGGAGCCGAGCCCCGTTGCCCCGGGTGAAGAAGACGGTGGAGAGACGGGCGAAGCCCTGGAGCTCGGCGGTGCGCCGCGGGTCGCCCTGATCGTCCGAGGGGACCAGCCACTCCCGGAGAGGCCCCGCCTTGGCTTCCTCCAGCCGGTGCTCCAGGGTCGCGTCGAACGCCTGGAGCTCCCGCACGTAGTCGTCGAAGGTGGAGCGGCCGAAGACCCAGTAGAGGGGGAGGGAAAGGAAGGGCACCGTGAGGTGGGACACGGCCCACGCCACCGCCCCCTGAGCCGTGCGAGCCTTGACGACGGCGTCCAGAGCGCTGGCGGCTCCCAGCAGATACAGCAGGGGGACGCCCAGGCCCAGGATCCAGGCCGTCATGGGACAGGGTCTCCGACCGGGCCGTGGGCTCTTCTCCGCGCCCGGACCCCGAGGGCGGTCATGGGTCGCGGTCCGGCGGCCTCAGCCCCGTGCACGCCGTCGTCTGCGGCGCGGGGTCGTGCAGCCGTTCGTCGAGGTGGGGCATGGCGACAACTCCCTCATCTCCCAGCGAGTCCAGGGGAGGCGTAGTGGATCGTAGCCGCCCCCGTCCTCGGGCGCTGTCGGGGCGAGCCCGAACTCTCCGACGGAGTTGTTCCTACGCGCCGACCCGGGGACGCAGGCCCCACCTGGGGGCGGCTCCCCTACCGGATCAGGTAGAAACCGGTCTGGCGTCCGTCGATCCAGCTCCAGCCATCCTCCAGGATCGCCGCGTCTTCCTCCAGGGCGAAGCGCACCTCCTGCCCGTCCCACTCGGGCACCGGATGCCGGACGTTGAGCTCGATGGAGTGCCACGTACCGGGGCGGAACTCGTAGTCCCCCCGCACCGGCACGCCCTCCTGGTAGTCGCTCATGCCGATGGGCGGCCCGGCGGCGTGGCCGTGGTAGCCGATGGCGTGGCAGTAGATGGAGGGGGTCAGACCCTCGGCCCGTGCCTGGCCCAGCGCCGCCGCGAGGGCCTCGTTCCCCGTGCCGCCCAGCACCGCGTACTCCATGGTCAGGTCCTGGAGCCGATTGGCGGCCCGGAGGCCCGCCCGAAGTCCCTCCGGCGCCTCGGTCTCCCCGGGCAGGAGCACGTAGGCGTTGTGCTGCGTGTCGGTGGCGTAGCCCATGAGGACGATGCCGAAGTCGGTGTGGAGCATGTCGCCCCGCTCGATCACCGTGCCACGGGGATCCCGCTCCGCCGGGAGCCCGCCCCGGCGCTGCACGTTGATGCTGGGGTGGAACCACTGGCCCAGCCCCAGCTCCGCCACCCGCTGACGCATCCACCACTCCACGTCGGTGTCGGTGGTGACGCCGGGGGCGATGACGGCGTTGCTGAAGGCCTCGGCGATGACCTGGTGGGCGATCCTCATGACGTAGCGATACCGGGCCGTCTCCGAGGGGAGCTTCGATTCGAGCCACCCCACCGCCAGCATCTCCGCCGAGGTGAGCCGGTCTGCGTAGGGTCCCAGCGCCTCCTCCAGCCGCATGTACTCGTTGTGGGTCAGCCCGTCGGCGTGGTTCCAGGAATTCGAGACGTTGATCCCGATGCGCTCCGGGTCCCGCTCTTCCACCAGCGCTCGCAGACCCACGTATTGGGAGTCGTTGTGGGTCCGGTAGACGTCGAAGAGGCCGTCGTAGTCGAAGCGGCCGACGCTGATCCGATCCACTCCCTCGTCGCCACCCCGGTCGTGGAAGACCAGAATGGTCCGGCGTCGCGACGAGTAGGTGGTCAGGGGCGCCATGGACCGGAAGACGGGGTCGTCGTTGTACTCCCGGCTCACGACGATCCACATGTCGATCCCCTCCCGACGCATCAGCTCCGGGAGGAGGTCGTCGAAACGCTCCTCGATCCGGGCCCGGACGATGGGGGCCTGCTCCCGGTGGGTGAGGACCCGGTTCTCCACCGGCGCCTCATCGACCCGGGGAAGCTGGGCCGCCACGGGGGCCGGCCAGATGGTACTTAAGGCCACGAACGCCAGGGCGGCGACGGCGGACCCGGGACCGGGCCTTCCGGTCGGGTGCCGGTCCGGGAGGGACGGGAGGCGCCCGCAACAGGGCGAGGTCGAGGGCAGGGAGGCGGGCATGACGATACCGGTGCAGAGGAATCGGGTCCGGCCCGGGTGGAGATCGGGCGGATCCATGACGCGACGCGCCGGAATGGATCGATCCCGCGCGGCCGGGGCAAGTGGGCCCGTGGTCCGCCGGAATCGGTCCCCTCCCGTCTCGGGTACGGCAACGGGTGCGAGGGTGTCCAAAGAGGCGCGTGCGCGGGTGGCCGAGGGCATGCCGGGACCGGGTTCCACGGCCGCCGGTGGCGTCTCGCGGCGCCGGCCCGCATCCTGTCCCGCCATGAACCGGAATATCCCTCGGGCCGCCGCCCTCGTCGCCCTCGCCCTCCCGTCCCTCGCCGTGGGCGCCGTCGCCCAGGAGTACCGGGACGCCTACCCGAAGAATCCCGGCATCGACATGCTGGGCTACGTCTTCCATCTGACCCTCTCCGACGAGACGGATGTGATCCAGGGGGTGGCCACCGCGAGCGCCCGCTACCTGGACGGGGGTCAGCGGGAGCTGCGCCTGGATCTGATCCAGCCCGTGGACAGCCTCGACGGCGCCGGGATGACGGTCTCCCGGGTCGAGATGGACGGCCGGGAGCTGTCGTTCCGTCACGAGGATCACCGCCTCGTCATCGATCTCGGGCGGGTGGTCCCGGCGGGGGAACGGGTGCAGGTCGGGGTACACTACTCCGGTCGGCCCTCCGACGGACTCGACATCGGCCCCAACACGTACGGGGATCGCACCTTCTTCAGCGACAACTGGTCCTCACGGGTGCGGGCCTGGCTTCCCGTGGTGGACCACCCCTACGACAAGGCGACGTCGGAGATGGTCGTGGTGGCCCCGAGCCACTACCAGGTCGCCTCGAACGGGACGGTGGTGGAGGAGTCGGACCTGGGGAACGGGACTCGCAGGACCCACTACGTGAACCCCGTGCCCACCGCCACCTGGCTCTACTTTCTCGGCGTGGCCCGCTTCGCCGTGCAGCAGGTCGACCGGTGGGAGGACGTTCCCATCGAGACCTGGGTCTACTGGCAGGACCGGGACGCGGGCTTCTACGACTTCGCCGAGCCCTCCAAGGACGTCCTCGGGTACTACGCCGACCTGATCGGGCCGTACGTGAACGACCGCCTGGCGAACGTGGTGTCCACCGCCACGGGCGGAGGGATGGAGGCGGCCTCGACCCCGGCCTACTCGGAGGCCTCGGTCTCCGGGACCCGGGAGCGGCGCTGGCAGAACGTCATCATCCACGAGATCGCCCACCAGTGGTTCGGCAACGCGGTCACCGAATACCACTGGAACGACGTCTGGCTGAGCGAGGGCTTCGCCACGTACTACACGCTCCTCTTCCGCCGTCACCACTACGGTCACGACGACTTCGTCGACGGCCTTCGGGAGTCCCGTACCACGGTCCGGGACTTCTACGCCGGCCAGGACTACGACTTCCGGCTCGTCCGGGATTACGTGGCGGATCTGAACGACGTCTCGGGTCGGATGATGTACGACAAGGGCGCCTGGATCCTGCACATGATCGGGGACCGGATCGGGGCGGACGCCTTCGACGCGGGGATCCGGTCGTACTACGCCGAGTTCGTGAACCGGAACGCCTCGACGGCCGACCTGCGCCGCCACCTGGAGGAGGCCTCGGGCCAGGACCTCGAGGACGTGTTCGACCAGTGGCTCTTCCAGGGGGGGATCCCCGTCCTGGACGTGCGGTGGAGCGCGGACGACGGGGAGCTGGTGGTGGAGGTGGAGCAGGTTCAGGAGCGCTACGCCTTCGACATCGAGGTCGACCTGGCCGTCCGCCACGAGGACGGGACGGTGGGACCGGTCTCGACGCTGGAGATGCGCCCCCGCTCGGAGGGCTCCCGCCGGGGCGTCCTCCGGGTGCCGGCGGGACCAGGGGTCGTGGACGTCGTGGTGGACCCCCACACCCGGCTCCTGGCCGACTGGCGTGTGGCCCCCTCCGGCGGCTGACCCGTCGAGGCCTCGCGCCATCGGGGGCTTGCATCGTAGACTACCCGACCCCCGCAGGAGGATATCCGCATGCCGGTGCTGCTCGTGGTGGCCTTGCTCTCCTTCGCCTGGGCCGATGCGTCGGCGCAGATGAACGCAACCCGGGATATCCCCTACGACGGGGTCGCCGACCACCCTGAGGGCAGGGATCTCCTGGACGTGTACATGCCGGAGGGCGCCGAGTCCGTTCCCGTCCTGGTCTTCTTCCACGGCGGCGCCCTGATCGGGGGGCAGAAGGACGACGGCGAGGCGTTGGCCCGCCGGCTCACGGCCATGGGGATCGGTGTGGTGAGCGCCACGTACCGGATGTCACCGGAAGTCTCGCACCCCGTGCACACCCAGGACGCCGCCCGGGCCGTCGCCTGGGTCTCGGAGAACATCGCCGCCCACGGGGGCGACCCCGGCCGGCTCGTCCTGGCCGGGCACTCGGCGGGGGCCTACCTGGCGGCCCTCCTGGCCCTCGACCCCCGGTACCTCGACGCCGTGGGGGTGGACCGGAACCAGGTCGCCGGCACCGTGCTGGTGAGTCCCTTCCTCTACGTGGAGGAGACGGCACCGGACCGGATCGCCCGGAACCCGGTGTACGAGACCATCTGGGGCACGGACCCGGACGGCTGGCTGGCCGCCTCGGTTTCCCCCCACATCGGTCCGGACCAGGACGATATCCTGTTGATCTATGCCGACGGCGACGACGATTGGCGCAAGGCCCAGAACGAAGCGCTGGCCGCCGCCCTCCAGGGCGCCGGGAATGCGAACGTCCGGGCCGTCGAGGTCCCGAACCGCACCCACCTGTCCCTCATCACGGACGTCGGCGCCAGCGACGACCGGATCGGGGAGCTGGTGCGGGAATTCGTGTTCCGGGAGCGCTGACCCCTACGCCGCCGGGAAGGCCTCCGCCAGCACCCGGAGCCTCTCGAACCGGTCCCGGATCCAGCTCCGGGTCGCCTCGAGATCCACCCGGTCGTCGGGGAAACGGCGCTGACGCCGGAAGTACTCCGCCGGGTCCGCTCCGTCGGGCTCGACGTTGATCCGCCAGCGGGTCCCGTCGAAGACCTCCACCAGGGGGAAGAGTCCGCTCCGGACCGCCAAACGGACCAGCTGGACCGAATCGGAGGGCTCA
This sequence comes from Gemmatimonadota bacterium, assembly GCA_037382905.1. Lineage (GTDB taxonomy): Bacteria > Gemmatimonadota > Gemmatimonadetes > Longimicrobiales > Gaopeijiaceae > Gaopeijia. The sequence continues at coordinate 73 of JARRPL010000107.1, read as the reverse complement.
GACTTCCTACCCGTGGGGCACGGCGAGTGCATGAGGAGGAAGCGCATCCCCCGGGTCGTGTGGGCGGTCCCGA
>JARRPL010000106.1:0-10236 GCA_037382905.1 Gemmatimonadota bacterium | reverse complement strand
TAGGATGCGCCGGACCCGGCGGATTGGCGGATCCCCCTCCTGACCCGTTCGCCGCCCTAGAGGCTCCGGAGCGCGCCGGGCGTTCAACGCTCGGTGGATCCCGCCATCAGGGCCAGCGCCACGCCGAAGACCAGGGACTCCACCAGATCGGCGTCGTCCGAACCGGCGTCCTGATTCAGTACGCCCTGTACCACGGGGAGGCGGCCGTACGTCGTGTGCCGTCCAAGCAGCCGACCCAGTCCCCCCAGGGGTGAGAGGAGAAACTCCGCACCTCCCCAGATCGCCCCGTTCAGGATCGGCGGTCCCGGAAGACGGGGCTCGACCACCGCACCGAAGATCAACCCCCGGGCCGCGCCGGAGAGGAGTCGGTCCGGCACGTCCTCCATGTCGAGAGACCGCTCACCCCGGACAAAGTCCCGGCCCAACGCCACCAGGACGGCTGCCGCCGCGCCCGCCGCCGCCGCGCGAGCCACCAGCGCCGGCCCGGGCTCGCCCCGGGCCGGCCACCCTTTGAGGAGGGTGGCCACGAGGGCACCTCCCGCGGTGGCCAGGAGCCAGTTGGATCCGTCGTCCTCGTCGCGGTCCCGGGCCCGCCCGTCTCCATCCCGATCCGCCGTTTCCCCGTCGTCGGCACCCTGGCCCCCCCGGCGGAAGGCCGACAGCTTTCGACCCAGGTCCAGGATCCGATCCTGGGTGGGCTCGCGACGAGCCTGTTCGAGAGCGTTGGCGGCCCTCCGTGCCCTCGTGCTTCTGGGATGCCTGTCCGTCGCGGGGCCTCTCAGGGCGCAGATCGCGCCCGACACCGACTGGGTCACCCTGACGACGACCCACTTCGACGTGACCTTCCCGGCGGGACGGGAGGAGCTGGGTCGCCGGGCGGCGGAGCTGGCGGAGGCGGCGTGGCGTCGACTGACCCGCACCTTCCCCGTGGGATCGGCGGATCGGGTGGAGCTCCTGATCACCGACGAGATCGACATCTCGAACGGATACGCCATCGTCCGTCCGCCCCGCCGGGTCGTCATCTACGCCCGACCCCCGGTGGAGGGGTATGCCCTCACCTACTTCGACGAATGGCTGGACCTCGTCATCACCCACGAGCTGGCTCACGTCGTCCATCTCGACGCCACCAGCCGATTCGGCGGCTTCCTTCGATCGATCTTCGGGCGGGTCCCCGCGGGGTGGCCCTTCTTTCCCGCCACGGCGGCGCCGGACTGGGCCGTGGAGGGTCTCGCCACCTGGGCCGAGTCCCGGTTCACGCCGACTGGCCGCGACCGGGGCACCTACTTCCGGATGATGCTCCGGACGGCTGCTCTGGGGACGTTCACCCCTGTGGCCCGCCGGGGAGCGGGACTACCTCTACGGAGGACTCTTCTTCGAATACCTGGCAGGCCGATATGGGGCCGGGAAGCTCGTGGACTGGATCGACGCTACGGTGGACCAGTGGGTTCCCTACCGCCTGGACGCCGCGGCCCGGGAGGCGTTCGGCTCCACCTTCTCCCGGGAATGGGATCGATGGCGGGACTCCGTCGAGGCGGAGGCCCGGGCCGTGGTGGAGGGCCTGGCGGCCTCGGGTGGGGTGACCCGGCCGGACCGTCTCACCGCGGGCGGGCGCCAGGCGGTCCGCCCCCGGGTCGCCCCGGACGGGACCGTCGTCTTCGCCCGGGCGGACGGTCGAAGCGATACCCAGCTACGTCGCTGGGACCCCGAGACGGGCACCTCCCGGTTCGTCCATCGGACCAACGGCCTGGCGGACGTGGCCCCGGCCCTCGACGGGCGGCTCCTGGCGGCTCAGCTCGAGTACGTGGACAACTTCCGGATCCGCCGCGACCTCTGGTGGATCGGGCCTGACGGTGCCGAGACGCGACTGACCCGGGGCACCGGACTGGATCAGCCCGATCTCGCACCCTCCGGGAGGTGGGCCGTGGCGGTGCGCTACCAGGGCCAGGGAAGCACGCTGGTCCGGGTCGATCCCTTCAGCGGGGCCACCCACCCGCTTCCCGACCTTCCGGAAGCGTCCGTCTGGGCTTTTCCTCGCGTTTCTCCCGACGGACGCTGGATCGCCGCCACCCGCTGGTCCGGGAGCGGGCTGGCGGACGTAGTGGTCCTGAACGCCGAGAGCGGAGCGTTGGTTCTCGAGGCGACGGCGGACCGGGCGCTGGACCTGGCCCCGGCCTGGAGCCTCGACTCTCGGACCCTCCTGTGGGGGTCGGATCGCACCGGGATTCCTCAGATCGTCGCGGCCACCGTCGACCCCGAGGCCCGACAAGCCGGTCCCGTGCAGGCCGTGACCCGGGTCGCCACCGGTGTGGCCTTCCCAGCGCCGGACCCGGAGGGCCGGTGGCTCTACCTGTCGGAGTACACCGCCGACGGTTGGGAGCTCGCTCGGGTGCCGTGGGATCCCGAGACGTGGACACCGGCCCCGCTCCACCCTCGATTTCAGCAGTCCCCGGCGCCGGGACCGCCTCCCGTGGTGCTGCCGGACTCCACGGCTGCCGGGCTCGGGGCTCCAGCGGAGCCGTATGCCTCCCTTCCGTCCCTCCTCCCGAACTACTGGTCGCCCCTGCTTCTCTCTTCTGTCCGACGCCGGGGCCGGGATGTGATCGAGCCGTTCGTGGGACTGGAGACGGGTGGCCAGGATCTGGTGGGCCGCCACAGCTGGGCCGCCCGCGGCGCCGTCTCCCTGAGCGGCCAGGCGGTGGGGATGCTGGGGTACTCCTGGCGGGGTCTCGGCAACCCGATCTTCACCGCCGATCTCCAACAGGACTGGAGTGCCGACGGGCCCTACGCCGTGGAGACCCGGCCGGGTGAGCCTCCGGAGGCCTTCTGGGTGCGGGAGCGGGAGCGTCGGCTCCGGCTGGGGGTCACCCTCCGCCGGACCCGCTGGCGGTCCCAGGCGTCCGTAGGCGTCACCGGCGGCCTGGTCTGGGAGTCCCGCACGCTTCTGGACGACGACCTTCGCCCCACCGACGCGGTGACCCTCCGGCGTCCCGACGCCCGGCTCTGGGAGGGCCGGCTCACCCTGAACGCGTCAACGGTCCGGGGACACGCGCTGTCGGTGAGCGCCGAGGAGGGGATCAGCGTCTCCCTCGTGGGCCGAGCCCGGTTCGAGGCGTCGCTGGCGGACAGCGTCCAGGGCGTGGAGGGGAGAGACCGCTCCCAGCGGGATCTCCTGGGCCAGCTCCAGATCTACCAGTCGGTACCGGGCCCGGGGTTCGCCGACCACGTCTTCGCCCTGCGGTTGGCCGGCGGGTTCGCCTCCGGTCCCGGCGCAGACCAGTTCACCTGGGAGGTGGGCGGCGTCCAGGGAGAGGCCGAGACGCTGACGGGACTCTCGCTCTTCGGAGGCACCGGCCTGTTCTTCCCGGTCCGGGGATACGACGTGGGAGTGCGCTCGGGTCGAGGGGCGTGGGTGGCGAGTGGGGAATATCGCTTCCCCCTGGCGCTGGTGAACCGTGGCCTGGGTCTCGTCCCTCTCCACCTCGATCGGATCCACGGGGCCCTCTTCCTGGACGCGGGCAACGCGTGGGGTCCAGAGGGCGGCGGGCCGGGCTACGATCAGCCGCGCCAGGATCCCGTGGCCGGCGCCGGCGTCGAGATCGCTGCGCGGGTGAGCCTCCTGTTCCGCCTCCCCCTGGTCCTTCGGGTCGGGGCCGCTTCGCCGCTGGTGGACGGCGAGGGTGTGCGCTTCTACCTGCGCCTCGGCGGGACCGTCTGAAACCCGAACCAAATCCGAAACGTCGGGTACGGCTCTCCTGGACGAGGGCGAGCTCGTTCCGGGAAGTCCGGTTCGGCACGGAGGTTCCACGCCCTCGGCCGTTTCCTTCTTGACCACAAGATCTAGTGCCCCTATACTCGGTCCGCCCCAATCGGTAGTGTGGCCGGCCGGGGTTCTCCACAACCGCTTCCGCGGGGCACCGATGGTGTCACCGCTTTTCCACATCTTCTCCACCGCTTTTCCACACCGTTTTCCACCAGGGGAGTATCCAGCCTATGTCGTCCAACGTGCCGCCGTTCCCGCCAGAGCCCTTCATCTGGGACGACTCGACGCCTGAAGATCTTCCTCCTGCCGAGCTCACCGGGAATGCCCGTATCGTCCTCGGTAAGCGGTACCTGAAGAAGGACGAGGAGGGAGAGCCGGTGGAGGAGCCCGAGGTGATGTTCTGGCGCGTGGCCCGGGTGATCGCCGAGGCGGATCGTCGCTACGGGGCGTCCGACGTCGCCATCGACGAGGTGGCGCGACAGTTCTACGGCCTCATGACCCGGGGTGAGTTCGAGCCCAACTCCCCGACGTTGATGAACGCCGGCCGACCCCTGGGGCAGCTTTCGGCCTGTTTCGTCCTCCCGGTGGAGGATGCACTCTCCAACGGCAGGAGCGGCATCTACGACACCCTCAAGGCCATGGCGCTGGTCCATCAGTCCGGGGGCGGTACCGGGTTCAGCTTCTCCCGGCTCCGCCCGGAGGGCTCGCAGGTGCGTTCCACCTCGGGGGTGGCGTCGGGCCCGGTGTCGTTCATGAAGCTCTACGATGCCTCCACCGAGGTGGTGAAACAGGGCGGGACGCGCCGAGGCGCCAACATGGGGATCCTCCGGGTGGACCACCCCGACATCCGCCGCTTCATCACCTGCAAGGACGACACCTCGCAGGTCACGAACTTCAACATCTCCGTGGCCATCACCGACGCCTTCATGGACGCGGTGGAGAAGGATGCCGACTACGACCTGATCCATCCCCGTTCCGGTGAGGTGGTGGGGCAGGAGAACGCCCGAGCGATCTTCGATCTCATCGTCCACGGGGCGTGGAAGACGGGTGAGCCCGGGACCTTCTTCGTGGATCGGGCCAACGAGTACAATCCGGTTCCCGCGCTGGGGAGCTACGAGGCCACGAATCCCTGCGGCGAGCAGCCGCTCCTCCCCTACGACGTCTGCAACCTCGGGAGCATCAACGTCGGGAAGTTCGTGGATACCGACGTGCCCGCCGACCGTCCCATCCAGGAGCGGGTGGACTGGGATCGACTCCGTCAGGTGGTCCATCTTGCGGTGCACTTCCTGGACAACGTCATCGACGCGAACCGATACCCCCTGGAGGACATCCACGACCTGGCGCACCAGATCCGCCGGATCGGGCTGGGGATCATGGGCTGGGCCGACATGCTGGTGCGTCTCGGGATCCCCTACTCCAGCACGGAGGGGGTCGAGATGGGCCGCCACCTCATGGAGTTCGTCAACGAGGAGGCCCGGAACGCGAGCGAAAAGCTCGTTGAGACTCGAGGCGTCTTTCCCGCCTGGGAGAAGTCCATCTGGGGCCCCGACGAGACGGCAGCCCGGCGTCAGGACGGGACCCGGGTCCGCCCCGAGCGGAAGCTTCGGAACTGCAACCTCACCACGGTGGCGCCCACCGGGACCATCTCCATCTTCGCCGGCTGCTCCGGCGGGATCGAGCCCCTCTTCGCCGTGGCCTTCATGCGGAACCAGGCAGGCGTCATGATGCCCGACGTGAATCCGGATTTCATCCGCATCGCCCAGGAGCAGGGGTGGTATTCGGAGGAGCTCATGGAGCGGATCGCCACCGAGGGCCACATCCACTTCGACGAGGTGCCCGAGGAGGTCCAGCGGGTCTTCGTGACGGCCCACGACATCACCCCGGAGTGGCATGTGCGGATGCAGGCCGCCTTCCAGGAGCACGTCGACTCCGCCATCTCCAAGACCACGAACTTCCCCCACGAGGCCAGCGAGGCCGACGTTCGGGAGATCTACCAGCTCGCCTTCGAGCTGGGGTGCAAGGGCGTGACGGTCTATCGGGACGGCTCCCGGCCCATGCAGGTGCTCTCCACCGGGAAGACGGGCCAGGGAGAAGCCGGCGCCGGCACCGACGCCGAGGTGGAGGAGGCCGTCGCCCGCATTGCGGAGCTGGAGCAGTACCTCGCCGACAGCCGCGAGGAGGTGCACCAGCTCCGAGTGGAGATGGCGGACATCGAGGCTCAGCTCTCGGAGAACGATGCCACCGCCGCGGCTCGTCGGCACAAGCGCCAGCGTCCCACGATGCTTCGGGGGCGGACCATCAAGATGAATTCCCCGCTCGGGGATCTCTACGTCACCGTCAACGAAGACGAGACCGGGCGACCCTTCGAGGTGTTCTGCACCCTCGGTAAGGCGGGGGGCGCAGCGATGGCCGATGCCGAGGCCATCGGTCGTCTCGTTTCGCTGAGCCTTCGCTCCGGGATTCCCATCAGCGCCATCAAGGAGCAGTTGCGGGGCATCTCGTGTGATCGGGCCGTGGGAGTGGGTCCCAGCAAGGTCCTGTCGGCACCGGATGCCATCGGGCAGGCGTTGGAGCGATACCTGGAAGAGAAGGAAGGCGTCCAGGAGACCCTTCCCCTCGGCGCTCCGGTCCGCAGCGGGGCGGAGCAGGCCCAGTTCGGGGTCACGGCGTCGGCACCTCCCCAGAGCTTCTTCGGCTCGTGTCCCGACTGCGGAGCGGGCCAGCTCTCCTACGAGGAGGGCTGCGTGAAGTGCCACGTCTGCGGCTACTCCAAGTGCGGTTGAGGACGGGGACGGTGGGGGACCGACGGCGGACTCCGGGGAAGGAGCGTGGGGCCATCGTGGTCGTCTAGCGGAGCCCCGATCCGCCGAGACGGCCCGACCGGTTCCCCATGGGGGCGGGTCGGGCCGTTCCGTCTCCGGGGGCGGGTCTCCCGAGTGGCCCCTGGGGCGTGCAGTGGGGGCATCGGGTCGCCAGGATCGCCCTGTCCCTCCGGCCGGAGGTGCGGGAGCGACGACGTCGATCCCGGGCCTTTCGTGATCCCCGATAGGTCGGATCAACCCACCCCGGGGCCGACCCCCTCCGAGAGGATCCGCGTGGGGAGGAGGGCGCGGTCGGGGGCCTCAGGGTGACCCCTGGAGAGGAGGCTGATAGCTTCCCGCGCATGACGATCTCGACTTACTCGGGAACCGGTCGCCGTCCCGGGGCGGCTCGCACCGCCATGGTCCTCGCCGCTCTCGTGGCCGTTGGAGGCTGTGGCGACGGCTCTGGAGAGCTCAGCGTTCCCGAATTGACGCCCGACCGCCCGTCTTTCGACGGGGCGGCGGCACTGGCCCTGGTGGACACCCAGCTCGCCTTCGGCCCGCGGGTTCCTGGGACGGCGGGTCACCAGGCTCAGCTCCTCTGGATGACGGAGCGCCTCCAGCGTGCGGCGGACACGGTGATCCTCCAGCCCTTCACCCACGTCCACTCGGAAACGGGCGAGGAGCTCCAGCTCACCAACGTCTTCGCCCGCTTCCTCCCGGAGGCGCCGAGACGGCTGCTCTTCCTGGCCCACTGGGACACCCGCCCCACCTCCGACCAGGAGGAGACCCCGGAAGCCCGGGCACTGCCGGTGCCCGGGGCCAACGACGGCGGCTCCGGGACGGCGGTCCTCCTCCACCTGGCCGACCTTCTCGCGGAGGTGCCACCGGATGTGGGGGTGGATCTCCTCCTTGTGGACGGGGAGGACTACGGCCCCACCACCGAGGACATGTTCCTGGGTGCCCGGTACTTCGCCCGGGACCTGCCGGATCCCCGTCCGGACTACGGCGTCCTGCTGGATATGGTGGGGGACGTGGACCCACGCTTTCCCGTGGAAGGCTACTCGTCCCAGCTGGCGGGCGAGGTGGCGGAGCGGGTATGGGGTGTGGCCCACGCCCTGGGGTACCAGGACACCTTCCCCTTCGAAGTGGGCCAGCGGATCAGCGACGACCACCTCCCCTTGAACAACGCCGGGCTTCCCACCGTGAACGTGATCGACTTCGACTACGGGCCCGGGAACGCCTTCTGGCACACCCAGGAGGATGACATGGACAACATCTCCGCCTCCTCTCTCGAGATGGTGGGCGAGGTGGTGATGGAACTCATCTTTCAGGGCGGTTGAGATGACGGCACCGGGACCCGACTCCACGGGGGCCGCCGGCCCCGAGTCCATGACCCGGATCGCCGTCGTCCAGCCCCGGGGCCGCCCGTTCGATACGCCCGGCGCCGTGGACGAGGTCGAACGGCGAGTCCGGGAGGCCGGCGGCGCAGGAGCGCGCCTCGTGCTCATGCCCGAGGCCTTCGTGGGCGGCTATCCGTGGGGTCTCGCCTTCGGTACCGCAGTGGGGGGGAGGAGCGAGGCGGGGCGCCGCGTGTGGGAGCGCTACCACGATGGCGCCATCGCCGTCCCCGGCCCCGAGACGGACCGAATGGGGAAGGCCGCCGCCGAGGCCCGGGTCCTTCTGGCGGTGGGTGTGGTGGAGCGGGACACCGACTTCTCCGGCGGGACCCTCTTCTGCACGCTGCTCTACTTCGGGCCCGACGGCCGACTCCTGGGAAAGCATCGGAAGCTCAAGCCCACGGCGGCCGAGCGGGTGATCTGGGGTGAGGGGGACGGGAGCACCCTCCCGGTCTTCGATTCCCCGGCTGGACGGGTGGGAGGGCTCATCTGTTGGGAGAACTACATGCCACTGGCCCGGATGGCCATGTACGGGAAGGGCGTGGAGATCTATCTGGCGCCGACCGCCGATGCCCGGGACCGCTGGCAGGCCACACTCCGGCACATCGCTCTGGAGGGTCGCTGTTTCGTCCTGGGCTGCAATCAATACGTGACCCGGGACATGTATCCCGGCGATCTCGAGCTCGCCCGGGAACTCGATGCGTGGCCGGAGACCCTTTGCCGGGGGGGCAGCGCGGTGTACGATCCTGCCGGGACCTGTATCGCGGGCCCCCTCTTCGACCGCGAAGGTGTCCTCTACGCCGACCTGGAGGCCGGAGCCGTGACCCGGGCGAAATTCGACTTCGACGTGACGGGCCATTACGCTCGGCCGGACGTCTTCCGGTTCGAGGTGGACGAGCGACGACGCGACCCGGTCGGGCGCATCCGTCCGCACCGGGACCACTGAACTCCTTGCTCCTGGCCGTATCGCCCTGCGTACGGCCCCATCGAACGACTCCACCACGAGGCCACCATGGTCGAAGCAACCACTTCTCGGACGAAGGATTTCCTGCAGCAGGCGGAGGCGTACAGCGCCCACAACTACAAGCCCCTCCCGGTGGTGTTGGAGCGGGGTGAGGGTTGCTGGGTCTGGGACGTCGACGGGAAGAAGTACCTGGACATGCTCGCCGCCTACTCGGCGGTGAACCAGGGGCATCGGCATCCGGGGATCCTGGATGCCGCCCGGGACCAGATGGAGCGGTTGACCCTGACCTCTCGCGCCTTCCACAACGACCAGATGGGCCCCTTCCTGAAGGAACTCTGCGAGGCTACCGGCTTCGAGCGCGCTCTGCCCATGAATACGGGTGCCGAGGCGGTGGAGACCGCCATCAAGATGGTCCGGAAGTGGGGGTATCAGGTGAAGGGTGTCCCCGCCGACAGGGCGGAGATCATCGTCTGCACGAACAACTTCCACGGTCGCACCACCACGCTGGTAGGCTTCTCGTCGGAGGACCAGTACCGGGAGGGCTTCGGTCCCTTCACTCCGGGGTTCGTCATGGTGCCGTACGGCGACGCCGCCGCCTTCGAGAAGGCCATCACCCCCAACACGGTGGGCTTCCTGGTGGAGCCCATTCAGGGTGAGGGAGGGGTGATCGTCCCGGTGGACGGCTATCTGGGCTGCACCGCCGAGATGTGCGCGGAGCACGACATCGCCTTCATGGCGGATGAGATCCAGACGGGGCTCGGACGGACGGGCCGGATGTTCTGCTGCGACTGGGAGGACGTACGGCCCGACGTCCTCATCGTCGGCAAGGCGCTGGGCGGGGGGGTCTACCCCGTCTCGGCTGCCCTTGCGGATCGCAAGTACATGGACGTGTTCCACCCCGGCGACCACGGCTCGACCTTCGGCGGCAACCCGCTGGGAGCTGCAGTGGGGCGCGCCTCACTCCGGGCGATCATCGACGAGGAATTGCCCCGCCGGTCGGATGAGCTGGGACGTTGGTTCAGGGCCCGCCTCCGGGAGATCGATTCACCCCACGTCCAGGAAGTCCGGGGCAAGGGCCTGATGATCGGGGTGGAGATCAAGGCGTCCTCCGGGCCGGCCCGTCCCTTCTGCGAGGCCTTGCAGAACCGGGGAATCCTGGCGAAGGAGACCCACCACCAGGTCATCCGGTTCGCGCCGCCGTTGGTCATCGACCAGGAGACTTTGGAATGGGCCCTGGACCACGTCCGCGAGGTTCTCACGGCCTAGAACGGAGGGGCGTGGGGAGCCCGGGTACCGTCCCGGCGCACTTCG
>JARRPL010000105.1:0-9051 GCA_037382905.1 Gemmatimonadota bacterium | reverse complement strand
ACGGGACCACCGCAAACTCGTATGTGTGGACGGCGAACTGGCCTTCGTGGGTGGCTTCTGCGTGGGTGTCGAATGGGCGGGGGACGGCCTGCAGCCTCCCTGGCGTGACACGGGCGTGGAGATCCACGGGCCCGCCGCCGCTCGGGCAGCCCAGGCCTTCGAGCGGATCTGGGCTGCCGAGGGGACTCCGGTTCCCACGGCACAGCGGGCGGACTCCGACGCGACCCCGGCCCGGGGAGAGACGCCGGTCTGGATCATCCAGGGGGAGCCCGGTCGATCCCGCGTCTATCGGACCCTCCAGCTCATGGCTGCCCACGCCGTCAATCGGCTCTGGATCACCGATCCCTACTTCGTCGCGCCCCGGCCCGTGTCGGAGGCCCTGGCGGCGGCGGCCCTGGAAGGGGTGGACGTCCGGGTCCTCGTCCCGGCTCACAACAACTGGCCCTGGGTGGGTACGCTGTCCCGGGCGGGGTACCGGTTCCTGCTGGAGTCGGGCGTCCGGCTCTTCGAGTGGCAGGGCCCCATGATCCACGCCAAGACGTCGGTGGTCGACGGCTGGTGGGGCCGGGTCGGCTCCAGCAACATCAATTCGGCCTCCCTGCTGGGAAACTGGGAGATCGACGTGGGCGTCGCGGACGAGGCCCTGGCGGGTCAGCTTGAGGGCCTCTTCCTGGCGGACCTCGCCTCCGCCGTGGAGATCGTTCTGCCCGGGAGCGGACGGGCACCGAGCAGGAACCCCGTGGAGGTGGCCGCACCCGTGTCTCCGCTGGACCCGGAGGGCAGCCTCCCGGAACGCTTCTCCCGGGAGTTTCGCTCCCAGACCGCTGGAAGCGGGGGCTTCCGACTCTCCGACGTGGTCCGGGCCGGTTCCATCTTCGGGGACGCCCTCGCCGGTCATCGGCCCCTGGGCCGCGAAGACCGAACCGTCCTGGGGACGGTGGCGGTGATCATCGTTCCTCTGGCGGTGCTGGCGGCCCTCTTTCCACGGGTCGCCGGCTGGATTCTGGCGGTCCTCCTGGGATGGTTCGGGGGAACCGCCGGGGTCCGGGCTGCGTTGGAAGCACGGCGGGCCCGCCGCAAGGACGAGGTCCGACGGCTGGGGAATCCGGACCCTGCCGAACCCGCACACGAACTCGAGGACCCGTCACGCCATGGTTGATCAGGTCGGAATCCTCATCGCCATCACCGCCGGGCTCCTCTCCTTCCTGTCGCCCTGCGTTCTGCCTCTGGTCCCGTCCTACCTGTCGTTCGTCACCGGGATGACTCTCGACGATCTCCAGGAGGGAGGGGACCGGCGAGCCATCCTCACCCACTCCATCCTGTTCGTCTCTGGATTCACCCTCGTCTTCCTGCTCCTGGGGGCCTCGGCGTCCTTTCTGGGACAGTTCTTCCGCCTCTACGAAGTCTGGTTGGCCCGTATCGGGGGCGCCGTCATCCTGGTCTTCGGTCTCCACCTGATGGGCGTGTTCCGCATCGCGCCCCTGCTGCGGGAACGCCGGGTGCAGCTCAGCGACAAGCCGGCGGGCCACCTGGGCACGCTCGCCGTGGGGGCCGCCTTCGGAGCCGGTTGGACGCCCTGCATCGGACCGGTGCTCGGGGCCATCCTGACCCTGGCCGGTACGTCGGAGACGGTGTGGCAAGGCACGGGACTCCTCCTGGCCTATTCCCTGGGGCTGGCGATCCCGTTTCTCCTCGCGGCGCTGGCCCTGGACCGGTTCCTCTCGACGTTCAAGCGTTTTCGCGGCTGGATCCCCATCCTGGAGAAGGCGTCGGGCGCACTCCTGGTGGTTCTCGGGATCCTCCTGATCACGGGACGCTTCACCATCCTCGCGGCATGGCTGAACCAGTTCACGCCCGAATGGCTCTTCGAGCGGATCTGAAGCCGGGGCCGGAGCGGTGAGCGACGCCGGCTGACGGGCGGCCCCGCGGCGCTCCGGGACCGCCCGGTCCGAGGAGCCGGCTCCCCCGTCAGGGAACCCTTCTGACATTTTCAGTGTCCTACCGGAGACCTTGATGCAGACAATGTCAGAAACGGGGGTGGCCCATGGGCCGTGACGGACTCGGGGAGCTCGAGCACCAGGCCATGCTGGCTCTGCTCCGGCTCGGCAGGAACGCGTATACGGCGCCCATCGTGGAGGAGTTGGAAACCCGGACCGGCCGGGAAGCGACGGTGGCTTCGGTCTACGTGATCCTGCGACGCCTGGAGGAGAAGGGGTTGGTGACGTCGGAGCTTCGGGACCCCGGCGACGATGGAGGCCGGGACCGTCGCTACTTCCAGGTCACGGAATCGGGTCGGGAGCGCCTCAAGGCGGCCCGGGAGGCCTACCAGCGCCTCTGGGACGGCCTCGACGGGGCCCTGGGGCTGGGTCGGACCCCATGACGTCGGGGCCTGGGGAGGGACCGGCGGGGGGATCCCGGCCCCCCCGCCGGTGGGAGCGTCTCCTGCAGAGGGTCGTTCCTCCCGAGGATCGGCTGGCCCTCCAGGAGGAGATGGAGCGGCTCTTCGCCCGACGCGCCCGGGAACGGGGAGAGCGATGGGCCCGTCGCTGGTATCGCCGGCAGGTGCTCGCCTTCGCCGCCCGGGTCCCCGGGGAGACGGTGAGAGAACTTCGGGTTGGACCGGGAGAGCGGATGATGGGTGTGATGCGACAGGTGATTCAGGCGGCCCGAGGTCTCGGCCGCAGCCCGGGGTTCAGTGCCCTTGCCATCCTGACGCTGTCTCTGGGGATCGGCGCGAACGCGCTGATCTTCGCGGTGGCGGACCGGGCGTTGCTCCGACCTCTTCCCTTTCCGGAGCCGGACCGGCTCGTGTCGGTCCTGGACGGGTGGACCCACTCCCCCGGCACCCTCGAGATCCTGGCGCGGGACATGGCCACGGTGGACGAGATCGGGGCCGCCTGGGACGCGGTGGGGATGACCTGGGCTCCCCGGACTGGGGCGCCCCGACGGGTGACGGCGGCGGAGGTCTCCCCCTCGTACCTGCGGCTCCTGGGCGTCGCTCCCCGGTTGGGTCGGCTCTTCCGGGACGACGAGGCCCGCCCCGGGCAAGGCGATGTGGCAGTCGTGGGACACGACTTCTGGCGGACGGCATTCGGTGCGGACCCGGGCGTGCTGGGACGGACGATCACCCTGGACGGCCGGGAGGTGGAGGTGGTGGGGGTACTCCCGGAGGGCTTCGACCTCCCGTCGGCGCGAAACGACTTCTGGGTTCCCATGACCATGAACCCCGCGAATCCCGGCCTCCACTGGGGTATGGGCACCTTCGCCCTCGTGGCGCGCATGAGGGAGGAGGTCACACCGGAGCAGGTCCGGGCGGAGACGGTCGAGCTCGGTGAGGAGGTGCGGTTGGCGAATCCCCTGTGGACGCCGCCTCCGGACTTCTGGAGAGAGGCCCGCGTGGTGCCGCTGCGGGAGGCTCGCTCCACGGTGGCTCGCACGCCGCTCCTGATCCTGCTGGGCGCCGTAGGGGTGGTCCTCCTGGTGGTGTGCGCCAACGTGGCAAACCTCCTGCTCTCCCGTGGGATCAGCAGGGGACGGGACCGGGCGGTGCGGATGGCGCTGGGGGCCTCGGGTGCCCGACTCGCCCTGGGTCAGTTCTCCGAGGCGCTGGTGCTCTGCGCTGCGGGCACGGGGCTGGGTCTGGGGATGGCGGCCCTGGGGCTGGACCTTCTGAGGCCCCTCCTTCCCCCGGAGGTCCCGGGGGCTGCCCAGGCCGGACTCGACCTTCGGGTGGTCGCCGTGTCCGGAGGACTCGCAGTGGTCACCGCCCTGCTCGTGGGAACGCTGCCGGCCATTCGGGCGAGTCGGCGGGCGCCGGCCGGTCTCCTCCGACAAGGGGGTCGCGGTCAGGTCGGTCCCCGCTCCCGGCGAGGCACCACCCGGGTGCTGGTGGGGGCCCAGATGGCGGCGGCGGTGGTCCTGGTCACCGCTGCCGGACTCCTGGCCCGAAGCCTCGTCCAGCTCAACCGGGTGGACCCGGGCTTTCAGGCGTCGGAACGGGTCACCGCCCGGGTGGACGTGCCGCCCGGTGCCGAACCCGCGACCGTGGCCCGGGCCGTCTTCTTCCAGGGGCTCCTGGACCGGCTCTCGGCGGAGCCGGGGCTGGCGAGGGTGGCCCTGGCCAGCAGCATCCCCTTCGGCAGCGAGCGGGAGAACATGGCCGCCTTCGTTCCGGGGGTCACGGAGGACCCGAACAGCCTGCCGGTCGTCGGGCACTATCGGGTCACCCCCGACTTCTTCGAGGTGGCGGGCATCTCGTTGGAGGCCGGGAGGCCGTTCGCCGAAACGGACCGGCTGGGCGAGCCCCTGGTGGCGGTGGTGGACCGGCCCTTCGCCGAGCGCTTCTTCCCGGGGGAGGATCCGGTGGGGCGAACGGTGCGGTACCCGTGGAGGGGAGCGCCCGACATGGAGATCGTCGGCGTGGTGGGAGGAATCGGGGATCTCCATCTGTCCCAGCCGCCGGAGCCGACGGTCTACGTGCCCCTGGCCCAGATGCAGATGGGCTCCCTGGGGCACGCCATGGTGGTGGCCCAGGTGCCGTCCGGTGGAGAGTCGGCGGGCCTCGCAGCCATCCAGATCGGGGTACGGGATTTCGATCCGCGCATGCCCTTGAGCGAGCTGGCTCCCTGGACCTCGCTTCTGCAGGCGTCGCTGTCCGGGACACGGCTCCTGACCATTCTCCTCCTGCTCTTCGCGTTCACGGCCCTGGTGCTGGGGTGCGTGGGCGTCTACGGCGTGGCGTCCTTCTCGGTGCGGGAGCGCATCCGCGAGATCGGCGTCCGGATGACGTTGGGTGCCGACCCGGGGGAGATCCGGGGACGGGTCGTCCGGGAGGGGCTGTGGATGGCCCTCCCCGGGTGCGTGGCGGGTCTCGCCCTCGCCGCGATCGCGGCTCGCGTGCTGGGTTCGGTCCTGTACGGCGTCTCGCCCCTCGATCCCCTCACCTTCCTGGTGACGCCGGCGATCCTGGTGGCCGCCGCCCTCCTGGCCGTCTACCTCCCGGCCCGCCGTGCCACGCGGGTGGATCCGGCGACGGTGCTCCGGGAGGGGTAGCCCGGGGAGGGTCCCGGACCGGCGGCCTACACCGGACCGTCCGTCACCGTGGGTGCCCCTCCGATCCGCCCCGGTGCTCCGGGCCAGTCGCCGCCCCGATAGCGGCCCGTGAGGGTGCCCACGAGGACCGTCCCCCAGAAGAGGGGGTCCTGGACCGGACGACTCAGCAGTCGCACGAGCTGCGTGCGCCGGTGTGCCAGCATGACCTTGGCCAGGTAGGTAAGGGAGGGGCGGTCCTTGGGGCTGGCGTTGATCACCTGGAAGAGGGCCTCCAGATAGAGGTCCATGTCCACCACGGGATCCACCATCGCCTCGTACGCCAGAGGCTCGGGCCCTTCATTCCAGAACCGGTACGAGGTGCGTCGGGCGATGGTGAGAGACTGTCCGGGGCCGACCTTTACCCGTGCATCGTCCACGAGGGCGCTCAGCGTCCCGGAGCGGACGGACACCGCCAGATCCTCCCCGCGGTGCTCGTGGACCGCCATCGACGCCCGCCCTGCGGGTATGGAGCCGACCATCTCCAGGACCTCTCCCCGGGCTCCCGGGCGACGCTGGAGCTGGATCCGTTCTCCGGTGTGGACGTTCTCGAGGACGAGCGCTTGACGGGGGTTCGCGTTCATAGGCAGGGACGGGGGTGCGGGGGGCTTCCCTTTGTGATCTACGCAGATGGGCGGCCCTCGCAAGGCCCCTGCGCGACGGACGCCGGAATCGGTGTCAATAACACTTGACGCAGCAGGGTGTAAGGCCCACCTTACATCTACCGAACACCGCAGGGCCCTTTTGGGCAGGCTTCGGCCGGGATCGGGCTGGAGTCCTCATTCGAGTCTGGAGAGCATCATGCCAGAACTGGACGATCCGGATCGCGTCTGGCCGACAGGTCTGACAATTCGGGAATCGGAGGAGCTCCACAAGCACGTGATCGACGGCACACGAGTCTTCTTCGTGATCGCCCTGGTCGCGCACTTCCTCGCTTACTTGTTCACGCCGTGGCCCGGCTAAGGAGGGAAACGTGAATCAAGGTCGAATCTGGACGGTTGTGAAACCGACGGTAGGATTGCCCCTGTTCCTGGGGACGGTTCTCTTGATCGCCATCCTCGTCCACATCGCGGTTCTCAGTCAGGCCGAGTGGTTCAGCAACTACTGGGCCGCCATGTAGTCTGGGGACTGTCCGCGAGGACTGTTGGAGCGCCGGGATCCGGCCCTTCCGCCGTGATCCCGGCCTCCGATCCAACCCACAGAAAGAGAGGTATGCCATGCTGATGGGGGTCCGGATGTACGCGACCGCGGAGAAGGCCCGCGAGGCCGCTCGCAGGCTCGTCGACGCCGGATTCAGAAGGGAGAGCGTCCTCATCCTCACCCCGGCTGCCGGGGAAGAGGAGAAGACCGTGGCCGGTGCGATGCTCGCCGGAAGGCTGTCGGGGAGATACGCCCGGGCGGTGACCGACGCGTTGAAGCAGAATCTTACGGTCGTTGCCGTGCCATTGCCGTACGAGGGTCAGCTGACGTTGGACATCATGGACAGCGTCGGCCCCGTGGAGGTGGAGACCTTCGCGAGTCCCCACTTCCTTCACGATCCTGCCCCGTTGTCGGATCTTCTGGGGATACCGGTGCTCACCAAGCGCCGGGGTCCCACGGCCCGTCTGTTGTCGAGTGGGCCGTCCTTCAAGTCGTTCCTCGGTCTTCCCCTCCTGACGCGTTCGTCGGGGTCGAAGGACACGAGCTTCGGGATGCCTACGTTGTCCCGGTCGACGACGCAGAAGACTTCGAGCTTCGGTCTCCCGCTCCTGACCCGGAGCGGCTGGAGCCTGTCCTCCATGATCGGACTGCCCATGCTGTCCAGATCTGGGAGACGGCGGGGCTAGGCCAGTCCATGACGGCGTTGCTCCTGCCGGGTCCGGTGGAACCGGAACCCGGGGAAGGTGGATGCGGACGGCCCTGTCGGCCGCCCGCATCCTGCCGTCCCGGGGTAGCGTAGGGTCATGGGTCGATTTCGGACCCGTACCGTCCGTGCGCTGGCCTCCCTGGGCCCGCGGTACCTGCCGTTCGCGGATGTGGCCACGCCGGATCTGCCCCTCACGCGGCTGCTCCGGCTCTCCCTCTTCCAGGTGACCACGGGGATCGCCCTGGTCCTCCTGGTGGGGACGCTGAACCGGGTCCTCATCGTGGAGCTGGGAGTGCCGGCGTCGCTGGTGGGCGTCATGATCGCCCTCCCGGTGGTGTTCGCCCCCTTCCGGGCCCTGATCGGGTTCCGATCGGACACCCACCGGTCCGCGTTGGGGTGGCGACGGGTCCCCTTCATCTGGAAGGGGAGTCTGTGGCAGTTCGGCGGCTTCGCCATCATGCCCTTCGCTCTCCTGGTGTTGGCGGGGAAGGGCGAGTCGGCGTCGGCACCCCTCTGGATCGGCCAGTCCAGCGCGGCTCTGGCCTTCCTGCTGGTGGGCATCGGCGTCCATACCGTCCAGACGGCCGGGCTGGCGCTGGCCACCGACCTCACCCCGTCGGAATCCCATCCCCGGGTGGTCGGGCTGATGTACATGATGCTCCTCCTGGGCATGATGTTCAGCGCCCTGATCTTCGGGTGGGCCCTGGCGGACTTCTCACCGGGTCGATTGATCCAGGTGATCCAGGCGACGGCCGTGACCATCCTGGGATTGAATGTCGTGGCCATGTGGAAGCAGGAGGGACGCCAGCGAGGCCGGGATACCATCGATCCCGGAGAGGACCCGACCTTTCAGGAATCCTGGGCGGCCCTGCAGCACGGGGGGCAGTTCGTCCGGCGGCTGGTGGTGGTGGGGATCGGGACGCTGGCCTTCGGAATGGCGGACATCCTCCTGGAGCCCTTCGGCGGTCAGGTGCTGAACCTCACCGTCTCGGCCACCACCAAGCTCACGGCGCTCTTCGCTCTGGGTGGCCTCACGGGCTTCGCCGTGGCCTCCCGGGTCCTGGGGCGGGATGTGGATGCGCACCGGGTCGCACAGGTCGGCGCGGCAATCGGAGTGCCCGCCTTCATCCTGGTGGTGCTGGCCGAGCCCCTGGGGATGACGGAGCTCTTCCTGGTGGGGAACTTCCTGATCGGGTTCGGCGGCGCGCTGTTCAGCCACGGCACGCTGACGGCGGCCATGAATCTCGCGCCGGACGACCAGGCGGGACTGTCGCTCGGGGCGTGGGGCGCCGTTCAGGCCACGGCGGCCGGTCTGGCCGTGGCGCTGAGCAGCACCATCCGGGACGTGGTCACCTTCTCCTTCGGCTCGGGCCCGGGCGTCGCCGGCGTGGACGGGATGGCCACGGGCTACGTCGCCGTCTACGCCCTGGAGATCCTGATCCTCCTCGTCACGATCGTGGTCACCGTCCCCCTGATCCGCCGTCGGATGGGGACGGGCGAGACGTCTGTGGCCGCGGCGACGCCTTCGAGGCTGGTGGATGTGGAGGGAAGCACCTGATGGCCACCTTGCCCATCCTCCTGTACCCCGACCCCCGGCTTCGGGAGAAGGCCCGCACCGTGACGGACTTCGGCCCCGGGCTGGGCGCCTTCGCGGACGATCTGGCGGAGACGCTCCACGCCTCGGGTGGAATCGGAATCAGCGCGCCCCAGGTGGGGGACCGGCGCGCCCTTCTCGTCATGGACCTGTCGGAGGACGGGACCGATCCCCAGCTCTACGTCAACCCGCGGATCCTGGCGGCGGACGTCCAGGCGCTGGTGGAGGAGAGCTGTCTGTCCATTCCCGGGGTGGTGGGCAACGTGGTCCGGTCCATCCGGATCCGGGTCCGAGCCCAGGATCGTCGCGGGGAGACCTTCGAGCGGGAGCTGGCCGACATGTCTGCGGTCTGCCTGCAGCACGAGGTGGATCACCTCGAGGGCCGGCTCTTCATCGACAGGCTTCCCTTGCTACGGCGGCTTCAGGCCCGTTGGGTCGCAGGTCGTCACGCACGGGAAACCGGGGCCCGAGCCACGGCGCCGGCGGGAGTGACGGGCTAGCTCGGCGATGGGGTCCCCCCGGG
>JARRPL010000104.1:0-9066 GCA_037382905.1 Gemmatimonadota bacterium | reverse complement strand
GATAGCAACCGCTGAATCGCCCCGGCTTCGTGAGAGGCTCCAACGCTTGAGGGGCTGGAGTCATCACGGGAGGTGCGTGAGCCTCGGCGCGCCAATGAGATCTTGCGAAAAGGTGGCCCTCCGTCGAAGACGTCGAGTTCGCCACCCTCGCATGGGTCTGGTGGTTCAACGACCCCCTCCTCCGTGGACCCACCGGCGACATCCGTCCTGCGCAATGCGAGGAGGCCTGCTACACTCGGCTGGACGCCCAAGACGGGCCTGCCAGACTCAACTCCCCAAGTCTCAGACGAACCCGGGGCGGTTCACGGGGGCGGATGAAGGGAGGCGGGCGGGGCACACACCCTCCCCGCACCGGCGGGCCACGCCGCTTACAGCGGGCCGATGGGTCTGGAGGCCGCGGGAGCGATCCCTCCGACCACGCTCCTACCGAGCCCGAGGGAGAGACCGCAGGGGCCCGGACGGACCAACGTCTCGGGTGCGCTGCCCCTCCTCGGAAGGCAGAGTCGTCCCAGGCTGACCGGCGCAGTTCCGAGTCCGGGGTCTGGCGGGCGACGGGATCCCGCCTTTGCGCTCTCGCTGTGGGCCTCGCATCATGCATCGGCCCTCGAGTCTCGCGCTCCCATCCGTTCCGGTCTCACGACTCTCCGGTACGGGGATGAACCCGGTGAACCCCCGCGTCCGCACTCTGGATTGCTTTGTGACATCGCCGGAATCGGACCGATGAGGGCAGGGTCTCCCCCGACATGGGCCCCGAGATTCCTTGCACTTATCCAGGAGTCCCCATTTGAGACGCTTCGCCGCGGCGATCGCGCTGCTTCTGACCTTGTCCTGCGTGAGTCCGGCGGAGACGCCAGAGGGTGAAGCTGCCGACTCCACCGGGCCGGTGCAGGCGGGACAGCTCTTCACGCTCGAGCAATCCCAAGCTCTGCGTGACCGGTTCGAACCCACCTTCGCTTCGTGGACCGATGGGGGCGACCTCAGTCGGTTCGTATACCTGAACCCGTCGGAGTTCTGGGCGCACATCATCCTGACCGAGGGAGGTTTCACGCGTACTCTGACACCCGGACCCCAGGACACGGTCGCCGACTTCCGGGTCAGGGTCCAGGCGGGTGAGACGACGGTGGCCGACTACGTCGGTGACTCGCCCACGGACGGCGCGATCGTCGTGCACGACGGCCACATCATGTTCGAGGCCTATCCGCGGATGCGGCCGAAGGACAAGCACATCTGGTTCTCCGTGTCCAAGACCTTCGTATCGAGCGCCGTGGCGATCCTGGAGGACCGGGGCGAGATCGATGCCGCCGCGCCGATCGATGCGTATCTCACGGAGTTGGCGGGCACGGCCTGGTCGGGGATCCCGATCGTCGACATCCTGGACATGGCGTCGGGGATCGACTGTCCCGAGGTGAAGAGCGACCCGGATTCCTGCTTCTGGGAGTTCTATGACGCCTTCGGTTGGCCGGTCACCTCTCGCGTGCAGGACGACGCCCTGGCCACGGTACCGACGATGGGCACTCTCCGGCCGTCGGGTGAGGTCTTCGACTATACATCGGTCAATACCGAAGTCCTCAATCGCCTCGTGGAAGTCGTGTCGGGGGAGCGGTTTTCCGACTTCGTGGAGCGTGAGATCTGGCACCGAGCCGGACCGGAGTCCGATGCCATGATCGGCACGACCCCGAATGGCGCTGCGTTCGCGGCCGGCGGAGTCAGCAGCACCCTCCGTGACCTCGCCAGGTACGGGATGTTGTTCACCGACGCGGTCCGGGCCCAGGAGGATCCGGTGATCTCCGATGCGTACATGGCGAAGATCCAGCTCTCCGGTCGTCCTGAGTTGACCCTTGAGAACCCCGACGCCTGGCCTCGGACGGCACTCGGGGACGGCTCGTTCAAGCACAACTCCTATCAGTGGGACCTCGTGACGTCCGCTGGGCACTTCTTCAAGCGCGGCTTCGGAGGGCAGGGCCTGTACGTGGCCCCGGCCCTGGATCTGGTGATCGCCTGGTTCGGCACCCAGGACGGCGGCGGAAGCACCGAAATGCTCGAGATCGCCCGGCAGCTGGCGACGTCGGGAATCTTCTAGCTCCTCGGTCCCAGCGTCGACGGAACTCCCTTTCGCGCCCATGACCAGCGACGAGCGACGCATCCGCTTCGGGCTGGTCGCTCTCACCTTCATCTGGGGGCTCAACTTCGCCCTGGTGAAGGGGGTGCTGCCCGGCGTCCCGCCCCTGGCCTTCAATGCGCTGCGCTTCCCCGTGGCGGCGCTGGCCATCGCCCTCTTCCTCCTGCCCGGGGGGCCGGTGAAGCAGGGCATGCGGCGCCCGGAGCCAGGCGACGTGGTCCCGATCATCTTCCTCTCCCTCCTGGGCAACGTCGCCTACCAGCTCCTCTTCATCGTCGGGCTCGACCTGACCCGGGCGGGCAACGCCAGCCTCTTCCTGTCGACCATCCCGGCGTGGACGGCGCTCCTGGCGGTTGGATTCGGGAGCGAGACGGTCACCGGGCGCCAGTGGCTGGGGATCGCCGGGGCGTTGGGAGGCGCGGTCCTGCTCGTGATCGGAGGGCAGGGCATCGCCCTGGAGGGAGCCACGCTCATCGGCGACCTCACGATGGTGGCCGCCGCCCTGTCGTGGGCGGGCTTCACCGTGGCCTCACGCCCCTACATCCAGAAGTATGGCCCGGTGCCTTTTGCCGCCTGGTCCCTCTGGATCGCCACGCCCATCCTGATCGTGATGGGGATTCCCGAACTCCGGGCCATCGGTCTCGGATCGCTGGGTTGGGTGGAGTGGGGGGTGGTCGTGTACGCCGGCGCCCTCTCGATCTCCCTGGCCTTCGTCCTCTGGAACCTGGGGGTGCGCCTCCTGGGAAACGCCCAGACGGCGATCCACCAGAACGTGGTGCCCGTGGTGACGCTGGCCGCGGCGTGGCCTCTCCTGGGTGAGGTCCCGGCGGGGGTCCAGCTGGCCGGGGCGGCGCTGATCCTGGCGAGTGTGCGCCTCGCACGGCGGGGGGCACAGAGCGCTCCCGAGGGGCGGAGGGCGGAGCGTTGAAGGCGCCGGGGGAGTCAGGAGGCGTCGGAGTCCGGCGGCACCCCGTCGTCCGCGACCTCACGGCCGCACCGTGGCCACTCGTAGACCTCGCGGGTGAGCCTGCGCTTTTCGGACCCCAGGGATTCCATCCCCAGGACCTGGGTCAGAGCTCTACGCACGACTCCCCGCATCGCCTGTGCTCCCGGGGCGCCCAGGGCCATCCGGGCCCATAGCCACCCGCACCGGCTCCCCACCCGGCCGATCGAACGACCCCGCTCTGCTGGGGGGCACCGACACGAGGCTTGGCTCATGGGGCGATGCGCATCGTCTCCCTTCTGGCCTGGGCGTCCTCGGTTTGCGGTCGGGGCGCCGCCTGAACTCCGTCGTCGTCCGCCACGAAGCGCTCTTCCACCCACCCCGCCGGGACCGCATGGGGACGTGTCTCGAGGCTCCCGGAGCCCGAGGGGGGATGTGCGTCCACGGACACGGGACCCGTACCTCCTGGAGCCGGCAGGGCCCGGACCCTCGGGTCGGGCTGCGGGGTCCCCAGAGCGCGTGGCCGGTCCACGAGGGACGGCCACCGGAGGACCTCGGCGCACGGGGAGGCCCAGGCATGGATCGTTGGAAGGGACTGGATGTGGAGAGCGAGGGGACCGGGATCTCCCGGCCCCTGAGCGAGAACGTGAATCTTCTGGGCGCCATGCTCGGAGAGGCGATCCGGAAGCGCTACGGCCCCGAGGCCCTCGCCCGGGTGGAGGAGCTCCGACTGCTGTGTAAGGAGGCCGAGACGCGGAACGACCCTACGCGACGGGACGAGGCCGCCGCTCGGGTGGCGGAGCTGGACGACCGCCAGCTGGGGGAGCTTCTCCGGGCCTTCACGGCCTTCTTCCACCTGGTCAACCAGGCCGAGAAGCAGGAGATCGTTCGCATCAACCGGACCCGGGCCCGAGAGGGGGGCTCCGAGGGGGCCCGTCCCGGGTCCATCGCCGCCGTGGTGGACGATCTCGCGGCGGAAGGCGCAACGCTGGAGGAGGTGGCATCCTTCCTCCGTCGTCTGGACATCCAGCCGACGCTGACGGCCCACCCCACCGAGGCGCGCCGGCCCACCGTCCTGCAGAAGCAGCGTCGCATCGCGGATCTGTTGGGCCAGCTCGGCCGCGCCGATGTCACCCCCGAGGAGGTGGACACCCTCATGGAGCAGGTGTTCGACGAGATCACCCTCCTCCTGTCCACCGACGAGATTCGTCCCGAACGTCCCGACGTCCGGGACGAGGTCCGGCAGGGGCTCCACTTCCTGACCGGGGTGATCTGGGACACCCTCCCCCGCATCCATCGGGACGTGCAGCGCGCCCTCCGCCGGCACTGGGGCGACGAGCCCGACCTTCCCCCTTTCCTCCGCTACCGTTCGTGGATCGGCAGCGACCGGGACGGGAATCCCAACGTCACGGCCGAGGTCACCGAGTGGACGTTCCGAACCCACCGACAGGCCGCGCTGACGGGGCATATCCGGGAGATGGAGGCGTTGGAGGACGAGCTGAGCCTGTCGGCGCGGCAGATTCCGGTGCCCGAAGAGCTCACCTCGGCCCTCGAGGAAGACGCCCGGACCCACCCGCTCCCGGCGGGGCGCCGCGCCGCCCTGGAGGGCGAGCCCTGGCGGAGGAAGGTGGCCCACGTCCTGGCGCGCCTTCGGGCCCTACGAGACGGTGGCGGCGGGGCCCACGCCTACGATGCCGCACGATACCGGGCCGACCTGGATCTCCTCCACCGGACGCTGGAAGGGGCGGGCTTCGGTGGGGTGGCCCGCCACGGCCGTCTGGCTCGGGCCCGGGTCCTGGCCCGGACCTTCGGCTTCCACCTGGCGGCGCTGGATGTGCGGCAGCACAGCGGAGTCCATGAGGAGGCCGTGGCTTGGCTCCTGGCGGCAGCGGGCGTCGAGAACGACTACCGTGGGCTCGACGAAGAGGCCCGCCGCGCCGTCCTGGAGCGGGAGCTCCGGAATCCCCGGCCCCTCCGCCCGCCCGACGCCGAGACCCCCGAGGCGGTGGCCGGGATCCTGGACGCCTTCCGGGTGGTCCGGGATCGGGTTCGCCTGGACCCGGACGCCGTGGGGGCGTGGATCGTGAGTATGACCCACTCCCTGAGCGACATCCTGGAGCCGATGCTCCTGGCCAAGGAGTCGGGGCTCTGGACGTTGGACCGGGACGTCGTCCGCACGCCGCTGGACTTCGTGCCCCTCTTCGAGACGGTGGAGGACCTGGGCGACGCCGCCCCGCGAATGGACAGCCTCTTCGAAAGCCCCCTCTACCGGCTCCACCTCCAGGCCCGCGGCGACCTCCAGGAGGTCATGCTGGGGTACTCGGACAGCAACAAGGACGGCGGCTATTGGGCGGCCAATCTGTCTTTGCATCGAGCACAGGAGGCCCTCGGCGACGTCTGTCGCCGCCACGGGGTGGAACTCCGGCTCTTTCACGGACGGGGCGGTACCGTGGGGCGAGGCGGCGGGCGGGCGAACCGGGCGATCCTGGCCACGCCTCCCTCGGTCCACAACGGCCGTATCCGGCTCACAGAGCAGGGGGAGGTCATCTCCTTCCGCTACGCCCTCCCGGATCTGGCCCGACGGCACCTGGAGCAGATCGTCGGCGCCGTGATCCGAACCCTTTCCACCCATGGCGGCCCCTCCGGCCCCTCGGACGTCGGAGCCCGGGAGCGTGCGTCCGCCTCCGCCGGGCCGCCGGTGACGGAGCTGCTGGACCGGGTCGCCCGGGATTCCCGGGCGGCCTACCGGGAGCTCATCGACGATCCGGACTTCTGGTCCTGGTATCGCCGGGCCACCCCCATCGAGCAGATCAGCCGGCTTCCCATCGCGTCCCGCCCCGTCTCTCGCGGAGCGGGGGGCGAGATGGTCTTCGGCGACCTGAGGGCCATCCCCTGGAGCTTCGCCTGGATCCAGGTCCGCTACCTCGTTCCCGGGTGGTTCGGAACCGGCGCGGGACTGGGTCGGCTCCTGGACCGGGAGCCGTCGGCGGGCCCGACCCTGGCAGCGCTCTACCGGGACTCCCTCTTCTTCCGCACGGTGGTGGAGAACGCCCGGCGGGAGATGGCCCGGACCCGTCTCCCCATCGCCGCCGGCTACGACCGTCTGGCCTCCGAGGACGGAGAGCCCTCGGCATTCCACCAGCGGATCGCCCGGGATTTCGAGGACGGCCGGAGAGCCCTCCTCCGGATCACCGGGGACGATGCGCTGCTGGACTCGGATCCCGTCATCCAGCGCTCCATCGAGCTTCGGAATCCCTACACCGACGTCCTGAACCTCGTCCAGGTCGAGCTCCTGCGTCGGGCCCGCTCTTCCGACCGCGAGGAGGAGTCGGAGCGGTTGATCCTGTCCAGCATCAACGGGATCGCCGCCGCCATGCAGAGCACCGGCTGAGCCCCTGGCGTTCGAGGCACCCGGCTCCCCGAAGGCACCGGGCCCGACGGCGGCCCCTCCACGGGACCGCCGTCGGCGGAGTAGCCTCAGGTCAGCGCGGGCTCCCCGTGCTCGACGCGCGTGCCCAGAACCTTCAGGAAAGCGGACAGCCAGGCCGGGTGGGCCGGCCACGCCGGGGCCGTCACCAGGTTGCCGTCGGTCACCGCCTCGGTTACGGCCACATCCCGCCAGCGCCCACCCGCCGCCTTCACCTCGGGACCGCATGCGGGATAGCCGGTCATCTCCCGACCCTCCACCGCACCGGCGGCAGCCAGGAGCTGAACCCCGTGGCAGACCGCCGCCACGGGCTTCCCCTCGTCGGTGAAGTGGCGCACCGCCGCCAGGACGTCCGGGTCCAGACGGATGTACTCCGGCGCCCGGCCCCCGGGGACGACCAGCGCGTCGTAGTCCTCCGCTCGGAGGTCGGCGAAGGTGGCATTCAGCTGGAAGTCGTGGCCCGGCTTCTCGCTGTAGGTCTGGTCTCCTTCGAAGTCGTGCACGGCGGTCCGGACCGTGTCCCCCTTCTCCTTGCCGGCACACGCCGCGTGAACGGTGTGTCCCACCATCTGGAGCGCCTGGAACGGCACCATCACCTCGTAGTCCTCCACGTAGTCTCCCACCAGCATCAGGATCTTGCTGCCCATGGCCCGCCTCCTCGGCTCGAGTCTCGTGCTTGGAACCCGGGAACCGACGGCTCCTGGGTCGCTGGGCTGTCCCCCGTGGTCCGGCGGGGATCAAGGGGGTCGCCTTCCCTGTTATCTAGGGCGTCGGGACAGCGAAGCAAGGTGCGGCCCCTCCGCCCCGGAGGCGACGGTCGCCATGCCGCGTGCGGAGCGCGAGGTCCCGGCATAGGTTGGTCGCTCCCCCGTCGGCGGGGGGAGGATCTCGAAAGCAGCGGCGGGACATGCGCCCAAGACTCCTGCTTTCTGCGAAGGGAGGCGGGACATGCGTGCATTCGGCGCGATCGGAGTGGCATTCCTCGCCTGTGTCATCTACCTCCTCGTCGACTGGCTACGCGAGCGGCGCCGGCTTCGCGCATACGTGCGCTCGCTCCCTCCGATGCCCCTGGACCCCTGGGACCGTGTCCTGGCCCTGGCCGCGAGACTCGGAAACGAGCATCGAGCCTACGAGGACCCCGTGTACCTGTGTCCGATCTTTCGGTCGTTCGGGGCCACCGCCAGCGCACTCATGGAGAACGGCGGGTGTTGTTCCGGGCTTTCGCGACTGTACATGCTCGCGCTGGAGGCCCAGGGTGTCCGGGCCAACCAGGTCACCGTCTACCACCAGGAAGGGTATGCCCAGCACTGCCTCGTCGAAGTCCACCTCGCCGAGGGCAGCGCCTGCGTCGATCCCGTCTACGGGATCTACTACGGTGACGAGGCCGGGCGTCCTCTGGGGCTCGAGGGCCTGCAGGGCGGTGCCCGGGTCCGCTGCCATGCGATTCCTGGAGCCCGGAATCCCGGGTATCCCGCGGACCCCTACTACGACTTCGACTACGCCCTCACCCGTACCGCCAACTGGACCCGTTCCTGGCCCCGTAGGACGGCCTACGCTCTGCTGAGGCTGCTGAGCAACGGCGGGGTGGATCGGATGCGGGTCCCCCAGCTCCTCGAATGGCCCCAGACCCTGCTGGCCCTTTTGCTGACGGGCTTGGCGGCGGCAGGGTCCGCGGTCCTCGCGCTCTCCCGCTCCTTGCCGGCCTTCTGATACGCTTCCGGCCGGCCAATCCTCGTGGCCGCCGTGCCCCATCGGCGTGCCGAGCGTGCTCCGGGGGTCCCTGGCGCCGCACCGGCGTCCGACGCGGGGGGTGCCCGCGCCTCACCGTCGAGCATCCGGGCTCCACCGCCTCCGGGACGGTCTTGGAGCACGCGTGCGAGGCGACAAGATCGAGGACGAGTCCGGTGCCGCGTCCGGCGACGCCGTCGAGCACCGCACGGATCGGGCGGACCAGCTCGTCGACAAGGAACGGTGGAGCGGCCCAGAGGCTGTCGAATGGCGGGCGGCGATGTCGTGCATGACTCAGCCCTTGTGGACCAGCAGCGGCCGCAGCCTCCGCACCACGCGAGTCAGATCGCGCTGTGCCCGCATGACTGCCTCCACGTCCTTGTAGGCGGCCGGCGCCTCGTCGCGAAGCTGCGGCTCCCTGGCCGGGTCGAACCACACCCCCTTCATCTGCCGTCGGAAGTCCCGCGCCGAGATGCGCCGCCGTGCCTCGGTCGGGGACGGGGCACGCTTGCCGTGCAGCGCCCGAGCCACCTCCTTGCGCGGGTAGTGCTCGACTTTGCGGACAACGCCGGCTCGGCCGCCTCGGCCTCGGTCAGGTCCACAGTGCCGTCCTCGCCCCGAGAACCACGAGGGGTCTCCGGGAATCGGGCGCGGGCTCCACCCGGACCCCGCGCAGCCTCCACCCGCCCCCCCTGCCCGCAGCCCGCCCAGAACCGAACTGCTGGTGGTCGATCCACCACCCTTCGTCCCACCGAACCGAACCAGGTCAGCGAACCGCCGCAGCTCGGCGTTCCACGTTCCCACCTTCCCCGTTCAGCGAAGCCAGATGCCGGCTGAACTCGTTCATGA
>JARRPL010000103.1:0-11225 GCA_037382905.1 Gemmatimonadota bacterium | reverse complement strand
CGGCCCTGACGCTGGCCCTTCTCGGGAGCACCGCCCTCGTCCCCTCCCGGGCCGGCGCCCAGGAGCCGGCCGCCGGCCCGGACGTCGCCGGTGCCTACGCCCGCTCCTTCACCTACGAGCGTACCCAGGCCTATGACGACGCAATCCGGGCCCTGGCGCCTGTCTACGATGCCGTTCCCAACGGGTACACGGTGAATCTCCGCATGGGGTGGCTCTTCTACCTGAACGGGAACTACAGCAATTCCATTACCCACTACGAGGTGGCGGAGGCTGCGGCCCCTGGGGCTCTCGAGCCCCGGCTGGGGCATCTGCTCCCGCTCCTGGCGCAGGAGCGGTGGGCCGACGCAGAGGCTCTGGGCTACCAGGTGGTGAGCGCGGATCACTTCAGCTATTACGGGAATCTGCGGCTCGCCATCGCCCTACGAATGCAGGGGAAGCTGGACGCCGCCTACCAGGTGGCCCTGAAGATGATCACGGCCTATCCCACCGACGTGCTGCACCTGGTGGAATTCGCCCGGATCGTGGATGCCCGGGGCGACGCCCCGGAGGCGGCCCGCCTCTTCAGGGAGATCCTGATCCTGGACCCGGAGAACGAGGCGGCCCGCCAGTACCTGGGGGGCTGACGCCGCAGGCCTCGAAGGAGGAGGTTGCATCCCGGTGGTGATCCGGTTCGTGTCCGGGATAGGGAGCCCTCTCGGACTTCGGGCCCGCTGGCGCTTCCCCGGGATGCCGCCGATGTTGGCGCCGTGCCACGAGGTCCGATTCCGGTCCAACCCCCATCGTCGGGCGCCGAGGCTGGAATCGATCGGGCATGAAGCCTCCGCAGCCGTTGCCGAACGGGGCACGAACCCCCCCGGGCCACTCCTCCCGACATGAGGTCGATCCATGTCCACCGCCCTCCCCTCCCGGCCCTCCTCTCCGGAGCCGGCCTCCCGTCCTGGACGGTCCCACCTCGCCGTGGGGCTCGCCCTGGCCCTGGTGACGGCCGCCGCGCAGGCACGGCCCGCCGCGGCCCAGACATCCCGCACCGTGGTGGGCGGGCTGGGGGGGTTCGTGCACAACGACGCGGTCTGGAGCCGTGAGCTGGGGACCGAGGCGGTGGGAGGTGCGGTGCTGGGCGCGTGGGTGAACGTCCCGACGCCGGTGGGGTGGCTCTCGGTCACCGCGGAAGGGAGCTACACCCGACGAGGGAGCGACACCCGCCTGGACGAGGCGGCGGTTCCCGGTGCGTTCGGTCCGAGCCCCATCCGAACCGACTACCTCACTGCCTCGGTGCTTCCCCGGGCCACCCTGACCCTGGGTCGGGTCCGGGTGCACCTCACCACGGGTCCCACCACCGACCTGCTCCTGCGCAGTCGGGTGGACCCCGTCCTGGACCAGCTCCTGGACGACGGGGCCACGGCCGTGTTCGCCTGGACCGCGGGGGCGGGGATCGGGGCCGACGTGGGCCCGAGGTGGGTGGCGGAGCTCGAGGCCCGGATCGTGGGTCGGGTGGGTCTGGCCCGCTGACCGGCCTGGGGTCCGCCGGGGCGGGGACGGACTCCCGTCAGCCTGGACCTCCCGGGCCGTCGAGGCCACGGGCGAGGACGAAGTAATCGGGATCCACCTCCACCCGGGTGGTGCCGGCAGGCACCGGGACCGTCTGCCACGCCTCCGTCGCCGGGAGTGTCATGACCGTGACCGCGTCGGCCCCGGCGCCGCCGCTGCCGCCCGTCAGCCTCACCGGCACCGGCATGTCGAATCCCGGCACGACCTGCCTCCAGCGAAAGGAGAGCCGGTCCTCCTGGAGGCGCCATTCCAGCGTGGGGATCAGCGTGCTCCGGAGGTACTGGTCGAAGAAGCGGTCGAGCTCCAGCCCCGTGTGATCGGCGATGTAGGCCTCGACCTCGGCGCCTGTCACGATGCCGTGGCGGAAGTCCTGGTTCAATCCCCGCAGGACGGCCCGCCAACGGGCGTCGTCGCCCACGAGCTGGCGGAGGGTATGGAGCATGTTCCCGCCCTTGTAGTACATGTCGGCGGTCGTTCTGGACCCGGGCCCGGGTCCCGACGACGTACTCGGCCCCCGCCGCCGCCGAGCCCCTCAGGCACTCCACGTAGAGGTTCTCGGCGTAGTTGGCGAACGACTCGTGCACCCACATGTCGGCCACGTCCCGGGTGGTGATGTTGTTGCCCCACCATTCGTGTGCCGCTTCGTGGACGATGATGAAGTCCCAGTCCTCCCCCTGCCCCGTGCCCGAAAGATCGGTGCCCATGTATCCCTGCCGGTAGCCGTTTCCGTAGGCCACGGCCGACTGGTGCTCCATCCCCAGGTGGGGCGACTCGATCATCTTGAAGCCGTCCTCGTACCACGGGTACGGACCGAACCACCCCTCGAAGCAGCGCATCATGGACCGGGTCTGGATCCAATGGTCCCGGGCCGCGGCTTCGTTCTCCGCCAGGGGATAGAAGTCCAGGGTGAGGGGTCCCTGAAGCCCGTGGTAGATCTCCTGCCAGTGGGCGAAGGACCCCACGTTCACGGCGATGGCGTAGTTGTTGATGGGCGAGGAGACGAACCACTCCCAGGTCGAGCTTCCGTCCGCGTTCTCGTGGATGCCCCGGAGACGCCCGTTGGATACGTCCATGAGACCTTCAGGCACCGTGACGGCGATCCGTTGACTGTCCGGCTCCTCACCCTGGAAGTCCTTGTTCGGCCACCAGACCGAGGCCCCAAGTCCCTGGTTCGCCGTAGCCACCCAGGGGCGCCCGTCGTCCTGGACGGCCCAGATGAACCCCCCATCCCAGGGGGGGCGGGCCGCGATGGTCGGACGACCCGAAAAGTGGGCCACCACGGTGTGCCGTTCCCCGGGCGCCTGGGATGCCGGCACCTCCACGAAGTGTGCATTCCCCTCGTGGGTCACCGTCAGGGCCCCTTCGGCCGAGGTGACGGAGTCCAGGCGCATGGGGGGCTGCAGGTCGATCTGCAACCGACCGGTGCCGGGGGCCACCACCTGGTAGGTGATGCCGTTCGTGCCGGCAATGGTGCTGTCGGACGGGTCGATCCGGACGTGGAGGTCGTAGTAGGTCACGTCCCACCAGGCGCGATCGGGCCCGTTCGAGCCTCGGAGCGTATCGGCCCGGGTGAAGGGAGCCTGGGCGATCCCGGGGGTGGGGAGGACGAGGGCACCGAGGGTGGCCGCCACCCAACCCGTCGCCAGGAGCCACACCGTGGCGACGGACGGGACGGTACGGACTCCCGGGGAGATGCCGTCGGGCCGGCTACGCACCAGAAGGCCCTCCCTCCCGAGCTCGAACGCCTGCCGCCGGGTTCGACCTTGTCACCCCCGTCCCCCTTCGATGTGGCGCGACGCAAGGGCGGACCCCCACCGGGGCGGATGGAGTCCACGGATCGACGGGGGACCTTACCCGAGCCCCGGCCCACCGGCAACCTCCGGCGGCACCGTCGTGTCCACGGCGCCGCCGGGCGGGCACCCTCTTGCCCTCCACCCCCCAACGATGCCTTATGCCTGGGTTCTGCGAACCTCCCGCTTCCCGGAGTCCCCCCGAATGATCCCGCCACGCGCGACCCCCCCTCGCTCCATACCCTCCCCGTCTCTCGTCCTGGGCCTGGCGGCCGTGCTGGCTGCCGGCAGCGCGTTCTCCGCCCTGGACGCCGAGGGTCAGGTCCCCTCGCGGCGCTCCGCGGAGGAGGGCTTCGTGGGTGGCGAGGGCTCGGCGAACTTCATGCTGGCGGCCCGCTTCGCCCCCTACAACATCGAGGACATGATCCACGCCACCACCGTGGATCCCCAGTGGATCGAGGGGACCGAGAAGTTCTGGTACCAGTGGGAGAACGCCGACGGATCGTGGTACTACATCGTCGACCCCGAGGCCGGGAACAAACGGCTCATCTTCGATCGGGACGTCCTGGCGGCGGAGATCACGCGGATCACCCGGGATCCCTGGGACGGCAAGCATCTGGAGATCGAGAAGATCCGCTTCGTCGGCGACGACCTGCTCCAGTTCGACGTGGAATCCTCTCAGGACGAGGAGGCGGAGGGGCAGGACGGCGTGGACGAGGACGAACAGGAAGACGAGGAGCGGGAGGAGTCGCGGCCCGACAAGAAGGTCTATCACTTCGAATACCAGATCTCGACCCAGACACTCCGGGAGCTACCGGACTACGAGGCCCCGGACGAACACCCGGACTGGGCCAGCGTCTCTCCCGACGGGGAATGGGTCGTCTACGCCCGGGAGCACAACCTCTTCATGATGTCCGGCGCCGACTACGCCCGGATCCTGGACGCTCGGCGGGGGATCGACGACGAGGACGACGCCGAGGAGGCGGAGGAGGAGGTCGACGTCAACGAGGTCCAGCTCACCGAGGACGGGGAACCCTACTACAGCTGGATGGCCCGGTCGTCGGGGTTGGGGATCAACGACGTGGACAAGGAGGAGGAGTGGGCCAAGCGCAACCGGGCGGCGATCGTCTGGGCCAAGGACTCCCGCCGCTTCGCCACCGTCCGGAGCGACCAGCGGGAGGTGGACATGCTCTGGGTGATCCACAACACGGGCCACGACCGTCCGGAGCTGGAGAGCTACAAGTACGACATGCCGGGTGAGGAGAACGTCACCCAGCAGGAGTTGTGGGTCTTCGACATGCAGACCCGGGAGATGACCCAGGTCGACGACGACGGCTACGTGGATCAGGGGATCGACATCGCCGAGGACCAGGTGTTCCGGTACCCCGGCTCCGAGTCGCCCCGCACCTCGGTCTGGATCACCGACGACTCGGACGAGCTGGTCTTCCTCCGCTGGAGCCGTCCCCGGGACCGGGTGGACCTGGTCTCGGTGGACATGAACACCATGGCGGTCACCCCCCTCATCGAGGAGCGCCTGAACACCTATCAGGAGTGGCAGACCCCGTACGGCCTCGACGACGGGAGCTACGTCTGGTGGTCGGAGCGGGACGGGTGGGCCCACCTCTACCACTACGCCCACGACGGCACTCTCCTGCGCCGCCTGACCCAGGGGCCCTTCAGCGTGGGGGGCGTGGTCTCGGTGGACGAGGACCGGGGCGACGTCTTCTTCGTGGCGTACGGCCGGGAGGACGGGACCGATCCCTACTACGGCCAGCTCTACCGGGTGGGGCTGGAGAGCGGCGGGCCGACCCTCCTCTCGGACCCCGCCTTCGACAACCGGGCGGAAGCCGGAGAGTCGAGCCGCTTCTTCGTCCACTCCTTCTCAAGGGTGAACACGGTTCCCCAGACCGTGCTGCGGAACGCCCGGGGCGAGGTGGTCATGGCGCTGGAGGAGGCGGACTTCTCCATGCTGGAAGAGGCGGGCTGGCAGATGCCCGAGCCCTTCACCGTGAAGGCCGCCGACGGGATCACGGACCTCCACGGCGTCATGTACAAGCCCTTCGACTTCGACTCGACGAAGGTCTACCCCCTCGTGGAGTACGTGTATCCGGGGCCCCAGACCGAGTCGGTGTCGAAGTTCTTCAGCACGAACCGATTCGAGGTGGCGCTGGCCCAGTTCGGGATGATCGTCGTCACCGTGGGCAACCGGGGCGGCCACCCCGACCGCTCCAAGTGGTATCACAACTACGGGTACGGGAACCTCCGGGACTACGGATTGGCGGACAAGAAGGCCACGGCGGAGCAGCTCGCCATGCGCCACGACTTCATCGACCTCGATCGGGTCGGAATCTACGGCCACTCCGGGGGCGGGTTCATGTCCACGGCGGCCATGTTGAACTATCCCGACTTCTTCAAGGTCGCCGTCTCCTCGTCGGGGAATCACGACAACCAGGTCTACAACCGCTACTGGTCCGAGACCCACCACGGGGTGAAGGAGGTCACGGACGACGAGGGGAACACCACCTTCGAGTACGACATCGACAACAACCCCGAGCTGGCGGCCAACCTGAAGGGCCACCTCCTCCTCACCACAGGCGACGAGGACAACAACGTCCACCACGCCAACACCGTGCGCATGGCCCACGCCCTGATCCGGGCCAACAAGCGCTTCGACTACTTCATCTTCCCGGGCCAGCGCCACGGGTACGGCGACATGAGCGACTACTGGTTCTGGCTCCGGGCGGAGTACTTCGTGAAGCACCTGCTGGGAGACGAGCGGACCGAGGCGGACATTGCCGAGCTCAGGATGACCAGGGAGCGGAACTGAGGGCGGCATGGCCAACCCGGAGCACCTGGCGGTCCTGGCGCAGGGCGTCGAGGCGTGGAATGCCTGGCGCGAGGCGAATGAAGGAGTCCTTCCGGACCTGCGGGAAGCCGACCTGTTCGAAGCCCGGCTGGGCCACGCCAACCTGTTCGGGGCGCAGCTCGCCGGGTCCGTCCTCTGCGGCGCCGATCTGAAGCACGCCGACCTGTCCGGAGCGGACCTGAGCGGAGCGGACCTGACCCGGGTGAATCTGAGCTTCGCCCGGATGATGGCCACCGACTTCCGGGGGGCAGACCTGCGTGGGTCGGACCTCGCCTTTGCGGACCTCGAGATGGCGAAGCTCCACGAGGCCATGCTCTTCGAGGGCGACCCGGAACACCTGGCGATCCTCGAATCCGGCGTCGCGGCATGGAACGCCTGGAGACGGGACCAGGAGGGGATGGTGCCCGACCTGACGGGAGCGAACTTCCGTCAAAGGGAGCTGCATAACATCGATTTGCGGAATGCCATCCTTAGGAACGCCAGCTTCGTACAGTGCTGGTTTTTCGGGGCCGACTTCACCGGAGCGGTGATGCACGGGGCCCGGCTGACCGGCAGCGACCTGAGCGGCGTGAGCTTCAAGGGGGCGGAGCTGAGCCACGTGTACATGAGCCGCGCCAGCCTCCATCTGTCCGACCTTTCCGGTGCCAACCTGCCCTGGGCCAAGCTGCACGACGCAGGCATGAACGAGGCCCGATTGGCCCAGGCGAATCTGGCCAACGCCGACCTCCTTCGGGCCGATCTCTTCGAGGCGAAGCTCGACGGGGCCGTGCTGGACCACGCCGTCCTCTTTCAGGCGAATCTGACCGGCGCCGACCTCAGCGGGGCCAGGCTTCACAGCGCCTTGCTGGACCGGGCCCGGATGTCGGAGGCCAACCTGACGAACGCCGACTTCACGGGGGCCAGCCTGATGCAGGCGACCCTCGTGGATTCGATCCTCGACGGTGCATCGCTGTCCAACTGCTTCGTGTACGGGATCTCCGCCTGGGGACTCGACCTGTCGTCGGTCAGGGACCAATCGAACCTGGTCATCACGCCCAACGACGAGGCGGAGGTCACCGTCGACAACGTCGAGGTCGCGCAGTTCATCTACATGATGCTGCACAACCGGAAGATCCGGGACGTGATCGACACCATCACGGGCAAGGGTGTGTTGATCCTCGGCCGGTTCACCGAGGCGCGCAAAGCGGTCCTCGACGGCATCAAGGACCGGCTCCGGGAGCGGAATCTGGTCCCCATCGTCTTCGACTGGGACAAACCCACGAGCCGCGACCTGACCGAGACGGTGCAATTGCTGGCCAACATGTCCCGCTTCGTGGTCGCCGACGTCACCGACGCCAAGAGCATCCCCCAGGAGCTCACGAGCATCGTGCCGAATCTCCCCTCGGTGCCGGTGCGCCCCCTCATCCTGTCGGGGCAGCGGGAGTACGCGATGTTCGAGCACTTCGAAGCCTATCCCTGGGTCCTGCCGCTCTTCGAGTACGCCGACGAGGGTGACCTGCTGGACAACATCGAAGAGGCCATCCTCGAGCCCATCCAGCGCTGGGAGACGGGCACGACGGACCCGGACTCGGTCCAACAGAGGCTCCGGGAGCAGGAGGCGGAGATCGCCAGACTCAAGGCGGAGCTGGCGAGATCCGCAACAGGTTCCGATTGAGCGGCCCACGACCTCATCTCACGGGACCGGGACCACGGCTCCTCTTCGAGGGCAAGCATAGCCGACGGCTACGGCGCGATCCTTCCCCCGGTGGAGCCCCATCCCAGTAGGCTGCATCCTTCCGGAGGAGCCGCAGGGACATGATCTTACGGTGTGGTCCCTTGCGATGGGGGAGGGCTCATGATGATCCGGCGAAGCGGATCGAGAAGGTGCTCTCGGTGGAATTTCGGCCTCTGCCTCCTCGCCGCGGCGGTGGCCCTGTCCTCCGGGAGTTGCCGCTCCATGGTGAGGGGGCTTGTGGGGGCTGCGACCGGCGAGGACGTGTCCAACGAGGCGGAGCGGGTTTCCGACCGCGCCGGGGAGTACGGGATCGCGACAAGGGAGCCTCGCGTTGCCCGGAGTGAGTACCTCCGAGGTCCAGTCCCGGGATGGGAGTACCGCATCCTGCGACGGCACCCCTACTGGATCCCCCCGGCCCTCTTCCAGGTCGACCTGTTCGGGGGGGCGTGCCCCGGCCTCCATCTCGCCGGCGGCGGGTCGGAAACCCCCTTCACCGTGTTCGATGTCCGACCCGGTTTCCAGTTCATCGAACTCGCGCCCTCCCACGCCGCGGACCTCTACTACTATCGACCCGGCGAGGTGACGCTGGCGGGGATGTCGGATCCCGCCCTCCCCCAAGCCTTCGCCCGCGTCGAGGCGCTGGGGGGAGGAGCCTGCACCTCCGTAGGCGTCCCCCTCCTCTCCCTGGGGCGTCCCGTCCGGTACAGCGCACTGCGCTGAGATCCGGGCGTACCGGTCGTTGGATCCTCGGGCGGCCGGATCATCGCCGTCCGCCCCGCCCGCCGGCCTCGGATCCCGCAGACGGCGACCCGAGGCCGCGGGGCTTCCCCTGGGATCAGCCGTTCACGCGGGTCAGGACCACGGGCGCGCCGCCTCGGGGCCCTTCCATCTCCCCTTGGATGCGGTCCCCTTCGAGGGTCCCCTGATAGGTGCGATCAGGGTCCCCGCCGCGACCGCCCGGCCCCGGCGCCTCGAAGGTGAAGGTGAGGACGCCCTCCAGGAACGACACCGTCTCCATCTCGGTCTCGCCCCAGGGCGTGGTCATGGTCGCCGTCAACTCTTCGTCCACCGGATCGATGGTGAAGGTCACGGTATGGGTGATGGCGCCCCGGGGGGTCTCCCGGTCGAAGGTCCAGGTCCCGAGGAGCTCTGAAACGCTCTGCGCCCGGAGGGACAGGGGCAGGGCGAGCAGCAGGGTGAGAACCCCGGTGAGGACACGGGTACGCATGACGCGCTCCGTTCTGGGGTGAAAGTTTGAGAAGTGCTTCTCCTTCTGGGACGCCCCGGACCGGATCCTCGTTAAGCCGGAATCGCCGGAGCCCCGAGGCCCCCGGTGGCCTCAGGCGGGCCGGGCCACCGCGGTCATGATTCCGGCGCGACGACCCAGGGCGAACCGGGGGGCGCTCCACACTTTGCCCAGGAGGAACCCGGGGAAGCGGGACGCCATGCCTGCGGACCAGTCGATCCCCCGGCGCTCCATCCGGCTCATCCAGTGGACCACGTACGGGTCCAGCGTCCCCCTGGTGAGGATGCGTTCCAACCGCCAGCCCGATTGCTCCAGCAGCGTCCCCAGCGTTTCGGGGGTGTAGAGTGCCGTGTGGCGCGGGGCGTGGTAGCCCGCCCACCACCCGCCGTGGCGCCGGCGGGTCCACCCGTCGTGATCCGGGACCTCCACCACCAGGCAACCCCGGGGCGCCAGCCCACGCACCCGCTCCAGCGTCTCTCTCGGCCGGTAGTCGTGCTCCAGGTAGTGCCACATGGTGACGACGTCCACAGGAGCGTCCAGATCCACGTCGGCCCCTCCCACCCGGAGGTCCAGTCCTCTCCACCGATCCGGTTCGTCCCGCCACCCGGCGTCGCTGAAGTCCACGCCGATGCCGACGGCGCCCGTGGCCTCCACGAGGCGCTTCAGGAAGCTCGGCCGGCCACACCCCACGTCCAGCACCCGGGTGCCGGTCCCT
The DNA here is from genome assembly GCA_037382905.1 of Gemmatimonadota bacterium. GTDB lineage: Bacteria > Gemmatimonadota > Gemmatimonadetes > Longimicrobiales > Gaopeijiaceae > Gaopeijia. The sequence goes on along the minus strand of JARRPL010000103.1, from coordinate 1,346 downwards.
ACCGTGCCGGCGAAGCGCCGCACTCGCCGGACCCGCTTCCGGTCGGTTGCGGCCAGCTCCAACGCCACCAGAGGGGCGAAGGGGCCCCAGGCCTCCGGACCCCGGTAGGGGAGGTAGGCGTCGGTGTAGTAGCGGCCCAGCTCCGACGCCGGCACCCTGGGGTTCAGGAAGACGAGCCCGCAGGAGGCGCAGCGCACGAAGGTGAAGGGCTCGGGCTCCGGGTGCATCTGGGCCCGCACCTCCACCTCGGTCCGCCACCGGGTGCCACCGCACGCCAGGCAGGCGGTGACCTCCTCGCGCGTGCCGCCGACGTCGGTGGACCGAGGGTCGGTCATGCCCTCAGTCGTTGCCACCGGGACGCCGGGCCGGGGCGGGGAACGGAGGGGGTGTCACCCGGGGCCGCGGGTTCTCCTCCAGGAGGCGGAGCGCCTCCTGAACCGCCCGCTCGAGCTGGGGATCCCGTCCCTGGGCCACGGAGCGGGCGTCCAGAAGCACTTCGATGTCCGGCGGGACCCCCTCGTTCTCCGCCACCCACTCCCGATTCACAGGATCGAAGACGGCGTTGTCCGGGGCGGTGAGGGCACCGCCGTCGATCAGGGGATAGTGGACCGAGGACTTCACCAGCCCGCCCCAGGTCCGGGTTCCCACCAGGGGCCCCACCCGCTGCTGCCGGAAGGCCCACGGAAAATAGTCCCCACCGGAGCCCGCCAGCTCGTTGATGAGCAGGACCTTGGGCCCCAGCACCCCCTGAGGGAGGAGGATCGCCCGGCCATCCGGCACCTCGTTGGTGATGGCTCCCCGGAGATCCCGGGTCATGTAGTCCACCATGTAGTCGTCCAGGTTGCCGCCGCCGTTGAATCGTTCGTCGATGACGGCCCCCTCCTTGTCCTGCTGGGCGAAGAAGTAGCGGTTGAATGAGACGACCCCGGGCCCGCCCGTGTTGGGCACCCAGACGTAGGCCAGGCGTCCACCGGAGAGCTCGTCCACCCGGCGGCGGTTGTCCTCGACCCACGCCCGCTGTCGAAGGGCGTTCTCGCTCCGGATGGGCTCCACCGTCACCGTCCGGTGCCCCTCCATGGAGGGCTCGTCGTTCACGTGGAGGACGGTCTGCACCCCTGCGGTCCCGTCCAGGGCCCGATAGGGATCGTCGTCGTCCGTCAGCTCCACCCCGTTCACCCCTACCAGGTAGTCCCCCTCCGACACCGGCAGACCGGGCCGGTCCAAGGGCGCCGTGAGCTCCGGGTTCCAGCTCTCGTAGGTATAGATGCGGGCGATGCGCCACCGACCGTCCGCCGCCTCCAGATCCGCCCCCAGGAGACCCACCCGGCTCGTGTCCACAGCGGGAT
>JARRPL010000102.1:0-16912 GCA_037382905.1 Gemmatimonadota bacterium | reverse complement strand
CTCCGGTGGGCGACCCGGCGGCCTGAAGCGTCAGCCCGAGCAGCGCGGCGGCGACCGCCCTCCATCGACGGCCGGGGACGGAGTGGGGAACGTGGGAGAAGGGTGAGGACGGCGGAGCGTCTGGAAGGCAGGTCAAGGATCCGTCTCCGGGTTTTCGAGAATCGTCCGGCTCTCATCGGTAACCTCCGAGACCCGATCCTGCACCCCGGATCCGACGGCACACGGCCTCCCGTGGGGGTCGCAACCCCTCCTCGACCGGATCCACAGGATGCTCGTCATGACGGGACGGCCTGTCGTTCGCTCCCCGGCCTGTTCCTGCACGGTTCTCGCCACCCTGGCGTCCGTCCTCGGAGCCGGGGCGGGCGCCGCCCTGATGGCAAGTCGGGCCACCCCCACCAACCCGATGATCGCCGTGCGCCAGGGGTGCCCGCCCCCGGGAGCGATCCCGGAGAACCTCTCCCGGGGGCCGGCAGCGTACCTGGGCACCACAGCGGCGGCGACCTACTATTCCGCTTTCCGTCATCTGCCCGTCTGGAGGGTCCATGCTTCGTACAGCCGCCGCCCTGCTTCTCGCCCTCTCCACCCCCCTCACCGCCCAGTCCGCGCCGCCGGACTTCCGACAGGAGTTCCTGGGTCAATTCGAGAACTCGGCTCGAAAGCTCGTGGCCCTGGCCGAGGCCATGCCCGAGGAGACCTACGGCTGGCGCCCCATGGACGGCGTGGCCTCCGTCGTGGAGGTCTACATGCACATCGCCCGCTACAACTACCTCTACCCGGATCAGAACCTGGGGATGGGTGCCCCGCTGGAGTACGCGGGTTTCGAGGCGGACATCACCGAAAAGGACGAAGCGTTGGAGATCCTGGCCAACTCCATGGATCATGTGCGCAGGATCGTCGAGGCCATGTCGGACGAGGACTTCGACGTGCCGACCCGCCTGTATGGACGTGACGTCGGTAAGTGGGCGGTGCTGCTTCAACTCGTGACCCACATGAACGAACACCTGGGTCAGTCCATCGCCTACGCCCGGATGAACGGCGTCGTGCCGCCCTGGTCGAGTTGACGCGAGTCGAGGCGACGGGACCGGCCGCGGCCCCCACCGCACCGGCCCCCCTCACCGTCCGGGAGCGCCGAGGTTGCGACGGCGAGGTCAGAGCGTACTATCGAGCGGCGCCGGTCCCGGGGGGACTCCTCGGGTCGGCTCAATTCAGATCGACGAACCTTCAATCCCGAGGAAGACCCATGACGTCCAGGCGGAAGAGTGCGCTGGCCCTGATCCTGTCGGTGGCCTTCGCAGGCTGTGCCGACACGGCCGATACCCCCACCGGACCCGAGGTCCCCGACGTGGCCCGTGCAGCGGGGCATGGGGCGCCCAAGGGGAGCCATGACTATCAGCTCAACATCATCGGGACCGGTGACAAGTCGGCGGCGATGGACGACAACAATGGCCGCCGGATCTTCGTCCCCCTCGACGGCAAGACGAAGATCTACCTCTTCGAGGGCGAGTATGCCGTCCTGGACGCCAACGCCACCGACGGTCGGGGCGAGTTCCAGCTGCCGGCGCCCGGACTCGATGCGTACATCGTCGGGGATCCTGGCGACGCCGACGTGCAGTCGTCCTACTCGGTGTTCGTGCGGCCCCTCGGGAAGCCCGGAGGCTGGGCCACCATCACCACCTGCGCCGACCTGCTGGACAGCACCTTCGGCGGCCTGTTGGGTGGCGCGGATCGGCGAGTGCTGAATCGGCAGGAGGCCACCGCCTACTGCTCCATCGAGCAGGTAGGGGCCGAGATCACGGAGCGGAAGGCGGGCAAGTCGACCTTCAGCAACGTGACGGCCGAGCTCACCACCATCGTGTTCGAGGTGGAGATCCTGGACGAGGAAGGCAACGTCATCGACACGGTCGAGGTCCGGGTGCCCATCTTCGACGACGCGCTGGAGAACGAGTACTGGGAGTACGACAACAACGGACTCCGGCTCCTCCAGGTGCGCTTCTACGACTGCTCCACCAACGTGGAGACGGGCGCCAGCACCTGCGGCTGACGTCGAACGTACGCACACCGGAGACCGGCGCCCGGGGGGGAGAGCTTCCCTCTCGGGCGCTCGTGCGTCCGGGCCCCGTGGCCGCCCCTCACCTCCGGGTTCCGGGTCCGTAGAGGACGTGGCCCGGCCGGGCCCCGGTGTGCCGCCCCTCGTCCACCACCAACACCCCGTTCACCAGGACGTATTCGATCCCTTCCGGAAAGAGGACCGGGTCATCGAACGTGGCTCGATCCTGGATCCGGTCCAGATCGAAGACGACCACGTCGGCCCAGAACCCCTCCCGCAGCAGCCCCCTACCCTGGAGTCGCATCCGGGTGGCGGGCCAGGACGTCATCTTCCGGACCGCCTCCTCCAGGGTGAGGACGCCCTCGTCCCTCACGTAGCGGGCCAGAATGCGGGGGAAGGTGCCGTAGCTCCGAGGATGGGGCAGCCCCGCGGCATCCCGGGCACCCGGATTCATGGCGGCGCCGGCATCGCTCCCGATGCTCACCCAGGGACGCTGCATCGCCCACCGCACGTCGTCCTCGCTCATCATGTGATAGATGGCGGTCACCCGTCCCTCCCCCTGAGCCACCAGGTCCCAGGCGGCGTCGGCAGGGTCCTTTCCCCACGCCGTACCGATGGCCGCCAGATCCATCCCCTCGAAGCGTGCGTTCCCCGGGTTGCGGGCATTCACCAGGACGATGTTCTCCCACCCTCCCGACGCCTCGACGATGTTCCACCACCCCGGATATCCCGTCTCCAGCTCCTCCTTCAGCCGGGCCCGGACCTCGGGCCGGGCGATCCGGGCCCTCACCGAATCCGCGCCGCCGTCGCCGCCGTCGAAGGCCCACGACGGGATCGTGGCTTCGAGGCCCGTCCCACCTGCGGTGTAGGGATACTGGTCCGCGGCCACGTCCACGCCCCGGGCCCGGGCGGCCTCGATCCGGTCCGCCGCCTCCCGGATCAACGTCCCCCACCCCGGCTCGTACGCAGCCTTGTAGTGGAAGATCTCCACCGGGAGGCCGGCCCGCTCCCCGACCTCGATGGCCTCCTCCACCGCCGTGACGAGCTCCTTCCCCTCCCCACGGATGTGGGAGGCGTAGACGCCCCCGTACTCCCCGGCGACCCGGGCCACCGCCACCAGTTCTTCGGTATCGGCGAAGGACGAGGGCGGATAGATGAGGGCGGTGGTCATGCCCAGGGCTCCCTCCTCCATGGCCCGCCGCATGATGGCCTTCATCTCCTCGAGCTCCCCGGAATCCGGTGCCAGGTCGGCGTTCCCCAGGATCGCCCGCCGAGCCTGGGTTTCGGAGAAGTAGCTCCCGAAGTTGAGCGAGATCCCCTGCTCTTCCAACCGCCGGAAGTAGTCCGTGATGGAATCGGCAGGAACGGGGGTGCCCCCCTCGCCGCCGATCGCGGTGGTGACGCCCTGGCGCACCTTGTTCTCTGCGAGGCCGTTCCTGGGAAGCACGCTCCCGGATTGATCCATCATGTCGATGAAGCCCGGCGCCACGTAGCGGCCGGTGGCGTCGATGACCCGGGTCGCCACCCCGTCGACGGAGCCCACCTTCACGATCCGGCCGTCCCGGATGGCCACGTCGGCCCGAATCCACGGGTTGCCGGCGCCGTCCAGGACGCGGCCGCCGCGGATGATCACATCGTACGGACCGGGGGAATCGATCTGGGCCTGAAGGGGGAGGGAGGCGGAGCCCAGAAGGAGGGCGACGAAGAGCCAGGGGCGGCGGGCGTGGGGGACCAGGAGGCGCATGGGATCGTCCGTTGGCGGGCCCAAGGGTATGCGACGCTGGCAGACTAGGCGGGACTGGCATTGCCGGCAACCAGGGTGACCGGCGTGAGTCCTTCCCCTCCGGCAGCGGTGCTCAGGCCGCGGTTTCCGAGTCCAGGCGCAGCTGCCGCTCCACCCCGATGGCCTTCAGGAACTCCGGGTCGTGGGAGACGACGAGAAGCGCCCCGTCGTACGAGCGCAGGATCGCCTCCACGGCCTCGATGGCATCCAGATCCAGGTGGTTGGTGGGTTCGTCGAGAAAGAGGAGCTTGGGAGGGTGATGCGCCCCTACGGTGCAGGCCAGGGCGGCACGGATGCCTTCCCCCCCGCTCAAGTCGTCCACCCGGGCCAGGGCGGCATCCCCGTGGAAGAGGTAGCTCGCCAGCGCCTGCCGGCTTCGGGTGAGGTCCAGTTCGGGGTTCGCCTCCCGGAAGGCCTCCAGCACGCTCCGGTCGCGGCCGAGTAGCGCCGCCCGCTGATCGAGCCAGGCGACCTCGTTCGATTCCAGGCCGCGGTGTATGCTGCCTTCCGTCGGGCTGAGCTCTCCGGCGAGAATGCGCAGAAGGGTGGTCTTTCCGCTCCCGTTGGGCCCCACGATCGCCACCCGTTCCGGGCCCCGGACCTCCAGGTCCACGCCCTCGAAGATCCGCCCCCGGGGCGCCGGTCGGCGGAAGCCGAGTCCCCTGGCACTCAACACCCGGCGGGACGTCCGCAGACCGCTGCTCTTCAGGGTCACGGCTAGACGCCGAATGTCTTCGACCCGGGACTTGGCCTCCCGTAGGTTCTCCCGGCCAGCGGAGAGTCGAGCTTCGTTGAGCCCACTCACTCGGCCGGTGGTCTTCTCGGAGCGCTCCTTCCGTGCCCCGCGCTGAATGGCCGGCATGTCGGTCTTCCGAGCGTGCCGGTCGCCCTGCCCGGATCGACGCTCCTGTCGCTCGGCGCGATCCTGGGCCTCCTGTCTCTTCTTTCGCAGGGCAGCCTCCGCGCTCCGCAGCTGCGCCTGCGCACCACGGCGTTCGTCCTCACGTTGGGCATGGAAGAGCTCCCACCCTCCGCCGTAGTTCCGCGTGCCGGTCGGGGTGAGCTCCACGATCCGGTCCACGGCGCCCAGGAGAGTGCGATCGTGGGTGACGATCAGCAGGCCCTCTCGACGGGCCCGGATCCAGTCCGCCAGGTCGCGACGCCCGCCGGCGTCCAGGTCGTTGGTGGGCTCGTCCAGGAGGAACGCGTCGGCGCCCGTGAGGGAGAGCCGGGCGAGGGCGACGCGGGTTCGCTCGCCGCCGCTCAGCGACGCGAAGGGGCGGTCGCGCGCCAAGTGACCCAGTCCGACCCGATGGAGCTCGGCCTCGATGCGGGCCGGCAGCTCCCAGACGTCCGCCGTCGACGGGAAGTCCGCCGGGTCCGTGCTCCCGCCCTCGATCCGGCGCAGCCCAGCCAGTCGGTGGGCGACACCCAGCGCGTCTTCCACCGACTCCGGGTCCACGGGCGCTTCCGCGTCGGGGGCGTCCCCCCTGCGACTGCGATTCTGGGGGAGCCAGGCCACGAGGCCGCTGCGAACCACCCGTCCGCTGTCCGGGGGGCGCTCGTCGGCCAGGATGCGCAGGAGGGTGGTCTTACCCACCCCGTTCACCCCCACGAGACCCACCGTTTCGTGTTCCAGCGAGAGGTCCACGTCGCGGAAGAGGATACGGCCACCAGGGAGCACCGCGCCCAGGGACTCGGCCAGGAGGACGGGGGTGCCGGCACCGGACATGGAGGGCCTACGAGCCCCCGGGCACGGGTCGTCCGACTCGCTCCACCAGCGCTGCCCGATCGATCTTTCCCGAGCCCAGACGGGGCAACTCGTCCACGAAGCGGACGGACTTGGGCACCTTGTAGCCGGCCAGCCGCTCCCGGGCGAAGTCCCGGAGCTCCGTCGCCTCCAGGACCGTGTCGGGGACGAGGACGATCCAGGCTCGCCCCACCTCGCCCCACTTCTCGTCCGGTACGCCCACCACCGCCGCTTCCGACACGGACGGATGCTCCAACAGAACGGCCTCCACCTCCCCCGGGTAGACGTTCTCTCCCCCCGAGATGAACATCTCCTTGAGACGACCGCAGATCCGGTACCGCCCATTGGGGGTCCGTTCCGCCACGTCCCCGGTCCGAAGCCAGCCGTCCCGGGTGAACGCCTCCCGGTTCTTCTCGGGACTGCCCAGATAGCCCGCGAACACCTGCGGGCCCCGCAGGACCAGTTCGCCGCGCCCGGCACCCACCACCCGGGCCCCGTCCTCCAGGCGGAGTTCCATCTCCAGAAAGTCGATGGGCCGCCCGACCCAGCCGGGTTCGGCGGCCGACTCCTCCACGGTCTGGGTGAAGCAGTTGGGTCCGCACTCCGTGAGTCCGTAGCCCTCCCGGAACGACCAGCCCGCCGCCCGGACCGCCCCGGCCACCGACGGGGGACAGGGTGCGCCCCCGGAGACCAGGTACCGGAAGCCCGGGTGCGGCGCGCCCCAGCCCGGGCTCTGGAGGAGGAGGTGAAGCTGCGTGGGAACCGCCAGAGCCACCGTGCAGCCTTCCTCCGCCAGCGCGGTCAGGAAGTCGTCCGGATCGAAGCCGTCCAGGAGCACCACGCTGCCGCCTGCGTGCCAGACCGGGGTGGCGAAGACGTTCCAGCCGCCGGTGTGGAAGAGGGGGGTGGTGATGGGGGCCACGTCATCGGCGCTCAGCTTCCAGGCCCGGCAGGTCGCCACGGCGTTGGCGTAGAGCTGGCGATGGGGAAGCAGGGCACCCTTGGGTCGCCCCGTGCTCCCGGACGTGTACAGGACCATCGCAGGCGCATCCGGCTCGACCCGCGAGAGGCGCCCACCCCTCGCCTCCCGCGGGTGCATCCACGCCTCGTCGTCCAGGTCGAGAAGGGTGATGGCCGGGTCCGGGAGCACACGGTGGGCCAGCGCCCGGTAGGAGGTATCGGTGATCAGGCAGCGGGGGCGGGCGTCCTGGAGGATGGGCCGGAGCTCGGCAGCGGCCAGGCGCCAGTTGAGGGGGACCAGCGCCGCCCCGATGCGGCCGCTCGCCATGAGAAGCGCCACATGCTCGAATCGGTTCCCCATTAGAGTGGCGATCCGGTCGCCCCTCCCCACGCCGTGCCCTCCGTACGCCGTTCCACCAGCGCAAGACGTACCGGTGTCCGGTGGGCCCAGCCCCGGATCGGGTCGACCCGGTTCGGCATTTCCGGGAGCCGACCGGTCATGGGGAGCGCTGGAAGAACTCCACCATCATGCGGCTGGCGGAAGGGCCCTCCGGGTCGGTATAGCTCCCGGCAGGGTCGCCTCCGGACCAGGCGTGGCCCAGCCCGACGACCTCCACGAGCGTGACCACCGCGTCGCCTGCCGCATCGGACCACCCACGGGTCACCACCTGGCGCCCCGCCTGCGTCTCTTCCGCCTCGGGCCCCTCCGTCAGGGGGACGCCCCGAAGGCCGAAGAGCTCCACCCAGCGGGCGGCGGCGCGAACTCCGTTCACAGCTGCCACCGCCGGGTCCTCCCGACCCTGAAGGACCAACACCCGCTCCGGCCTGGACGCCTCCGCGAAGGCGGCCAGCCGCGGATCGTCGAGATCGATCCGCTCGGGTCCTCCGGTGCTCATGGCCGCCACGCCCTCGGCGACGTTGGAGGCGGCCCCCCAGGTGATGCCGGAGTGGAGGGCGACCCGATGAAACCGGTCGGGGTGCGTCACCGCCAGGATCGTCGCCATGGCGGCCCCTGCGGACATCCCTGCCAGGTCCACCCCGCCGCGAGGCACCTCCAGCTCGGCGGCCACCGCATCCAGGAGCGCGACGATCCTGGAGACCTCGGGACCGTCGGCCCGCTGCTGGTCCGTATCGAACCAGTTCCAGCAGCGCTGGGGGTTGCGGGCGGGATCCTGCTGCGGATAAAGGACCGCGAAGCCCCCCTCCTCCGCCCACTGGTTCATCCGTGTTCCGGCGGCGATGTCGTCGGCGCCCTGAAGGCACCCATGAAGCAGGACCAGGAGCGAGCGGGGGGCCGCCCACTCCCGGGGCACGTGGAGTCGGTAGTCGATGCTCCCAGCGGAAGCCTCGAAGGTACGGAGCTGTGTCGTATTCATGGGATCGATGCTGGCCTGGCCATGGATCGGACCCACCCCGGCCACGCCGAGGTGGGCCACGATCGCAAGGACCTCCGCAAGACGACGGATCACCGGAAGCGGTACCGCACGCCCAGGAAGAAGTTGGTGCCGATGGACGGCATGTTCACCATCTCGATGTGCTCCTCGCCGAAACCGCACGCCCGCTCCTCGTCTCCTGTGGCCGGGTTGGCGCTCCGGCACGTGAACAGGTTCGACACGCCGATGTTCAGATCGGCGCCGGTGCTCCAGAGGGCCGTGGACATCATCACGTCGACGGTCTCGAAGGTGGGGATCTTCCCCGCGTTGATCCCGGACCGGAACTCGTATCCCGTCACATGGCGAAGCGTCATCCCCGCCGTGACCGGGCCCAGGTCCACGGCATTCAGACCCAGCGTCCACTTCACCGTGGGCGAGTTGAGCGCGGTGGCCTCCTCTCCCTGGGCGTTCTCCGGCGCATCCACGCTCTCAAGGTCGTAGAGAGAGGTGGTGGCCGAGAGCGTGAACCGGTCCGTGAGGACCACGTTCGCCCCGAGATCGAGCCCCTGGAGGACGGCCTGGCCCAGGTTGAAGTAGGTGAGGAGGATCTGGGGGTTGCCGTCCTCGTCCGTCACCGGCTCTCCGCTGTCGGCGAAGGAGGCGAAGCTACCTCCGAAGGGATTGGCGATGGTGGTCAACGGGCTGAAGAAGTTCTCGTAGTCCGACCGGAAGAGGGTCGCGTCCAGGTAGACCCGGTCTCCGAGGACGCCCTTGTACCCGACCTCCCAGGTGGTGTTGGTCTCGGGCTCGATGGCGGCGATCTCCTGCAGCACGGTTCCCGCGCCATCGTCGATGATGAACCCGGTGGTGTTCCCGAACACCCCGACCGCCGGGACGAAGTTCGGGATCCAGAAGTTGGTCTGGAGGATCGTAGGACTCTTGAAGGCCCGGTTCCACGTCACCCGTACGCTCTGATCCTCGGTGGGGCTGAAGACCAACCCCGCCTTGGGGGAGAACTGGGTGTCGTAGTTGTCGTGCTCGTCGAGCCGGGCGGCCAGGACGAGGTCGAGCTTGTCCAGGAGCGAGGAACGGATCTGGCCGTAGAAGCCATAGGTGTTGATGGTGACGTCCTCGCCGGTGAAGCGGTCGGTGAGCCACTCCCGATCCGAACTCACCTGATCCCGCCGATACTGGGCCCCGAGAACCACGTCGGTGTCCAGGAAGTCCAGCCCGAAACGGCCCTGGGCCTCGGCGCCGTAGAGGCGACCATCGCTGGGCCAGTCGGACTCCAGCTTGACCTCTTCGTCCGTGAGGTCCGGCATCAGGACCCGGTTTACCGAGTAGCGATTGACGGCATAGGAGTTACCGGCCTGGGACTGATTCCGGTACAGGTTCACATAGAAGTTGGGATTGCTGAACTCGAACTGGGCGAAGTTGTAGGTCCAGTCATCGAACTGGTTGCGGCCCACGTTGGTCTGCCCGACCCCGTCGCTCTCGCTCCAGCCCCCGGACAGTTCGAACCGGTTCTTCCCGGCATAGTTGACCACCGCGCCGCTGACCCGCTTCACCTGACTCTTGAAGTCGATCCCGATCTCGGGGAATTCGACCCCGCCGGAGGTGTAGGTCAGCTCGTTGGCCCAGTCGTCCACCTCCTGATACTCGCCGGCGACCTTGAAGCCGAAGTTCCCGAAGGTCTGGGCGTGACGGAACTGGGCATCGAAGTAGGAGCGGTTGCCTCCGGCGATCTCGATATCGGTGCCCTGATACTGGAACGGATCCTTGGTCTGGAGCGAGATCACCCCGTTCGACGCGTCGGCGCCGTAGAGGGCGGCTCCGGGCCCCACCAGGACCTCGATGCCGGCCAGGTCCACCTTCGGGATGGCGGTGAATCCGCCGATGGGCAGGCCGGACTCGGGAAGGACCGAGATCCGGTTGTCCTCGATCATCAGCATCCGGTTGTTGAACGACGAGTTGAAGCCCCGTGCGTTGATGGCGGCGGCGGTGGAGCCCACCTGGATGTAGTCCAGCCCCTGCACCTCCTTCAGGGCTCCCGCGAAGTTGTTGCCCACGGACATGTCGAGCTCCCGCTCGTCGATCCGGGCGATGGTGGCGGGTGCGTCGGTGACCCGCTCCACGCCTCGGGAGGCAGAGACCACGAACCCGCCCAGGGCGACGGGCTGATCCGAGAGGGTGATCTCGATCCGGGTGGTCTCGTCCGCTTCGATCCGGACGCCGGGCTCGGCCCATGCGGCGTATCCCAGCGAGGTGGCCTCCACCGAATAGGTCCCGGCGGGGATCCCGGTCACGCGAAACGACCCGTCCTCTCCGCTGAGCGTTCCGAGACCGGTTCCGGTCAGGGTGACCTGCACCCCGGAAAGTGGCTCGCCCTCGGTGGAGCGGACCGTGCCGGCGAGACTCCCCTGCTGTGCCGCGGCGGCTGCCGGAAGCAGCGAGAGGGCGAGCAGCGCCAGTGCCAGGCGCGAGATTCGTCGAACGACGGTGTCCATGGTGTTCTCCTTCGAGCGGATGCTGAGAGGGTGGTTCGATACGATCCGGCGCCGGAGCGCCGGGTTGAGGACCCGGTGAGCGATGGTCGTCATGAGCTCGCCTCCGGGATGAGGACGAGTGCCTCGCCGTCCAGGACGTTCTTCCCGTCCTGATTGGCGCAGCGGGTGCGGAGCCGGACGCGACGCTTCTCCTCGTCGATCTCGACCACCTGGACGGTGGCCGTGACGGTGTCCCCGATCCGCACGGGACGGGTGAATCGGAGGGTCTGCTCCATGTAGATCGCTCCGGGTCCCGGGAGCTTCATCCCGATGGTGGCGGAGACGTAGCCCGCCGTGAGGATCCCGTGGGCGATCCGTCCACCGAACCGACTCCGGCGTGCGGCGACCTCGTCCACGTGGACCGGATTCAGGTCTCCGGTGATGCCGGCGAACAGCACGATGTCCGCCTCGGTGACGGTCCTGGACGACTCGGCGGTCATCCCGACCCGGAGGTCGGCGAACTCGGGCATCTTCAAACCTCCATGATCAGGCGGATGTCCTCGTCGATCTCGGACCCGGGACCGCCCCGGGTGGCGAAGGAGACGCCCAGGAAGACGAGGAGCGAGAGGACCAGGGTCACGGCGGAGGCCGTGACACCGGCGGGGAAGGACCAGACGCTGAAGAACGAGAGCGTCTCCAGGCCCAGGGTGAGGACGAGCCCGGTACCGATGGACGCCACGGCGCCCTCCCGGGTCGCTCCCGTCCAGTTCAGTCCCAGGGCCAGAGCGGGAACGAGGGTGGAGGCGAAGAGCCCCCAACCGAAGATCCCGAGGAAGGCCACCAACTGGCCCGAGAACTGGGCCGTCAGGGCCGCCGCCAGAGAGATCACCAGCGTCGCGACCCGACCGGCGAAGAGTTCGTCCCGGAGCCGACGGCCGAAGGCCACGGGAAGATCGTGGGTAACGGCGGCGGCACCGATGTTCAGGAACGAGTTCACCGTGCTCATGATCGCCGCAGCCACGCTGCTGAAGACGATGCCCGCGAGGATCCGGGGGGTGTACTCCAGCAGGAAGCGGGGCGTGGCCTCGTCTGGATTGGCCAGTGGGGCCATGTCCCCCGAGGTGACCAGCGCCTTCACCGCCACGCCGACCCCGAAGTAGAGGAGGGTCGCCAGGATGAGCGCCGCCGTGACCAGGAGCGGGTACCACTTCAGCCGCGCCGGGTCCTTGAGCATGTAGAACTTGTGGACGACGTGGGGCTGCCCCAGGGACCCGTATCCGAAGACGAAGAAGAAGGAGATGGCGGCCAGGGGGGTGAGGTGACCCCACGGGGACAGGAAGCCCGGGTCGCCGTCCAGGATGGTGGTGCTGATCCCGGACAGGCCCCCGCCGGCGTCCAGGACGAAGAGGAAGACCAGGACCGAGGCCAACGCCATGAGCGTGCCCTGGAAGACGTCGGCATAGATCCCGGCCAGAATCCCGCCCGCCACCGAATAGGCCACCACCACCGCCGTCCCCAGCCACACGCCCCAGCCGAGTCCGATCCCGAACAGGGCGTCGATCACGACGCCCAGAGCCAGGACGTTCGTGGCCATGTAGCCGATGACCGCGATCAGGATCGCCAGGCCGGACAGCCCCTGGGCGGTGGGGGAGCGGAAGCGGATCCCGATGGCGTCGGGGATCGTCAGGACCTCCTCCCGGACCTCCCGCAGGAGGCGCAGGCGCTTGGCCATGACCCACGCGCCGAGAGCGTTGGTGATGGAGGCGGGAAGGATGATGAACATGGCGCCGAGCCCCACGCTGAACACCAGACCCGGGCCGCCGATGAAGGCGAATCCCGACAGGGTGGCGCTCATGGCGGCCAGGGTTAGGGCAAAGAGCCCGATCCCGTGCCCGGCGACGTAGAAGTCCTCCGCCGTCCGGGTGCGCCGGGTGGCCCACGCGCCGATGGCGGCGACCACCACGAAGTAGGCGATCCCGATGAGGACGATCTCGGTCCGGGCCATCCCCGGGAGATCGGCCCCGGGCATCTCCACGCTATGCGCCAGCGACGCGGTCAGGGAGGACATCAACCCCGTCCTCCCGGCCCGTCCCGTGGACCCGGGACGTCGGTGGGGGGCGTCTCGTCCCTCTCGGAGGCCAGCCCCTCCACTTCCCCGGCGTCCCCGGCGTCCCCGGGGTCTGGGGCCCGCCGGGCACGTCCGGCTGCCCGGACCCGCTCCAGATCGGCGGAGCTCAGCGTCAGCCGGTCGAAGGTGAGGGCGTAGGCCACCGGAACGACCAGCGTCGGCAGGAGTCCGACGCCGTACATCAAGAGGGCCGCACGGGGCGGAAGGCCCACGATCAGCGTGGGATCGGCGGGGTCGACGGGAGGCAGCAGGATCAGGGCGACCAGGCCACCCCCCACCACCAGGACGATGAAGACGACCGGGACCCAGAGCACGCCGAGGCGGCCGTTCCGCTGGGCGGCCAGCACCAGGGTCCAGGCCAGGATCCCGGCGGTCCCGAGGGCCAGGAGCACGGGAGCGAGCCGCGGTGCGATCTCCGGCGCGAAGGCCAGGCCGTAGGCCGCCGCCAGCAAGAGGGTGGAGACCAGGACGCCCACGAGTGAGACCCGCTTCATCGGGCGGCCTCCGCCCCGGCCCGGTAGAGGGCCTCGATGCTCTCTGCCCGGCGACGGAGGATGACGTCCCTTCGGGGCTTCAGCGTCGGTGTCAACTCGCCCGATTCCACCGTCAGGGGGGTCGACAGGATGTGGAACCGTCGCACCGACTCGGTGCGAGAGACCTGGGCGTTGACCTCGGCAACCTGGGTCTGGACCTGCTCCTCCACTCCGGGGTGACGGATCAGCTCGGGCCAGGAGAGGGTCAGTCCCGCCTCCCGTGCCCAGGCCTCCACCATCGGTCGGCGGAGTGTCAGGAGGGCCCCCACGAACTTGCGGCCCTCCCCCACCAGCACCGCCTGATCGATCCACGGGCGGTCCACCAGGCGGGCCTCGATGAGGAGGGGGGCGACCTTCTTCCCGGTGGAGAGGGCCAGGAGCTCCTTCTTGCGCCCGACCACGGTCAGCCGGCCCTCCGGGTCCAGGCGGCCCAGGTCTCCGGTGCGGAGCCAGCGTCCATCCTCCGTGAACGCCTCTCGCGTCTCCTCGGGCCGGGCGTGGTAGCCGGCGAAGGTCAGGGCGGAGCGGCGGACCAGGATCTCGCCGTCCTCGGCGATGCGGAGCTCGGTGCCGGGCATGGGCAGGCCCACGTCATCGAACCGGGGGGCCCCGGGCCGATTGAAGGTGCAGCACAAGTGCTCGGTGAGTCCGTATGCGCCCAACACCTCCAGCCCCAGGCGCCCCAGCCCTGCGGCGACCTCCCGGGGAAGTGCGGCGCCCCCCGAGGTGGCCACCCGGACCTCCCCGCCGGTCATTCTCTGGATCGCCGGCGACGGGGGCGAGGCATCCGGGCCCCGCTCCGCGAGCTCGGCCTCGTAGATCTTCTCGTAGAATCGGGGCAGGCCGCCGAACACCGTCGGCCGGAGCTCCGCCGCCGCCTGGAAGACCCGCCCCGGGTCCGACACGAGGCCCGCCTCGATCCCGACCACGAGCCGGGTCGCCTGTCCGAAGATCCGCTCCGCCGCGTGGCAGAAGGGGAGGAAGGACAGCATGCGGTCCCCGGCCCGGAGGCCCAGGGTGTCCCGGACCGAGACCGCCGAGGCCACGAGGCCGGCGTGGGTCAGGCGTGCGCCCCGGGGTGTGCCCGTCGACCCGGAGGTATAGATCAGCACCGCGTCCGCCTCGGGCTCCGGGAGGATCGGAAGGCCGCCGGTGCCCGTGGCCATCAGCTCCGTCAGGGGGACCTCCACCACTCCCTCCGTCTCCGTCGGGGAGACGCCGGCCAGGTCGGGCCCCAGGACGATCCGGCGCAGCTCCGGGAGGCCCGGGAGAACCTCTCGGACCTTGTCGAGCTGATCCCCGGTGTCCACGAAGACGATCCCGGCGCCCGAGTCCCGGAGGATCTCTCCGACCTGACGGGGCGCACTGCTGGGGTAGAGCCCTACCGAGACGGCCCCAGCCCGGAGGATTCCCAGGTCCGCCAGAGGCCAGACCGGGGTGTTCCCGGCGAGGATGGCGACCCGGTCGCCGGGGCCGACCCCCAGCCCGCCGAGCCCCTGGGCGATCCGGTCCCCCTCCTCCTTCCACCGGGACCAGCTCCACGTCCGTGACCGCGACGCACCCCCGGAGACCAGGGTCCGGAAGGCGGTGCCATCGGGGTCTTCCGACGCCCGTTGGATCAGAGCGTGGACCAGGGTGGGCGGATCGGCGCTCACCGACCGGCCTCCGGGTTCCCGGTCCAGCGCAGGACCACCGCGCCCATGCTCAGCCCCGCACCCGAGCCCGTGAAGTACAGGAGGTCCCCCTGCTCCACCACGCCGTTCTCCACCGCGTCGTGCAGCGCCATGGGCAGACACGCGGACCCGGTGTAGCCCCACTTGTCCATGATGGTCCAGGCCTTCTCCCTGGGCTGGTCGAGGTGGTCCATCACCGTCCAGATCGTGGATCGGTTCACCTGGGTCCAGAACCAGAGGTCCACGTCTTCGGGACCGTAGCCGGCCCGCCGGAGGGTCGAGCGGGCGATGCGGGGCCATCCCTCTTCGTTGACCGAGGCCGGGTACTTCTGGACGAACCGCAGCTTGTTGCGGTACCCCTCCTCCAGCACCTCGGGGGTGATGGGCTCGGCGGTGCCCCCGGCGAAGATGCACATCCGGTCGCAGAAGCGGCCGTCCGCGAAGAGCTCGCTGGCCAGGACGCCGGGCTGGTCCGAGGCCTGCACCACCACGGCGCCGGCGCCGTCGGCGAAGATGGTCGCGGTGGTCCGGTCGCTGTAGTCCACGAACTTCGTCATGGCGTAGACCGACACCAGCAGGACCCGGTCGTACGGGGGACCGCCCCGGACGTAACGCGCTGCCACGTCCAGCCCGGTCACGAAGCCGGCACAGGCGGCGTTGATGTCGAAGGCCCCGGCCCCGGTGAGTCCGAGCCGACCGTGGAGGACGGACGCCGTGGAGGGGGAGATGTGCTCCGGCGTGTCGGTGCAGACGATGAGGAGATCGACGTCCTCCGGCCCGAGCCCCGCCGCTTCCAGGGCGTCCAGGGCCGCAGGCTCGGCCAGATCCACCGTGGACTGGTCGGGGGCGGCGACCCGTCGCTCCCGGATGCCCAGGGTGTTCGCGACGAAATCGTCGATGTCCTCGCCGAGCATCTCGCTGAGCTCGGGATTCGTCAGGACCCGTTCGGGCACGTAGATCCCGGTCCCGGTGATCGTGGCGTGCCGTGTCATGGTTCCGAGCCCGGCTCCGGGTCCGGCGCCAGGGCCCGGCGGATGAAGTCCACAGTGGCCTGGATCACGTGTTCCGGTGGTTCCCGCTTCTCCCAGGCCACCCAGCGGATTCCCAGGAAGTGGGAGGCCCCCATCAGGCAGTAGGACACGGTTTCGGGGTCGTTCTCCACGACCTCGCCGGCATCCATGGCCTGCCGCAGCCCGCGGCTGTATCCCCGAGCGAGGCGCTCGTAGTACCAGCGGAAGAGCTCCGGGTCGATGAACTGCGACTCGGACACGATCTGGTACAGGTCCCGGTGTTCAGCCGAGAACCGGATGAACTCCCGGACCCCCAGCTCCTCCACGTCCAGGCGGTGGTCGGCGTCGGCGATGGCCTTCCCCAAGGCCCGCCGGAGTTGCTGGGACAGGTGCCGCACCAGCTGTCCGAACACCTCTTCCTTCGACTCGAAGTACCATGGAAGCCCTTGGCGCCGAAGAGGGATTCGGCGGCGGCCAGGAGCTTCTTGCGCGTCTTGCGGCCCCGCGCGGTGGCAGGCTGCACGGCGGCGGGCTGGGAGGGATCGGGCATGGCGTAGGACCGGCTGAACATGAGACCTGAATCAGTTGTCAGGTTAGGACATGATGGGCTCGGTCGGGGACTGCCCGCAAGGGGTCGATTCCACCGAAGGGCGACGCTTCCCTCCACGAAAAGCGGCGGGCAAGCTGCGGTCCCGGGGCTCCAGGATCCGGCCCGAGCCGCTTCCGAGCGACGACCCTCGACTCGGTGGCACCCGGATTGCATCTTGCCGTGGCGATGCCTCGTGCCCCGAGGCACCCGCCCCCTCCACCGCGCCCCCATGGCCACGCGACTCGACGACGCCCCACGCTCCGACGAAGACCCCTCCTCCCTCTCGCCGTTGGATGGCGACACCGTCGACCCGGACGAGGCGGCGGGGGTCGAAGAGGACCTCTCTGGCGGCGGCTCCCCGTCGGGAGAGCCCGGCGATCATCCCGGGCAGCTGGACATCACGCGGATCACGGGGCGCATCCGGGGTCCCCTGGGTGCCATCGCCGTGTCCACCAGCGGCCTCTTCCTGCTGGCGGTGTTCTTCACCCTCTACGTGGGCAAGGACTTCTTTCTGCCCATCACCCTCGCCGTCATGCTCAACTACCTGCTGACACCGGCGGTCCGGTGGCTCAAGAAGCTG
>JARRPL010000101.1:0-16876 GCA_037382905.1 Gemmatimonadota bacterium | reverse complement strand
CACGTGCCTGTGCTCCTCAACCGCCTGCGCCTCTTCGGAGTGGACCAGCTCCTGGGAGGCCGGAGTGTGGTGGCATCGGCAGGCGGCGCCATGGCACTGTCGGACCGGGTGGTCCTCTTCCACGACTCGCCGCCTTGGGGACCGGGCCACGCAGAGGTGGGGGAGGTGGGGATGGGGCTCTACCCGGACGTGGTGGCCCTCCCGGATCCTTCGGTCCGCCTGAGCCTGGACGATCCCGGGCGGGTCTCTCGCATGGCGCTGCGATTCGCTCCCGAGACCTGCGTACTCCTGGAGCCCGGCACCCGGGTGGAGTGGGATGCCGCCGCTGCAGTCTGGAAGCCCCACGGAGCCCGACGCCTCACCGCCGTGGGCACACCCGCCTCCTGGGAGGTGGCGGCGTGAGGTGGGTTCCGGAGAGGAGCCACGCCCACAGCCCGCCGGATATCACCGGGTTGGCCATTGCCGAGCTGGTCCGGGACGGTTCCCCCACCGCGGCTGAGGTGGACGCGTTCCTGGACCGCCACGACGTACCCATCGTGGAAGGTCGCAGGGTGACCTTCCTCTACCGGGGCGAGGCGGACACGGTGCGGCTCCGCCATTGGATCTACGGGCTGGATACCGTCGACGGACTCACCCGCATTCCCGGGTCCGATCTCTGGTATCTGGTCATGGAGCTGCCCGAGGGGTCCCGGGTGGAGTACAAGTTCGAGCGGGTCCAGGGCCAGGACGTCCAGTGGATGGAGGACCCCCTCAACCCCCATCGGGCCATGGACCCGTTCGGCGCCAACTCGGTGGCCCACGGCGAGGGGTACCGGGTCCCGGACTGGACCCGACCGGACCCGGCTGCGCCTCAGGGCACCCTCGAGGATCGCCTCTTTCGGAGCAAGGCCCTCGGGGGGTCCCGTCGCGTCACCGTCTATCGTCCCTACCGCTTCCGTGAGACTCGCCGGTACCCGCTCCTCCTGGTCCACGACGGGGGGGACTACCTGCGCTTCTCGGCGCTCCAGACGGTGCTGGACAACCTCATCCACCGCCTGGAGATCCCCGGGCTCGTGGCGGCCCTGATGCATCCCCCCGACCGGATGGAGCAGTACCGGGACAACGAGGCCCACGCCCGGTATCTGACCCACGAACTCGTACCGCGCCTCGAGTCCGAGCTCCCGCTCTTGTCCGAGCCCGAAGGGCGCTGTCTGATGGGTGCGAGCCTGGGAGCCGTGGCGTCTCTGGCGACGGCGGTGCGGTATCCGGGATTCTATGGGAACCTGTTGCTCCAGTCCGGGTCCTTCGCCTTCTCCGATATCGGAAGGCATCAGCGGGGGCCGGTGTTCGATCCCATCGCCGACTTCGTGAACCGGTATCGCCGGGCGCCGGCGGCGGTGAGCCGCCGGGTGTTCCTGAGCTGTGGCGTCTACGAGTCCCTCATCTACGAGAACCGCTCCCTGGTACCGCTGCTGCAGGGAACGGGAATGGATGTCCGCTACGTCGAGGCGCCGGACGGGCACAACTGGGAAAACTGGCGGGACCGGCTTCGGGAAGGGCTGTCATGGCTCTTCCCGGGACCTCTCTGGTTGGTATACGAATGAGGGCGCTCCCGGTGGGCGCCCACCACGACACAAAGGAGAAGGAGACGGCATGGCCCAGCTGACACGGAGGATCGGCCTTTCCCTGGGGGCGGACATCTGCTGGCCCATCGCCTTCACCGAGATCCTCGACCGGATGGATCTGGAGATCCCCCATGGCGGGGACACGATCCGGTTCGATGTCGAGCGGATGACCATCGACCCCTTCGATCTCCGGGAGCCGAAGAAGTACGACCTGGTCATCGACCGCCTCACCCACTGGTACCACACCCGCCGGGAGTGGATCAAGAAGGCGGTCATGATGGACGACGTCTACGTCTTCAACAATCCGTGGTCCGTCCAGTCCATGGAGAAGTCCACCTCGTACGCCGTCCTCATGCGTCTGGGCTTCCCCGTTCCCGATACGTGGCTGGTCCCCCCGCACTCCTACGAGCCCGTCGCGGACCTGGAGGTCACCCTCCAGAAGTACGCCCGCCACTTCGACCTGGGGGCCATCGGTCGGGAGCTCGGCTATCCCATGTTCATGAAGCCCTACGACGGGGGCGGATGGCGGGCGGTGAGCCGTCTGGAGGACGAGGGTGCCCTCCGGGAGGCCTACGACCAGAGCGGGAAGCTGGTCATGCTCCTGCAGAAGGCGGTGGAACCCTTCGATCGGTTCGTCCGCTGCATCGGCCTCGGCCCCCAGACCCGGGTGATCCGCTACGACCCCAAGGCCCCGCTCCACGACCGGTACACCATGGACCGGGATTTCCTGACGCCGGAGGAGCGGGAGCTGATCGACAGCACCACCCTGATCATCAACACCTTCTTCCGGTGGGACTTCAACTCCTGCGAGCTCCTCCACCGGGAGGGGACGTGGTACCCCATCGACTTCGCCAACCCCTGTCCCGATTCCCAGGTCACCTCGCTCCACTACCACTTCCCCTGGCTCATCAAGGCGAATCTCCGGTGGGCGATCTTCTCCGCCGTGACGGAGCGTCGCCTCCGACCCCTGGAGTGGAACCGGTTCTTCAACGCCGTCGAGGACGGGATGACCCTCCGGGAACGGATCGACGCCCTCCTGCCCCTGGTCCACGAGCACTTCCAGACGGAGCGCTTCCAGGAGTTCTGCGGGACCCACCTGGCGCACCTCGACGCCGTGACCCACGAGTGGTTCGGCACCGAGGATGCCCGGGAGGCGGTCCGGCGAAAGGTGGCGGCCCTCTTCCCGCCCCACGAGACGGAGGAGTTCACCCACACGTTCTTCGAGCGCATCCAGGCCTGGAGGGCTCACCACTCCCCGGAGGCAGACGCGTGAAGGAGCGGACGAGCTGGTACAGCCCGCGGGTCCAGCGAGAGGTCTCGGTGGTGCGCTGGGGATCCTACGGGGCGCCCTTCCTCATCTTCCCCACGGCAGGTGGAGACGCGGAGGAGATCGAGCGGTTCCACATCGTCTCGACGCTGGCCCCGTTCATGGAGGCCGGGCGGATCAAGATCTACTCCTGTGACAGCGTCGCGGGACAGGCCATGTTGGCCAACGAGGGCACGCCGGAACACCGGATGTGGCTCATGAACCAGTTCCAGGAGTTCATCCGGCACGAGATGGTACCGGCCATCCGGGCCGACTGTGACTCGGAGGACATCCCGGTGGCGGCGGCGGGAGCCTCCATCGGCGCCTTCCAGGCCCTCGCCGCGGTCTGCCGCTACCCGGACGTCTTCAACCGGGCGCTGTGCATGAGCGGGACCTTCGAGCTCCTGCGCTTCTTCCAGGCTCCGGCCACCCCGGACTTCCGGGTCTCCTCTCCGCTCCACTGGCTGCCTTCGCTGGAGGAAGGACCGCACCTGGAGGCCCTCCGCACCCGCTTCGTCCTCCTGGCGTCCGGCGAGGGAGAGGCGGAGAACATCGGGGAGTCGTGGCGCGTGGCGGATCTCCTGGGAGGACGGGGGATTCCGAACCGGGTCGACTCCTGGGGCCCCGACTGGAAGCACGACTGGCCCCTGTGGCGCAACATGCTCCACAGCTACATGGACGAGTTCTTCCCGCCGTCGTGAGGCTCGCGTCGTTCCGGAGGTTTCCCCATCGCCTGGGTGGCGAGATGAAACGGAGGGGGTCCGCGCCGGGCCGTCGAAGAGGGGAGCCGAAGAGGCCTCCGTGCTCGACGTTCTGATCGCCGGCGCCGGCGTCTCGGGTCTGCACGCCGCGCTGCGCCTGTCGGAACACGGGCTCCAGGTCCGGCTGCTCGAGGCCGCCGACCGGGTCGGGGGGCGACTCCGGTCCGTATCCGTCGAGGGCGGCGGCCTCGATCTGGGCGCGACGTGGTTCTGGCCCAACGAGCCGACGGTGCGGGGACTGATCCGGGAGCTGGACCTTCCCACGCACCCCCAGTACCGTCGCGGGGACGCCCTGTATCAGGACCCGAGAGGGGTGCAGCGCCTCTCCGGGAACCCCATCGACGTCCCGTCGAGTCGCTTCTCGCTGGGGGCCGAGAGCCTCGCCCGCGCGATCCGGAGACGTCTGGCCCCAGGGGTCCTCCGTACCGGGACGGCGGTGACGACCGTCCGGGTCGAGCCCGACGGGATCCGCGTGGAGTCGCGGGGCAGCGATGGCGGCCTGGAGGCCATGAAGGCCCGAGAGGTGGTTCTGGCCCTGCCCCCCGCCGCGGCTGCGGGGCTCGACATCGAGCCCCGGCCCTCGTCGGAGCTGATGGAGCTCTTCCGCCGGACTCCCACCTGGATGGGTGCCACCACCAAGGTCGTCCTGCGTTATGCTCGCCCCTTCTGGCGAGAGGCGGGGCTGGCGGGATCGGCGATGAGTCACACGGGTCCCCTCCGGGAGGTCCACGACATGAGCGGGCCCGGGGGGCGACCCGCTGCCCTCTTCGGCTTTGCCTCTCCCGGCCCGGGGGAGACCGTCGTGGAGGCCCCGGTCCTGGCCCAGCTCACCCGCCTCTTCGGCGAGGACGCATCCGCCCCGCTGGAGATGTGGATCGAGGACTGGCGCACGGCGCCGTACGTGAGCCCGCCGGACGCGGGAGAGTCCCAGCGCGTGGACCTGTACGGGCACCCCGGACTCGTGGAACCCTTCGCGGGCGGGCGGATCCACCTGGCCTCCACGGAGACGGCGACGGCCTTCCCGGGACACGTGGAGGGGGCGCTCCTGGCCTCGGCACGAGTGGTTCGCCGGATCCTGGATCGCCGGGCCGGCTCCCTCTAGGCTCCCGGCCCCCGGAGGAGAGGAGCCCTCCCGGCGTCGAAGCACCCGGCTCGGCCCATGTCCATCCGGCAGGAGCGGGCGGCAGGCACAGGGCGTCCCGGACCACCCTTCCCGGCCCTCCTTTCGGTGCCGGGCACGTTGCTTGCACCCTTCGACTCTCTGAACGCCGACCTTCGCGTCGGTCTTCGGGATGCGGGTCGGTCCCGACGGATATCTCCCTTCAATACAGGTACTGCAATGCTTCAACTCGCCATCGTCCTCCTGGTCGTCGCACTCATCGCCGGAGTCCTGGGGTTCGGGGGAATCGCGGGGGCCTCCGCCACCATGGCCAAATGGGCCTTCCTGGTCTTCCTGATCCTGGCCATCATCGCGTTCCTCTTCTGATGCAATCATTCGATTCTGTCATTCCCGCCGACCGAGATCGAACGATCCGGTCGGCGGGTCTGCGTCCGGGGTCATCCGCAGGGGAGGCGCCACCCGGCGCCGAGGGGGGCCGGGACGCGGATCGCCGACTCCGACGTCGACTCACCGAGGCCCTGGGGGCCCCCTTCCTGGATGGCCACCAGGTGACGCCCCTCCGGAACGGCGTCGAGATCTTTCCCGCCATGTTGGAGGCCATCGACGACGCCCGCTCCAGCATCGAGTTCGAGACCTTCGTGTACTGGTCGGGGGACGTCGCGAGACGAATGGCCGAGGCCCTTGCCCGGGCCGCGGACCGGGGTGTCGAGGTGCGGGTGATCCTGGACGCCGCCGGGTGCCTGCCCATGCCCGACGACGTCCGAGAGACGCTGACCGCCGCCCAGGTCCGGGTCCGGGACTTCGGTGAGCTCAGCAGCTGGCGCTTCTGGCAGATGGATCACCGCACCCACCGCAAGATCCTGGTGTGTGACGGTCGTGTGGGGTTCACCGGCGGCGTCGGGGTGGCGGAGGAGTGGGAGGGGGATGCACGCAATCCGGACGAATGGCGGGAGACCCACTTCCGGATCCGGGGTCCCGCGGTCTCGTGCCTCCGAGGGACCTTCCTGGAGCACTGGCTTGGAGCCTACGATGGCCAGGATCCCGACTCGGGCCTGTTGCCCGAGACGGAAGCCCCGCCGAATGAGGAGGGCGCCGCGGGACGCGCCTCCGTCCTCACCGCCGCCAGCACCGCTGCCGGTCGGTGGTCCACGGCCCAGACGCTGGTCCGGGCCCTGGTGGAGTCGGCCCGGGATTCGGTGCGGATCACGACAGGTTACTTCGTCCCGGAGGACGGGGTCCTTCGTCTGCTGTGCGAAGCCGCGGCTCGAGGGGTGGAGGTGGACATCATCCACCCGGGTCCCCACATGGACCACCGGGTCTCTCGCCTGGCCGGCGAGGCGCGTTATCCGGAGCTCCTGGAGGCCGGCGTGCGGATCTGGCGCTACCAGCCCACCATGATCCATGCGAAGATCATCCTGGTGGACGATCACCTCTCCTGCATCGGTTCCGCGAACCTGAACTACCGGTCCCTGGTGAAGGACGACGAGGTGGCCCTCGTGGTTCTGGACCGGGAGCTGAATGCGGCGCTGAGCCGGGACTTCGAGCAGGACCGGGAGGAATGCCGGCTCGTGGACTCGGAGGACGAGTGGCTGGATCGGCCCTGGTGGAAGCGAGCCGGCGCCTGGCTCGCCTCGCTGGTCCGTCGCGAGGTCTGAGGGAACAGGGGCAGGCGGAATCTCACCGTCCCGCCCCGGGGTCCGATCCGCCAGAACCCCCGGAAGCGTTTCCGCCGCCGGCGCGGTACCGGCCCCGGGTCAGCTTCTCCCGGAAGAGGCCTGGGCCTCGTCCCGGACCTCCGTTCCCCCGTCGTCTTTGCCGTTCGGCGTACCCTCGTCCACCGACTCGGTGGCCCGGTCCAGGAACATGGCGCTCTCCGCGTCGGGGTGGGCGGCGCTGAGGAGGCCTCCCACCGCCTTCCGCAGCGCCAGCGTCATGGCCACCAGCCCGCCACCGAGCAGCGAAGCCACCACCAGGACGCCGTAGTAGATGGCGTTGTACCACCGCACGAACTCCTCGCTCTCCGAGAGAGGGACGGTGAGGAGGAGAAGGAGCCCGATCCCTCCCACCATGACGCTCACGCAGAGGCCACTGATGTGGCGGATTCGTCGGAAGTACCGGGGTCGCACGTCGGAGTCGAACCGTTGGCTCAGACCCAGCAGCGTCACCATCAGCGCCAGCACCGTGGCGGCGGAGCCGATGGCCGAGGAGCAGAGGAAGCGGATGGTGGGCAGGGTGGATTCCAGGAGGCTCATGGCCTGACGGTCGCCGACCCGGCCGATGCCCACGGCGGCCAGAAGGAAGACCGTGGCGGAGGCTCCACCCCCGGCAAGAGCGTAGCCGAGCCCCTTCCCGGCCTGCTGAGATTCGTCAGCCACGGGACGACCTCCCCGTGGGGTGCCGGGCCGTCTCCCCGCATCCCGCCGTCCCGGAGCCACGGGCCCGGGAAGGGTGGGAGCCGGGAGAGGGTGGAGCGGCCGTGGAGACGTGCTTCGCCGCAGCGGCTTGTCGCCCGGGAGGTCGTCCTCCGAAGACCGACGGCCATCGGCGGAAGGCCAGGGGGGCACCCACCAGCGTCCACACCGTGCCGCAGAAGGCCAGGAACCCGTGGACGCCCATGGGGGCCCCGGTCCAGAGGTGGCCCGGTGTGAACAGGAGGGCCAGTCCACCGACACCGGCGAGACACCGCCGCGCCATGACCCCGGCGCCGCCGGGTCGTGGGACGTCGCCGACCCACCGGTGGAGGGCGGGAAGCGCCACCCCGAGCCCCGCCAGGAACCCGGCGCCGTTCCAGGCGAAGGGGTTGTCGCTCCCCAGGAAGAAGGCGACCTGTATCCCCGCCACCCCCACGAGGGCGGCTCCCAGGCCGGCCCACCCACGGCTCGACAGGGACTCGATCCGTCCGTCCAACCGCTGGTAGAGCCAGACGCCCGCTGCGGCCATGAGCAGTCCGAGGCCGAGTCCCGCCACGACGTCCGTGAGCCAGTGGACCCCCCGGTAGAGCCGCGACAGTCCCACGGCGCCCCCGACCACCAGGGGCACGACCAAGGGGATCCGTCCGGAGAAGGTGAGGGCGGCCCACACGGCGGTGGCCGTGCTCACGTGGCCGCTGGGGAAGGACCCGACCCCCGTTACCGTCTCGTACTTGATCACCGGACCGGCCTCCGGGCGCGGGATCGGAACCGCGGCGGCCAGCGCCTTCTTGGCGACGGCTTCCACGAGCACCACCACCAGGACGGCGTGAAGGGCCGGTCGTCCGAAGATCCAGAGGGCCAGCCCCGCCGCAAGCAGGATTCCCCACACGGAGCCCAGAGCCGAGACGATACCCAGGACGCCCTCCCATCCGGGGCCCAGGAGTTCCTGGATCCAGACGACGGGGCCGGGTTGAAAGAGCTGCATGGGAACTCCCTGGAGCAAGTGGGTGGACGACGCCCGAACCGGGGCGCAAGAGCGATGCCGCCCGCCCCCGGAGGCCCGAATCCCCCGGCGGAGGGGTCCAAGGGTTCCCGTTCCGTGCCCGGGTCTCCTTTCGGCGCGCTCACCCATTGCACGCCCGTCGTTCACCACGGGACGGTGCTGAACGATCGGCTCGGGCTCCGACGGGTTCCGCCGCCCCGGAGCGACGAGTCCGTGGAAGTGATCCACGTCCCCGGTGTATGGCATGGCCGTTGCTTGCTTGAAGGCTGCCGAGCCTCGTTCGCTTCACCCGGGAGTCGTACCGATGTCCACCCTCTCCGACACGATGGATTCCACCGGATCATCGGCGTCCACCTCCGCTCCGACGGACCGGCTCTCCACGGGGGTCGAGTGGGCCGCCCGGGTGGGCTATGCCGCCAAGGGGGTGGTCTACCTCGTCGTGGGCGGAATCGCCGTCCAGCAGGCCCTGGGCGCCGGTGGCGACGTGGCCGGCACCCGGGAGGCCATGCAGGAGATTGCCTCGGGGCCCTTCGGCACCACCCTGATCGCCCTCGTGACCGTGGGTCTGGGCGCCTATGTGCTGTGGCGCCTCGTCCAGGTCGTCTTCGACCCCGAGGCGGAGGCCAGCGACGACGACGGGAAGCGATGGGCCAAACGGGCCTTCTACCTGGTGAGCGCCGTGGCCTACGGCTTCCTGACCTGGTTCGGCATCTCCATCCTCACCGGCTCCGGCGGAGGGTCCTCCTCGTCCTCTTCGCAACAGACCCAGGGGCTCCTGGCGTACGACTGGGGCGTGTGGCTGGTCGGCGCCGTGGGCGTCGCCATCATCGTCCGCGGCCTTCTTCAACTCTGGAAGGCCTACACCGAGAGCTTCCGTGAGGACATCCGCCGTTTCGATCTGGGTCCGGCTCGTGGACGATGGGTGCTCCGGGCGAGCCGGGTGGGGCTCACGGCCCGCGGCGTCGTCTTCGGGATCGTCGGGGCGTCCTTCATACAGGCGGCGCCTCGGACTCATCTGCTACGCGGTGTATCAGTGGGTGAAGGCCCGCTACCGCATCATCGGCGTTTGATCACCTGGGGCCGCAGGATCCGACCGGACGGGGTCGGCGGTTCGAAGAGCTCGGACGCGGCAGGACCGTCCCCGTTCCGGACGGTGCTTCGCCTTCTGGTGGCCCTCCTGGTGGGAGGGTTCGGCGGACTCGTGGCCCTGGTGGGGGTGCTGGCCTTCCGGGCCGCGGTGGAAGAGGTCTACCTCCACTCCTGGGGCGACCTGTACGGACCGTACCTGGTCGCCGCCGTGGTCCCGCTCCTGATCCTGACGGTGGCGGCCCTCCGCTTCCGTCACCGTCGGTTCTGGCGGTGGCCCGCCTTCCTGACGCTGGGGCTGATCCTGGGAGGCGGCGTGGGTGCACTCCTCGGTTCGCTGGCGGTCTCCCACGCCTCGGGCCCCTGGGCGGGCGGCTTGATGGGGGCCGCCGGTGGGGCGCTGGCGGTCACGCTGGCTGCGGCCGTCCGGCTGGTCCGATCGCTGGGCCGGGAGGGCCCCACCCTCTCGGGGTCGGGTTCCCTGGCGGTCTTGTTCGCCCTCCTCGCGGCCACGGCAGCGACGACGGCGTGCTCCCCCGAGATGGAGCCCGCTCCCGACGAGGTCCGTCTGGAGCCTCCCACCGATACGGCCCAGGTGACGTCGGTGATCTTCCTGCTGGGCGATCCCGGCGTCGCCCGGGCCGACCGGTATCCCATCCTCCGCCGGCTCCGGGACGACGTGGAGGCCTGGTCCGGAGCGCTGGCGGGCCGGGGCGAGGTCCGGCTGCTGGTGCTGGGTGATCTCGTCTACCCCGAAGGCCTGCATCCTCCCTCGGACGAGCAACGGCAGGTCGATTCCCTCCGGTTGGCGAGCCAGATCTCGGTTCTGGAGGGCCCCCGAGCCGCAGCCGTCGGCGCTCGAGGCCTCTTCCTCCCGGGGAACCACGACTGGGGCCAGGAGGAGGACGTGGCCGGGGCTGTCCGACTGAATCGGCTCGAGAACTTCCTGGATCGCTGGAGCGGTTCGGCGGCGGGGCGCGTGGAGCTCGCCCCCCCTGCGGGGGACGGCGTCGAGGTCCGGGACGTCGGGGCGCATCTGCGCCTGGTCCTCCTGGATACCGCCTGGTGGCTCCTGGGGCGCGAGCCCGGTGATCGGGAGCGGTTCCTGGACCGTATCGCCCAGGCCCTCCGGACCGCCGGCCCCCGCAGGGTGGTGGTGGCGGCTCATCACCCCTGGGAGACGGGGGGACCCCACGGCGCGGGGGTGGACCTGGGATCCTTCCTGGGCATCCGGCTTCTTCTCAAGCGCGCAGGAATCCTGGTACAGGACCTGGATTCCCGCCCCTACGCCTCCCTGCGCACCGGGCTGATGCGGACCTTCGCCGATGTCTCGCCGCCCAGCCTCTTCGTGGCGGGACACGATCACTCCCTGCAGGTGTTCGACGGCTCGACGAGCGGCATTCCCCGGTCCCTGGTACTGGGGTCCGCCAGCAAGCTCACGGGGGTGACCGGCGCTCCCGGGATGCTCTTCGGCCGGTCTGAGCCGGGCTACGGCAAGCTCTTCGTGCTGAGGGACGGCTCGCTGCGGGTGGAGGTCGACGCGGCGCCTGCCGGGTTCCTCCGGTGCACCGAGCCCTTCGAGGGGTGCATGGAGGAAGGGGCCGCGGCATTCCGAACGGTGTGGCGGGAGACCGTCCCCGGTCCCCAGGGAAGGGAGACGGACTCCCGGCGTCAGGCGTCGGCGGGGGCGCCGGGGAGCGTGATGGGCTCATCCAATCCCTCCCGAAGATAGAGGATCTGGACCACCACCAGCCCCGCCAGGGCGAGGGGGGTGGAGAACATGACGCCCACCAGCCCCACCAGCGTTCCCAGAAGGAACTGAGCCGACAGGAGGAGCAAGGGCGGCACGTCCGCCATGCGATCCTGGATGCGAGGCGTCACGAACCAGCTCTCCACCAGCTGGATTCCCCCGTAAAGGAGGAGCACCCAGAGGATCTTGTCCGGTGCCGCGTCCAGGGTGATGAGGATCGCCGGAACCACCGATGCGATGGGACCCAGGACCGGCACGAAGGAGAAGAGTCCCGCGATGAAGGCCAGCACGAAGGCCAGGGGGATGCCCAGGAGCATCAGGCCCGGGGCGGTGAGGGCTGCCACCACGGCCATGGAGCTGATCCGGCCCAGGAGCCACAAGGGCAGGGCGGTGCCGATCCCCCGGATCAGCTCACCGCCCACGTGACGCTGCCTTTCGGGAAAGAGCTTCAGGAAGGCATGGACGTAGCGGCGTCCGTCGAAGGCCATGTACAGGGCCAGGATGATCATCAGTCCGACCCGGCTCACACCCACGAGGGTGACCTGGACGATCTGCATGGAACGGGCCCGATCCTCCTCCGACCCTCCCTCCTGGGAGCCCTCGGACGATGCCGACCCCTCGCCCGGGGAGTCCGCCCCCGCCCCGGAGGTCCCGGACGACGACGATGAATCGCCACCGCCGTCCGTAAGCCCCTCCCTGAGGTCCCGCAGCTGTCCTCCCAGCGTCCCCAGCACCGGGATCCCCTCCAGGCGGCTCTCCGCCGCTTCCAACGCCTGGGGCAACCGCTGCCCGAACTCGCCGTACTGGCTGCTGAGGCGCTGTTGGGTCAGGAAGAAGAACCCCCCGAGGGTCAAGAAGACGGTGAGGGCACAGACCGCCACCGAAACCCGGTGGCCCAGACCCGTCTTCTGGGAGAGCCAGCGGGCCGCCGCGTAGAGCGAGACGCCGAAGAGGAAGGCGGCGAAAAGGACCACCAGCTCCACCCGGACCTGCCAGACCAGGAAGGCCAGGGAGAGCAGTCCCACCAGGATCAGGGGGGAGGCCAGGACGCTCCGGGCGAGTCGGCCCGGTCCGCCGGTGTCCTCCTCGCCGGTCCGGGCTTCGTGTTCGCTGGGCGCCTGAGTCTGGGTGGCGGCCATCTACCGCTCCTTCGCTGGGGGTCGGTTGGTCGATGCCCCGTTCGATTGCAAGCAGCATGCCCGCACGGGACCACTCCAGCCGGCACGGGGCGGAGCGGGACGGCGGTCGCCTGCGTCTCAGGCCCGGGGATCGACGCGGTTCGCTACAACGGCAGCAGCCAGGCCGCGGCTCCCACGGTCAGGATCCCGGCGGCGATCCAGGCCGCGACCCGCTTCACCGTAAGGCCGTCGTCGTCCTGGCCGTGGGAGTGGCCCTCGTGGCCGCCGCCTCCGTCCCGATCCTCCCCGCCCTCGCCCTCGCCCGGGTCGGGCGTCGCACGAGAGAGCCGCACGAGCCAGACCGCGACACCCGCCATGGCCAGGTTCAGCCAGAAGGTGTAGTCCACGGCGAAGCGTGTGATGTCCTCCACCGCACGTCCGCTTCCGGGCGTGATGCCCAGGGTCCCGAAGAGGGCGTGCATCCCCACCGCGGTGATGACGATGCTCACGAACATGATCCCGGCGATGTACAGAGCCACGCGCCACCCGTAGTAGCGGGCGTTCACCGAGACCAGCGGGGGGACCATCAGATCGGAGTAGATGAAGCCCAGGATGCCGGCGAAGAGGACTCCGTTGGCGTTCAGGACCGTAGCCAGCGGGATGTTCCCCATGCTTCCGATGAAGGTGGCCGCCGCCACGAAGGGGGCCACCACGGCGTTCTCGACGACGATCACCCAACCCGGAAGCGTGTCCTGCAGGTCCAGGAGGAAGATGGCGGACCACCACGAGTCGGGGACCAGGACCGCCACGAAGCCCGCCACGGTGAACCCGATGAGGATCTCCTCCCACACCATGGCCCACTCCCCGATGAACCGGCGCCCCACCATCCTCCACCCTTCGGCGCTCCGGATCCGCTCCTTCCAGTCGAAGTCGTCCTCCTCGGGAGGCGCCTCGGCCTCCACCTTCTCCCGGGCGGCGTCCAGCCACTCCCGGGGATAGGTGATCCGCACCAGGAGCGCGCTCACGGCGATCATCACCAGACCGCCCACGATCTCCGCGGCCACGAAGGAGCCGCCCAGGAAGATGAAGATCAGGATCCCCAGCTCGATGACCAGGTTGGTGGAGGCGAACATGAAGGCCACCGCCGCCACGAAGTGGGCTCCCTTGAGGATGAGCGAGCGTGCCGCGGAGAGGGCCGCGAAGGAGCAGGAGGAGGACACCGCCCCGAAGAGGGTGGCGAGACCCACGCTCCCGGGCCCGGGATCGCCCATGCGTCGGGTCAGACGAGCCTTGGGGACGAAGGCCTGGATCATGGCGCTGATGGAATAGCCCAGGACGAAGGCCCACCCCGACTTCCAGAAGAAGCCCAGGGCGGTCCGACTTCCCTCTGCCAGAATGCCGAGTGCGTTCTCCATGGTTCAACCAAATTTGCAAGTTGCGTTCCAGCATGGCGTTGCAGCTTCGGAAGGTCTGCCCCTGGGACTCCCTTCCTCCATTCGCGCCCGGGAGCCCGGGGCGGGCTTGGGGTCCCGATCCAGGGTGCCGACTGAAACCCGCATTCGTCGCCGGCCGTAGGACGGCGTGACCGGGGTGGTCCGACCCGTTTAGTCATACAATGTCGTTGTTATGGGCGCATCCGCGCCCCACCGAGGGGAGTGGGATGGGACGAGAGGGATACCTGGGCGAGTTCGAGCAGATGCTTCTGCTGGCGGCGTTGCGGCTCGGCGACGACGCCTACGGTGCCGCCATGAGTCAGGAGCTGGAGGAGCGTGTGGGACGCCGGGTCTCCCGGGGTGCCGTCTACGTGACGCTGGATCGCCTGGAAGCGAAGGGACTGCTCCGTTCATCCATGTCGTCCCCCAGGCCCGAGCGGGGGGGACGGCGGCGGCGCGTCGTCACCGTCACCGAGGCCGGAGTGGAGGCGCTCCAGGAGTCCCGACGGGCCCTCCAGACCCTCTGGGAGGGCGTGGAGGCGCTGGAGGGATGAGCGCCCGGCCCCCGTCCCTGGCGCGCTGGCTTCTGGGCCGGCGCCTTCCTTGGGGTCCTCGCCGGGAGGCCATCCTCGGGGACCTGGAGGAAGAGTACCGGGCCCGACTGGAGAGCAGAGGCGTGGTGCGCCGGCTCCGGGCCCGGGCCTGGTACTGGCGCGAGGCCCTGGCCGTGGCAGCCCGTTACACCCTCGAACCCGATCCCGCCCTGGCGATGCGCCGCGACCCGCGGCGGATGGAGCAGCTCATGGACGCACTGACCCACAACCTTCTCTACGCCGTGCGCCGCCTGGTCCGGGCGCCCTTCTTCACCGTGGTGGCTGTTCTCTCCCTGGGACTCGGGATCGGAGCCAACACGGCGATCTTCTCGCTGGTGAACGCCGTCATGATCCGGGATCTCCCCCTGGAGGACCCGGAATCGCTGGTGGACCTCTTCGTGGAGTCCCCTGGCTTCTCCCACGGTACGTTCTCCTTCCCGGACCTCCAGGACCTGGAGCGGGGCACCCGGGACGTGTTCAGTCAGGTGGCGGCCTTCCAGCTGGCCCTCCTGCAGACCGCCGGGGACGACGGGTCGGGGGAGTTGATGCCCGGCGAGGGCGTCACGGGGGACTACTTCTCCCTCCTGTCGGAGCCGCCCGTGGCGGGACGCTATCTGGGGCCGGAGGACCACGTGGCCCCTGGGGCACACCCGGTGGTGGTGCTGGGCTACGGATTCTGGCAGCGCCGGTTCGGGGGAGATCCCTCGGCGGTGGGCCAGGACATCCGGCTGGGCGACCGTGACTACCAGATCGTCGGCGTCGCGCCGGAGGGGTATACAGGGGCGCTTCGGGGCATCGTCCCGGACGTCTACCTCCCCATCTACATGTTGGCGGAGGTCCAGGGCTTCGCACCGGACTACGACAACCGGGGCAATCAGAGCATCTTCGCCAAGGGGCGGCTCCGCCCCGGTGTGGGGATGGCCGAGGTGGAGGCGAGCCTGGAGCGGGTGACCGCGGACCTGCGCCGGGACGAGCCAGACTACTGGTCCGGGGACCGGCGCGTCGTTCTCATCCCCACCCGGGACGTGATCATGAATCCCATGGTGGACCGGGTTCTGGTCCCCGCCACGGGCATGCTCATGGCGGTGGTGGGCCTGGTCCTCCTCATCGCCTGCGCGAACCTGGCCTCCTTCCTTCTCGCCCGGGCTGCGGATCGTCGCAAGGAGATCGCGGTCCGCCTGGCCCTGGGAGCCCGGAGGCGTACCCTGATCGGGCAGCTTCTCACCGAGACGCTGCTTCTATCGGCTCTGGGGGGAGCGCTGGGCGTGGCCCTGGCCGTGATCTCCCTCCGGGCATTGGCAGGAGCCGATCTTCCCCTCCCCCTCCCCATCACCTTCGACCTGTCGCTGGATGCGCCGGTCCTGGGCTACAGCCTCCTGGTGACTCTGGTGGCCGGCGTGCTCTTCGGGCTGGCTCCGGCGATCCAGGGGACGAATCCGGACGTGGCTCCCACCCTCCGGGACGAGACCGCCGGCGGGGGTCGTGCCCGGGGTGCCGAGCTCCGCAACCTCCTGGTGATGACACAGGTGGCCGTCTCGATGGTCCTGCTCGTCGGGGCCGGACTCTTCCTCCGGAGCCTGCAGGCCTCCCGGGGGCTCGACCCGGGCTTCGGCGACGCGCCCACGGCCATGCTCCAGCTCAACGCCCCCGCCTCGCGGTACACCGAGGAGGAGGCCTGGACCTACCTCCAGACCCTGACCTCCCGGGTGGAGGCGTTGCCGGAGGTCACCAGCGCCACCACCACGGACAACGTCCACCTCAACGCTCTGAACACCAGCATGATCCGGGTTCAGGTGGACGGAATCCGCCCCCAGGGTGAGCGGGACTTCGACCTGGTGGATCACGCGGGCGTGGGTCCCGACTTCTTCTCGACGCTGGGCCTTCCCATCCTGGCGGGTCGGGGGATCGGGGCGGAGGATCGGAGCGACGCCGAGGCGGTGGTGGTGGTGAACGAGGCCTTCGTCGGCCGCTTCTTCCCCGACGGGGAAGCCGTAGGCCGCTCCATCCGCGTGAACGGGGAGGAGGCCCGTGTGGTGGGGGTGTCCGCCGACGCGAAGATCCGGCAGCTCGGCGAGGAGCCGCGACCTTTCGTGTATGGCGCCTCGGCCCAGAGACCGCGACGCCTGGCCTTCCTGATGGCCACCACCCCGGGGGACGCCGAAGCCCTGACCCGGACCCTCATGGCCCAAGCCCGGGCGCTGGATCCCCAGATCATCATCTTCGAGGCCAAGACGCTGGAACGGCACTTCGCCGCCCTCTCCCTGGGCCGGGAGATGGGGGCCCAGGTGCTGGGGGGCTTCGCCGTACTGGCTCTCCTCCTGGCAGGACTCGGACTGTACGGGGTCGTGAGCTACGCCGTTGCCCGGCGGACCCGGGAGGTGGGGATTCGCACGGCCCTGGGCGCCGAGAGCGGTGCGGTGGTCTGGATGCTCACCCGGAGCGGGCTGCGTCTGGTGGTCCTGGGAGGCGCGGTGGGGCTCCTGGTGGCCGCCCTCCTCTCCCGGTTCCTGTCCCGGCTTCTCTACGGGATCCCGCCGCTGGATCCCCTGACCTTCGTCGGCGTCCCTCTGATCCTGCTCGGGGTGGCTCTGCTGGCCTCGTGGATCCCCGCCATGCGCGCCGCCCGGGTCGATCCCGTGACGGCGCTCCGCTCCGACTGACCCGGGGGTCTGCGAGCGGGGCTCAGGCGCC
>JARRPL010000100.1:5271-14699 GCA_037382905.1 Gemmatimonadota bacterium | reverse complement strand
CATACGGTCGCTTCGGCGCAGTTCCTTGCAGCGGACGCGGGTCGGATGCCGAAGGCCATCGTGGTCGGCCTTCCGGTCGAGGACCCTGCCGATCGGCAGGCCGACTTCGTGCCTCCCGTGGCCGGTGGCAGTGCCGACACCTTCACCGCCTTCCTGCGGGACGAGCTCATTCCCTGGGTGGAAGCGCGCCATAGGACGCGGCCCTTCCGCGTGCTCATCGGCCACTCTCTCAGTGGGCTCTTCGCGACCTACCTGCTGAACTCGCAGCCGGAGC
Source organism: Gemmatimonadota bacterium (assembly GCA_037382905.1). Classification (GTDB taxonomy): domain Bacteria; phylum Gemmatimonadota; class Gemmatimonadetes; order Longimicrobiales; family Gaopeijiaceae; genus Gaopeijia. The sequence goes on along the minus strand of JARRPL010000100.1, from coordinate 14,425 downwards.
TGTTCTCCGGGTACATCGCGATCGACCCGAGCCTACACGTGCCGCTCCCCTCCGGCGAAGCATACGTGACCGAGACGGACGACCTTTTCGAGCGTACGCCGGGCCTGGCTGCAAGCTGGTACATGACGCTGTCGAATGTGCATGCCCTCATGCTCAGCGCGGTGCGTCGCCTCGACGAGACCCTCGAGAGCGCCGAGACGTCGGATCAGTTCCGGTGGGCCTGGAAACACATGCCGACGGAGACTCACATGTCGGTCCCGGCACGTAGCGTATACGACGGACTCGAGTGGATCTTCTCCGGCTTCGATCCATCGCACTTCCTGGAGGAGCTCAGAGCCGACGGAGCGGCGGTGTTGCCTCGCATCGACGAGCAGTACCGGAGATTGTCGCGTCGCATGGGCTGGGAGGTGCCGCCCGACGATGGCAAGATCGCAGAGATGGCGGCTCAGCTGGGCACACTCGAAGGCAAGGTCGATGACGCTCTGGAGATCACCCGCGTCCTGGTGGATCGGTCTCCAGGCGATTGGGAGGTCCAGGGGTACCGTGGCCTGGTGCTTCTACTCGTCTGCGATGTCGACGCGGCTCGAATGCACCGAGAAGCATCCCTCGAACTCGCGCGGGAGTCACTGGGCCCGGAGTCGCTCATGGTGTTGGCACTGATTCAGGCCGCGGAGGGATTCGAGAATCGGGTGCAGCGAGAGTGTGTGGAGCCGGGCCGCTTCTAGCTCTCGCACAGCGGTTCGAAGGGGCGGAACGGGGGCAGCGCCGTGTGAGAAACCGTTGTCGGCTTCATTCGCGCTGCTCGCCACGACGATCGCTGACGCGATCCGCGACGGCAGCCTGGAACGTTGGCCGAGATGGCCGGAGCGAGTCTTCCGCGGGTGGCCATCGGCCCCCACCGGTTGCGGAGGCGCAGTTGGCAGGCCCAGTCTTTCGCCTCGCGGCAGCGTACACGTGGCGGGGCGGCGCCAGAACCGTCGCATCATGATCGCTGTTCGCGCGTATCGTATCCGGACTACGTTCCCCGTCGCTGGAGGTTGCGCGGTGGCTTCCGATAGGCGGGGGTCCGCCGCCCCGAGGGTGGCCGGTCTCTGCTACGTCGCCGTCATCCTTCTCGGGGTGGCGCAAGCCTCCCTGGTGTCCTCACGCATGCCGGCGTTGGACGATGCGGAGGCAGTGGTCGCGGTACTGGTCGATCAGAGTCTGCGCTTCCGCATCGGCGCGCTGAGCGACATCCTGCTCTACGCCCTGGTACTCGTGCTCGCGGTGGCACTCTACCGGGTCGTTCGCGATGTCCATCGGCCGCTGGCCCTTGGCGGGCTCGTACTCCGCTCGGCTGAGGGCGTGTTGGGTCTCGCGGTGACGGTGGTGGGGGGTGTCGGCCCCCTGTTTCTGTTGTCGGACTCGGTGGATGCGGATCCGACTTCGATCGTTCCTCTCCTGGCGGTGCGGGAGTCGGGTCTCGACGCCATCCTCATTCTTGTCGGCGTCGGTGGCGCTCTCTTCCTCTATCTGTTCTTCGTCGCGCGACTCGTGCCCAGAGCGCTCGCGGTCTGGGGCATCCTCACCTACGTCCTGGTGTTCTTCCTTGGGGTGTTGCGCCTCCTGGTGCCGGGTTTCCCAAACTCGGTCAGCGGCGTGCTGTTTGCTCAGGGAGCTCTATTCGAACTGATCTTCGGGCTCTGGCTCGTGGCCAAGGCTCCGGAGATCGGGAGCCGTGCGGCCGGGACGGGCCCGAGTGTGATGCCTTGATCGCGTGATGGTTGGGAAGGACTCGAGCGAGGCACCGGCGAAAAGAGAACTGGTCCGGGCAAAGGGAGACGGAGGCCACGGTTCGCCGGGGATCGCGCCCCGCAGGAAGCTCAGATCTTCAGGAGCCGCTCCCGCGAGGAATATTGTTCGGTCGTATCCCAGGGTCGCGTGACCGAACCTCGGGCCCAGACCTCCCGACTGGGGAGGTGGGCATCCCTCCCAGAACAAGAGGCTTCCCGGCTCCCCACCGGACGGCGTTCCGGCCCAAGCGGCCTTTGAGCGCAGCAGCTGAGTCTGGCGGACGCGCTACGGGGCCGCCTACTCTGGGATCGTGAGCAAGACAGATCGGGTCCGGGTCGGAAGCCTGTGCCGGCCCTGCGAGATGCCGTCACCTGCCAGTCGCTCCCGGAAGCAGACTCTTCCTTCCTTTCGAGACGGCTGCTCTTGAACCGCATCGTGCGGCGGCTGCTCCTGGATCCAAGGGAGGAAACCCCAAAGCCACGAGGATGGAACCCTGAAGAAGTCCACGGAGCTGGCGTCCGAGTTCGTCGTCATCGTGGTGGGAGTCCTCGTGGCACTCGGCGCCGATGCCGCTTGGAGTGAGCGGCACGACCGAATGAGGGAGAGAGAGGCGCTATCCGATCTCCACGAGGAGTTCCTCGAGAACGAGTCCACGCTTCGACGTGACATCGAGATCAATCGAGCGGCCCAAAGAGCGGGTCAGACATGGACCGCGGCCATGTCAGAGGGTTCCGTCCTGCCAACCGACTCAGCGAGCGCACTGTTTCTCGCGGCAATTCAGGACGCGCGGTTCGATCCAGGAACCGGCGCGCTGCGCAGTATCGTGGATGGCGGTGAGCTTGGGCTGATTACGAATTCGGCCTTGAGGCGAGCCCTGGCCGGGTGGGCGGACCGCATGGATGAGGCGCGTCGAACCGGGAATGAAACGGGCAATCAGCGGTCGACGCTGATCCCGTTCCTGCTGGCGATCCCCCCCGATCGGCCGCTCACAACAGGGGACCGCACCGCGATCGACCTGTTCGGTCTGCTGGTCGCCTACCAGGTCCGACAGCAGGAACGGCTGGTCGAACCCACGAGAGAGATTCTCGATCTGATCCAGCAGGAACTGAGTCGATAGTGAACCACCCTGAGACCGGAGTGGTGGGACCGCTCATGAAGCAGTGAGGCCGAGATGCGAATTGCAGTACGTGCGGCGGAAGGCAGGGACTTGCCGTTCGTGAGTCAGGACGGATACGTGGAACCAACGCTGGTAGGGCGTAAAGTCAGGCAGAACGAGGTTTTCGTGGCTGAGCTGGAGGGAGAGTCGGCCGGTTACGTTCGGATAGAGTTTCTGTGGTCCGTTCAGCCCTACATCTCTCTGATTCACGTACTCGAGCCGTTACGGCGAAGGGGAGTGGGCAGGGCGCTCCTCGCGCACGTTGAACAGGTGTTGAGGGACGCTGGGCACTCAACCCTGTTCTCGTCGTCCCAGGTTGATGAATCCGAGCCACAGGCCTGGCACCGACATATGGGCTTCTCTGAGTGCGGCATTATCAATGGTCTGAACGAGGGTGGTGTGGGCGAGCTTTTCTTCAGAAAGCCGCTGTGACCCGGGGAAGAGAATGCTGAGCGAGTCGTCGAAGGAGCCACCGAGCTTCGGAGGCGGGTCCTCGCTACCCGCGCCCTCGGGGACCAGCGGGCGAGGGGCGCCGCGTCGGCAGCCGGTTCCAGCACAGAATGTCGAAGTCCATGACGCGATGAGCGTCGCCGGCTTCTCTCGGTAGACGTGCAACGTCCGCTGGACATGCCGTGCGCCGCTCGTCCCCGGGTCGGGCTGAGAGATCTCTCTGGGCGACCTCCGTCCGGATCCGGATGTCCACAGACTGCTCGGTCACGATCGGAGCTTCCGAACGATCTACTCCGGGGTGTGTCGCTTCTTCAGCCCCGAGTCCTCTATCCCCTCTCGGGTGTTGGACTCTCATTCTACCTGGACCATCCTGCGGGCGGGGCTCCAGGCTCTGTCCGAAGGGGTTGCGGCCGCTGTGGCGTCGTCCGGGCGCCCCAGGTACCCGAGGAACACAAACGGTCCGAGGTGGGAGGTCAGCGCACCCAGCCGCCCAACATCAACCGGAGGTATGCGCCGGTCACCGCGAAGTCCGGCCCGCCCGACACCTCAACCCAGCTCCAATCGGCGGGCGAGAGGGCGTATCCGAGCCTCAGCCCGGCGGTCAGGCCTCCCTCATGCCCCCCGTCGGCGGCGGGATCGCTCAGGCGGAAGCTCATCTCCGCCGACAGCGCACCGTCCAGGACGAAGCCCCAGCTGCTCACCTGCGAGCCGGCCGGCGGGTCCACGAGGAAGTCGTCGAAGGAGGCCGGACCGGGCATCTCGGACAGCGCGAGGGACATCCCGCCGGCTCCCACCCCGACCGTCGGCGTGAGCGTGAACGGACCGGTCCGCACGACCTGATACCCGACGTCGATCTGCCCGTAGCCTCCGGACAAGGAGGCCCTGAGCGCACCGCTCGCCTCTTGGCCAGCGATCAGCGCGTGACCGTTGCCACCGATCACGAAACGGTCCTTCACCGCCCAGCCGCCGCCTCCCAGCGAGAGGAGCTTCTCGGAGAAGGGCGAGAACCCGGCGTCTGCAGAGCGGGCATTCAGCTCGTGCAGATCCAGCGCCTGGGAGCCGACCATGAAGACCCACTTACCGGCCCAGTCGGAGTCGTTGGGTCCGACCGGCTGAGCTGCGGCCGGCACAAGGGAGAGGGCCGCGCTGATGAGCACGGTCGAGGCTCCGGCGGCGAGTCGTACGAGGTTCGGTCTCACGGCCAGAAACATGCCGAGCCTCTGTGCCGGGCGCTGTCGGGCGCCACCGGAGAGCGTCCGTGGGGAACACTCCCGGGGGGCCGAGCTCCTTACACCCCCGCTCGGAGAACAGACAATCCGACCGGGATCCGTCCCGGCGGGTCCGGTAGGGTCCTGGAGGGTGTGATGACACGGATACAAACCACGGTGGTGAGAGGCTTCAGGCCCTCGTCGATCCGACGCGTCTGGATGTTGCCCCTCGCACTGGCCCTCACCCAGTGTGTTGGGCCTGCCGAGGAGGCGACCTACGGATTTCCGCCGGAGTGGGAACACCACGAGGCGGTGTGGATCGACTTCACGGACGAGGAGGGGTGGATCAACCGGGATCACGAAGCTCGGGTGGAGATCATCGAAGCCCTGCACGAGCACGTCCCCGTGAAGGTACTCGTCAATTCGGACGCGGCCGTGGGAATTCTGGACCGCATGCTGGCCGAGGCCGGGGTGAGCCGGGAAATGTTGACGATCGTCAACCACCCCATCCCCAATCCGGCCCTCCGGGACGCCGGCCCGATCTTCGTGACCGATGGATCGGATCTGCGCGTCGCGGACTTCGCCTGGAACTGCTACGGCGGCGCAGACTTCTGCCAGGAGGTCGATTCCCGCCGGGGCGAGGTGGCCAACGACCTGGCGGACCGCTACGGGTGGTCGGTGGCGAGTACGGAGATCGCTGCGGAGGGCGGGGGGCTCGAATCCAGCAGCACGGTCATCCTCGCCTACCGGGACTTCGCCGAGTCGAGGAACCCGGGCATCGGACTCGAGGAGATCGAGGCGGCGTTCCTGGAGATGTACGGGAAGGAGAAGGTCATCTGGATCGAGGAGTCGCCCCTCATCGAGCAGAACGGTCACAAGATCGACAACTACTACGGCCAGGGTGCCAACGGCCACATCGATGCGGCGATGCGGTTCGTGAACGACAGTACGGTACGGGTCGCCGTCATGGCCGAGGACGAGCGCGACAACAGCCCCATCCAACAGCACGACTACGAGGTCTTCCAGGCCGGACTGGAGCAGATTCGCGCCAGCACGAACAGCGACGGGAAGCCGTTCCACGTGGTGGAGATCCCGGTCCCCGACTTCTCCCTGTACGCGTACGAGTTCGTTCTGGACGAGAACACCCAGTGGGGCTTCTCGGAGCACTCCGCCGGCGAATCCGTCCGCTACGTGCCCATCATGAGCTACGCCAACTTCCTCATCACCAACGACGTGGTGCTGGTGGCCGAGTACTGGCGTGAGGGACTTCCCGAGTCCGAGCGGCGGAAGGACGAGCGGATGAAGGAGATCCTCGCGTCCTACTTCCCGGATCGGGAGATCGTCGGGATCCGCAACGCGATCCAGTTGAACTGGAACGGGGGCGGAATTCACTGCCAGACCCAGCAGCAGCCGTCACGGGGTGCTTGAACGGCTTCGTGGCCCGTCCAGATCACCCCTCGTCCCAACCGGCACGTAGGGGTCATGCAGCGTAGACGAGACTGGCCCGTGCGGCCGGTGCGGTCCCCCTGTGGTGATCAGCCAGGGGCCGGTCCGGAGGCCCTCGAGAGTGACCGGGCATTGCCCGACACCAGGTGCGGTCAGAGCGCGAGACGATCCATCTGCCACCCAAGGACGACCCGATGATGCGCCATCTCCTCGGGTCCGTCCTGCTCTTCGGATGCCTTGCCACCCGTCCGGTGTCGGCGAGGGCTCGGGGAGCGAGTTCGAGTTCGTAGAGACCAACGGCATCCGGTGGCGTATCGAACTCGGGGTGAGGGGGATCCGCTTCTTCTGCTTCACGGTTTCGGAGACACGGACGCGGTCTGGAATCCGGTTCTGGCAGAACTGGCTTCGGACGACCTGGTGATTCTCCCCAATCTGCGTGGACACGGGCAGTCCACGAATCCTTCGGGGGAAGTCACGCACCGCGCCGCCGCGCAGGACGTGTTTGGACTCCTCGACGCGTCGGGGATCGGGGAGGGGAAGGCGGCCGGACACAGCACGGGTGGCATGACGCTCCTGCACATGGTGACCGCTGAACCCGGCCGGGGCAGCGCGATGGCGCTGTTGTCGGGCACCACCCACTTCCCGGATCAGGCACGCCAGGTAATGGGGATGTCATCCCCTGACGATATGCCGCCCAATACCTTGCGGAAACGGCTCGTCGACATGGTGGACCCGGACGGGCGGCAGGCGAAGCGGCCTGGCCTGGCCCGAGGTCTCATGCCCGAGGCGGTAGCGAAGCAGGCGGGAGCGATTTCGGTCTGCGAAGAGGGAGCCACGTTGCGAGCCTGCCAAGTGGGATCCGTCGCAGGGCGCCGCGCTCAGCACTATCATGCACTGAGAATCAAAACTCCGCCCGCAGGCTATTCGATAACCATGGACCCCATTGTGATCAGATCGGCCGACGACGACGACCCGGAGTTCGTGGCCATCGTATCAGCGGCTGTTCGTGGCATGGCGGTAATGAAGGCCCTGGAACACCTCGCCGTTGTAATCATCGACAACTGGTTCGATGACAAATGGAGTGGCTTCCCCGGCGTCTTCCGAGAGTATCTGGACTTCCTTGGGTCGTCCGTTCCAGTCACACGGAGCAAGGGGAAGGCACTGCCCCCGTTTGCCCGGTCGAGAGTAATCGATGTCCTGATGCACGGCTTGCCCACGAGATACCTGGCAGCAGTCTTCTATGTCAGCAGCGGTTCAAGGGTGAACCAACGGGGGAGCCTCCTTGCGTCGATTCCCACCGAGAGGGGCGATTGGAACTGGTATGTTGGCTTCAAGAAGGATGGCCGGTGGAGGCCCATTCGCCACAAGAACATCGGTCAAGCTGAATTCGAACGATACGTCGCGGCCGGGACGCAGTGATATTGCCGCTCCCGCGGGACGGAGCAGATCGTACGTGAACGGTAATGACCTGACACTCGGCACCTGCCGGCTCGTGAGAAGCCTCAGTGGACCTCGCGACGCTGGACCTCACCCTTCGTGGCGAGGCTGAACCTGGGGTCGGTCCCGGGCCGGACGCCGGTGACCAGGTCCGCCGCGAAGCGCCCGATGGCCGGCCCGTGCTTGAACCCGTGCCCCGACCCCGCCCCCACGAGGAGCACCCGTTCGGGCCAGGCCGGGTGGACGTCCATGAGGAGGTCGCCGTTGGAGCTGTTCTCGTACTGGCAGACCCGGGACTCCACCAGCGGGCGCTCCGCCAGGTCGGGGAAGCGGCGCACAAGGTAGCCACGGACGTTCTCCAGCCCCTCGGCCGTGATCTGCCGGCTCCCGGTGTCCGGGTCGAAGGCCGGTCCGTGACGGTCGTGGGCGATCTTGAAGCCCCGGGCCTCCAGATCCGGGAAGCCGTAGTAGACGTCGCCCCCGTTGAAGTCGGCCCAGGTGGGAAGGTGCCCGGGGCCGAAGCGGTCGTCCCCCTCGGGCGGGGCGAAGTAGAAGACCTCCTGCCGGGTGGGGAAGATCCGGCCCGCCAGGACCGTCGGAAAGAGCTTCGGGAGCCAGGGGCCGCACGCGAAGACGTAGCGCCCCGCCTCGAGGGTCTCCCCCTGGACGGTGCGGAGTCCCGGGAGCGCCCCTCCCTCGTCCGGCGGCAGGATGGAGGCGAGCCGATACTCCCCGCCCGCCGCCACGAACTCCCCGACCAGGGTGTGGACGGCCCGGCGGGCCATCAGGGCGCCCAGCTCCGGCTCGGACAGCCCGAACGTCACTCCGTCGAGGGCGATCTGGGGGTACCTCCGGGCGAGCTCGGCCCGGCCCCACATGACCAGGGGGATTCCCAGGCGTTGGTGGGACTCGAGACTCCCCACCACATAGGGGTCCCGCTCCCCGAAGAGCATGAGGACCCCGGTGGGGTGGAAGATGGGAAGCCCGGACCGTGACGAGAGCCAGCGCCAGTCGTCGAGCGACTCCCACGCCATGACGGTGTAGATGTCGTCGGGACCGTAGATGGTCCGGGTGGCCCTGGATTCGCCCCCGGACGAGGCCCGGGCGTGGGCCAGTCCGGAGGCGTCCACCAGAAGAACCCGCTGGCCCCGGCGCCGAAGCTCGAAGGCCGTCCAGGCGCCCATGACCCCCGCCCCCACCACCACGGTGTCCCACGTGTTTCGGGATGCCCCGGTCTGGCCCTGACGCGCCGACCGGGCGAGCTGGAAGGTCGCGTCCGGGTCCTGGGCCGCGCCCTCGGCAGCACCCACCGCCACCCCGGCGGCCACTCCTCCGACCGTCTTGAGGAATCGGCGGCGGGAGGGGGGTGGGGATGATGCGGCCATGGAGGCTCCAGCTCGGGGAAGGGGTGGGCGAATCGGGAAATACGACACCCACGGATCCAGGCGAGGAGCAACGTGCCGGGGTGCGATCGGGCGGCGCAAGGTGGGTCCGGCGCCGGTTCCGCGAGTTTCGGAGGGGTCCGGACCCCGTCCGCGCAGAAGGGGGGATCGGCACCCGTCGGCGCAGAATCACAGTGCCGGCAGGGGTTCGGCGAACTCTCGAAGGACCTCGGGTGAGCCGCAAGGCAGCTTGCGGCAGTCCGCGACCGGGGTCCAGCTTCGCGACCTCCGAGCCTCTCGGG
>JARRPL010000100.1:0-5213 GCA_037382905.1 Gemmatimonadota bacterium | reverse complement strand
GGCAGAACACCGCCGCTGTCCAGAGCACGGCGTTCCAGTCCATCAACGAGCTTCGACAGGGGTCGACGGCTCTCCTCGCTACCGGCCCGGGGCTCGAACTGGTCCTGCGTCTCCGTGACGGAGCGTTGCCGGAGGACTTCACGCCCGAAGAGGACCAGTGGGTGCGTCTCGTCTACTACCTTCACGTCAATCAGATGCAGGCCGCCTACCACCAGGTGAGGGTCGGGGCGCTGCAGGAAGACGTGTTCGATGTCTTCTGGACGGGGCTCCTGAGTCTGGACTACCTGGCGGCGGCGTGGCCGTCAATGCGATACAGCTATGACCGGGAGTTCGCGGAGTTCTTCGAGGGGCTCATGGCCAGTGTTCCAGAGTCCCGCGACGCGCCGGTCGCCCGCCAGCGGTAGACGTCCCGGGAGCCCTTGCCGCATCCACGCCCGGCGCGCTAGTGATGACGACCGCGGGCCCCGTCCGGGGGGCCGAGGGTTCGGCTGAAGCGCTGGAGGCGGTTGGCCGGCCCACCTGTCGAGAAGAGGAGCAGTCGCCATGGCCGTGCGCATCATCCGACCCCGATCCGTTCTGGCGGTGAGAGATCTGGCCTCGAGCAGCACCTACTACCGCGAGGTGCTGGGCTTCGACGAGGATCCGATCCGTGCACCGGGTTGGAGTTTCCTGTCTCGGGGGGAGGTCCATCTGATGCTCGGGGAATGCCCGGACGAGGTGGCCGCGTCCGAGACGGGCAATCACTCGTGGTTCCTCCACATCCTGGTGGAGGGCGTGGACGAGTTGCACGACGACGTCCTGCAGCGGGGAGGCCGGGTCGTCATCCCCCTCGGTGATCGGCCCCACGGCCACCGGGAGTTCGTGGTCGAGACGCCGGATGGGCATCGCATCCTGTTCGGCGAGGTGATCGACTCCGGCGAGGGATGAGGGCCCGATCGCGCCTCCGCGCAACATGGGGCTCGGGCTCCGGCCCCGGAGATGCCCCCGCCTCTCGAAGAAGGAGGTGATCCGTGGTCGACCTCGAGACCCCCGTGCGGGTCAGGTGCTCAGCGCCGACATCGCCGTTCCCGAGCACGCACGAGAGATGGCGTTCTACTCGCGCATCCTCACCACCGGAGAGGCCCCCCTGTGGCGGGAGGACCTGATGAACAACGTGGGCCAGCCGATCATCGGCCTGGGAGAGCGGATTCCGGCGTACGCCCACCTCCCCCTCCAGTGGATGCCGCACGTCCAGGTCGTCGATGTCGCCGCGAGCGTAGAACGGGCCCTGGCTCTCGGCGGCCGCGAGCTCATGCGCGGGGCGAGCGAGGGGGCGGTGCTGCTCGACCCCAACGGGGCCGCCTTCGGGATCATCCCTGTGGTGCCTTCGCAGCCCGTGCCGCCCAGCCAAGAAGAGTCGGCGGCCGCCGTCGTGGGGCGGATCGCCTGGCTCGACCTCACGGTTCCCGACGCACCAGCGACCCGGGACTTCTACCGGGCGGTGGTCGGTTGGTCCGTACAGGAGATCGAGATGAGGGATGGCGACGGTGAGTATTCGGACCATGCCATGTGCACATCCGACGGGAGCGCGGTGGCGGGCGTCTGCCATGCGCGCGGGGTGAACCGGGCGATTCCGCCCGTGTGGATGATCTACCTGCCCGTGGGAGACCTCGCAGAGAGCCTCGTCCGGCTGCCGGAGCAGGGTGGTGAGGTCGTCCTGACGAGAACGGGAGACCACGGGGCGCTCAAATACGCCGTGGTTCGCGATCCGGTGGGGGCGTACCTGGCGTTGGCTCCAGGCTGAGGGAGCCGCGACGGTGCGGCGGAAGACCACGCCCGGGACGTACCCCCTGGCTTCGGGGCGCCAAGGACGCTCCGGCTTGAGCCGGGTGTCCGCTCATCGCCGTTCCAGCACAGCCCGCCCACGCGCCTCACGATGATCCCTCCCGTCCCGTCTTCAACGTAGCGCGACCTCAGCTCCGGTGGCCGCGGTGCCTGGCCCGCAGGGTCCGGGGGACCCAGGTTGCCGATCATGAAGCGGTGCCGCGGTGTCGGTGTGTCCCCCGAGATCTCTCTCGGCATCCTCGAGGTCGTTGTTCTTCCAGGGGTTCTTTCCACATGAACGCGCCACCGATGAGCCTTCTCCTGGCCCTGTGCATCGGCATGGGGCTGCCCGCCAACACTCATGCGCAGACTCCCGAGGAGGATCACGACCTGTGGGTCGAGGTCGATCCCGGGTTCACGCTCTATGTCTATCTGCCTGGGGGCAGGCTGACGATCGCCCTCTCTCCAGACCTGGCCCAGAACCATGTCCGTCGGATCAAGTCGTTGACCAGAGAACGGTACTACGACGGCTTTCCATTCATTCGAGTAGAGCCAGGCTTCGTATCGCAAGCCGGAGATCCTGCGGAGTTCTCGGAAGTCGGAGGGGAAAGGCGTCCCTTCACGTCGGTTCCGGCGACCGTCGATGCGGAGTTTGATGAGCCGTTCACCGCGGACATGGAGTTCGCCCCGCTGCGCGAGCCGGACGAGTTCGGCGAACAGCAGGGGTATGTCAACGGATTCGCTGCAGTCCTAAGCCTGCCCGAGAACAGGATCTGGCTTGCCAGCTGTCAGTTGACCGTGGTCATGCCCAGGGACGATCCGGACAGCGGAACGACTGGAATCGCCATTGCGCAACGACCCAATCTCGAAAATGATCGGGCGCAGACTGTGTTCGGACGGGTGATCGATGGGGAGGAACACGCACTGTTGATGCCCGCTGCCACGCCGGGTGACTCCTCCACGTGGACCGTCATCGATTCGGTCCGCGTCGCTGCAGACCTTCCAGCCAGCCGACGGACGCCGTATCGGATGACCGATACCAGTTCGGAGGAGTTTCCGGCCCTTCTGGAAGTCCTCCGGAATCATCCCGACCCGTGGTTTCTGGGCAAGCCGGTCCGTCTCGAACTGTGCAACCCCTGGATCGCGAATATCGATGACGGCAGTCGCGACGAGTGAGGGTCCCGGGAGGGGACGCCCACCGGGGAGTGGAAGGGTGGCCGCTCAGGTCTCCAGGCTCCCGCCACCCGACCGGCCAATCCGACGAGGATCGGGCCTCGGCTTCTTCGGAGGTCTCGACGATCAGGAGTTCCCGGCGGGCGCACGGTGGCCGACGGGTCCGGGTCGGACCCGAGTCCACGCCGGGGTCGGTTCCGGCGACAGCCGAACTGGGACGGGGCGCGTGCCCCTGGTTCGATCCAGCCTCTCGGAACCGGCGCTCGTCCCGCGCGGGTCTGCCGTCCGTCGAGGCCGGGGACCGCCAGACTCGCGCCGGATGTCGCGGCTCGCATCGAGATCATCCCGATCCCGAACCTGACGATCTCCGACGAGCAGTTCCTGACAGGGGATTCCTACGGTCGGCCGACGACCGTGGAAGGTGGATTGCGGATCGCGCAGGGTTGGGGCCGACCCCCCTCGGGTGATCTTCTTCGGTGCGTTCGGCGGCTTCGGGACGAATCTCGACGGTGGGGACGCCCGCTTCCTGTGCATGGGAGGTGGGCAGGCGTCGCTCCACGCGGCCCTGCCCCACTTCCAGCGGCTATGGAATCGCAGCGGTGTGGAACTGGCGGGTGCGCACCCCGTCTTCGACTACGTGAGTCTCGCTGGAGACGAGCCCCTCACAGGCCCGAACGCCAACAGATGGTTGACGTGCGTCAACCACCCGGAGGCCCCCGGGATTCGACCTCCCCTCAGTCCCGCCCCACGAAGATGTCCAGCGGGAGGATCGCAGTGACGCCGACGTTGGGGACGTCGACCAGCTGCCCGATGCGCATGTCGACGGCGACGCTGGCGATCATGTAGGCCTGGGTCCGGTCGTAGCCGTATTCGGAGACGATGAAGTCGATCATGGCGTCCAGGGCGTTGCGGGCAGCCAGGTTGATGTCGGCGGACAGGTTGCGCAGGCCGGCGATGTGGGGCGAATCCAGGTACGCCAGGTCCGCCGGCACGCCGCCGGATGGCTTGAGGGGGAAGCCGGTCACCGCGTGGAATCGCTCCGAAGGAATCGCGAGCACCGAGGCGGGCCCCTCGTAGTGGGGGCCGTGGCTCAGATCGGGCGGGTCGGCCACGATGCGGGTCGTGACCGTCATCCGGCCGCCCATCTCGATGGCGGTACCCGCCACCTCGCCGTCCCCCTGGGCGTAGTGGAAGTCTCCCACCGCCAGGCCGCAGCCGTCGACGAGGCAGGGAAGGTAGACGGTGGTCCCGGTCGTGATGTAGCGGATGTCCATGTTGCCACCGTGTTCCCGCGGCGGGATCGTGCGCATGCACTCCTCCGGCCTCGTGCCATCGGCCCCGCAGACTTCGGCGGGCTCCGCCTCGTCGGGATCGGGGGGGAGAACGGTACCGCCGACGTCGAGCAGCTCCTGCTCCCGGGCCAGGGCGTCGGCCAGGAGATCCTCGCCCGGCAGGGTGGTGACGACGCCGGGAAAGCTGCGGTTGGGGATCCGCACGCCGGGCAAGGCGTCGCTCTCGGCGTATCGGTCGTTGATCCGCCAGACGATGAAGCGCTCGTTCACCCCGAACTGGTCGCCGGCGAAGCCGAAGGTCGAGGCTTCGGTCCACCCGACGTCGGCGGGCTCCATCGACTCGATGGTGACCGCGATGACGTCGCCCGCCTCTGCGCCGTTGATGAACACCGGACCCGTAAGGGCGTGCACGACGCCCGTGCCTTCCCGGGGCTTGCCGCCGGGGCTGTGGTCTCCGTCCGGGTCAAGGGTCAGGTCGAAGGCGTCACGCCCGACGAAGACGATACGCTCGCCAGGGTCGGCGTGGGCGACGGCCGGGATGTCGGGGTGCAGTCGGTTCATGCAGGCCGGGTCCTCGGCGCACGGGACGCGCGTGTCCCCGACCACCACCTCCTGGGCGATCGCCGCCAGGGGGAGGATCGACAGAAGTGCGAGCGAGGCGAAGGCAAGGCGAGGATTCATGCGGGCATCCAGCGGCTGGGGATGGTCGGCGTGGCCGGCCGGGCCGGGCGGGCACTCCGCGGCGGCCATCCTGGGGGGTATGCGGCTCGGCCCATCCTACTCCGGCGGCGGATCGGTGGGCAAACCCGGGTCTGCCTGCCCGGTCGGCGGGTTGCGGCGAGGGCCCGCTTCACCGGCCTCCCGCCGCCCCACTCCTTGCCACACGTGGGAATCCGCTGGCGCAGTGGACCGGGATCGCTCTACCGTGGGCTCGCCCGAGGGCCG
>JARRPL010000099.1:0-11888 GCA_037382905.1 Gemmatimonadota bacterium | reverse complement strand
CCTCGATGCAGCCGTCACGACGGGAGGACGCCGGAGCCCTGCCGCAGGCCGCCGTGCCCAGGGAGGTCACCTCCATCTCCGCCGCACCCACCACGAGCGTGTAGGTGGGCAGGGGGACCTCCGTGTTGTAGACCCAGGTGCGTTGGGGGCCCGACTCGGGACCCCGGGCACCTTCGTCCGGAGGGGTGGCGTAGGGCTGACCCACGAGGCGGCCATTGGCCACGACCTCCCACTCGGCGGGGGCGTGGACCGTGAGGCGCGCCGTGGCCTTGTCCGAGGGGTGATCCACCGAGGGGAGCCAGAACCGGGCCCGGTTCGGCCAGTTGTCCACGAAGGCCGACGGCTTCCCGTGGATGTTGTCCCGCAGGACGAGGGCGTCATCGGGTACGCCCCGGTACCGGATGTGGACCACCGCCTCTTCACCCAGGTCGAGGGTGCGGCTCAGGGCCACGCCCAGGCGTCCGTCCGCCTGGGACGCCTGGGTGCCGGTCCCGTCCACCGTGACCTCGGTGACCGCCAGTCCCGTGAAGTCCAGGTCGACCCGCTCCACACCGGGTCGAGTGGCCTGGAGCCGCACCTGCACCGAGCCCAGAATCCAGTCGGCATCGTCGGACAGGGACAGCTCCACGTCGTAGTGCAGCACGTCGAGGCCCGTGTTCTCGTAGGTTCCGGCGGGAGCTCGCACGCCGGGTCGGATGGGTTCGGGCTCCGGGGGCGCCGTCTGACCCTCGACGGTCCCTGCGAAGATCACCCCCAGCGCCAAGCCGGCCAGGGTGGCCCGGGGAATCCGGCGGCGAAGGCCCGCCGTGCCCACGGGTCGGCATGTCTCGTGTGTCATCCCTCTCCCCTGATGACCTCGAAGGGCTCCACAAGCTGGAAGTCCGCCATCCGCCCCCAGTACTGGGCCGACGCCCTGGCGAAGGTCCGGGTCAGCCCGGGATCCGGGTCCGGCCCCTGGAGGGCGTCCAGCGCCGCCAGCTTCGCGTCCAGATACTGCTCGATGGGCTTGTAGAACCCCGGCCGGAAGTCCAGGGTCGCCGAGGGGGTACCGTAAGCCAGGATGGCCCGCATATCCCGTAGCACGGCGCGCCCGACGCGGTGGGCCTCCTTGCGGCGGATGTCGCTGTCGGCGAGAGACGGGATATAGGCCACGTCCGGGGCCACCTCCTCCACGATGCGACCCAGGAGCATCTGGCGGGTCGTCACGTCATCCTCGTCGTCGGTGGGATCGGCGATGAGGACCCGGGCCCCGAGACGGTCCGCCGCCCGGCGCGCAGCCGATCGATCCATCCCGCCCCCGGGCGCACCGGACGCCAGGATGAAGATCATGACCTCGTGTCCCTGAGCCCGGTGGAAGGCGAGGGTGGCGCCGCACCCCTGCACCACGTCCCCCGGTTGGGCGCCGAGGGCGAAGACGCTGGGAGGCCGATCCGGTTCGGGCACCCGTTCCGGCAGGAGCTTTCGGATCTCCGCCAGGAGCTCGGTCTGCTCCACGGGCTTGCGCAGTACCGCATCCACCCCCGCCCGGTAGGCGGACTCGGCGAAGCCCGGTGAGGTGAAGCCGGTGAGGGCCAGGACCGGGACGGGATCCCGTCGGGCCTTCACGCGCCGGGTGAGGTCGAAGCCGTCGAGGCCCGGGAGGTTCAGGTCCGTGACCACCAGCTCGAAGTCTCCACCTTCGAAGGTCTGCCAGCCCGAAAGCCCGTCCTGGGCGTGCGTGACCTCGTAGACGTCCGGGTCCAGCATGGACCGCACGAAGAGGGCCTGATCCAGGGCGTCCTCCACCAACAGGACCCGGATTCGCCCCGCTGTCTCTTCCGATTGGTCCGTCATGAAGCGCCTGGCCCCCGGGCTCCGTTCACGCGTCGGTCCCGTCGGACCGGCTTCCCTGCACCCGCTTCACCAACTTCGGCACCCAGCTCCGGGGAAGGAAGCGGGGGAGCAGCGTCGTGACCCGGTTCACCCATCCCGGCACCACCCGGGGCCGACCCCGGAGCATTCCGTCGATCCCCTCCCGGGCCACCCGTTCCGGCGGCACTACCGCCAGGCTCAGAAGCCCGGACTGGTCCGCCCCGCTCCGTTCCTGGAATCCGGTGGGGGTGGGACCGGGACAGAGGCAGGTGACCGTCACTCCCGTCCCTCGCAGCTCTTCCCCCAGCCCCTCGGAATAGGAGAGGACGTAGGCCTTCGTGGCGTAGTAGACCGTCATCCCGGGTCCCGGGAGGAAGGCGGCGGTGGAGGCGACGTTGAGGATCCGTCCGCGGCCCCGGGCCAGCATGGGAGGGAGGAGGCCCCGGGTGAGGGCCGTGAGGGCTTCCATGTTGAGCCGCAACATCTCCGTCTCCTCGTCTCCGTCGAGGCCGGGGTAGAATCCCCACTGTCCGAAGCCGGCGTTGTTCACCAGCATCTCGACGAAGGGGCATTCGTCCAGGATCCGGGCCGCCAGCCGGTGGCCTGCGCCAGGCTGCGCCAGGTCCGCAACCATGACTCGGGTGGCGACGCCGTGCTCGCCACCGAGCTCCCTTGCCAGACGCTCCAGCGAGGCCTTGCTGCGGGCGGTGAGAATCGCCGACGTGCCCTTCCGGGCGAGCACCCGGGCCATCTCGGCGCCGAGCCCGCCGGACGCCCCCGTGACGAGGGCCCAGGGACCCCCGTCATCCGGGTGGGAGCCTGCGGCGTCGGACCCGGGTGCCACGGAGCGGCCCCGGGGCGACGCAGGACCGGACGGTTCAGCCATCGACGGCGGGAGCGGACACCACCACGTGGCCTGCGTCCACCGACGGCTCCGGGACCATGAACCAGACGATGAGCCCCATCCCCAGCACCGAGAATGCCCCGAGCACCGTGTTGCTCCAGTAGCCGGTCCCGTCGTAGAGGATGCCGGCCACGCCGGCGCCGACGGCGAACCCCACCTGCCCCAGCGCCACCGTGAGGCTCATGAGGGAGCCCCGTCGCTCGTCCTGGACCAGAGCGGTGAGGAGCGCCGAGAAGGGACTGATCCGCATGGCCACCAGCACCATGGTGACGAAGAAGACGGGGTAGGCCACCCAGAACTCCTTCACCACCACCGTGGTCGTGGCCATGACCACGAAGAGGCCGAGGCACGACATGAGGATGATCCCCTTTCGGCCGATCCTGTCGGAGATCCGGCCGGCCTGCGGTCCCGTGAGGACGTTGGCCAGACCGCCGACGAGGAAGAGGGTGGCGATGGCCCCCGGAGTCGCTCCGAGGTGCCGTTCCAGCCAGGTGGGGAGATAGACGACGTAGAGGCTGACGCCCAGGAACATGAGGAAGAACGCCGACGACGCCCACGCGATGTCGGGTCGCCTCAGCATCCCCACGTAGTCCGCCAGCGCCCCGGCCACCGACAGGCGCTTCTCCGAGCGCTTCACGTCGGGCTGAGGAACCTTCAGGAGGATCAGGAAGAAGGCCAGGAACATGGTGCCGGCAAAGAGGAGGAAGGGCGTCCTGAATCCCATGCGACCCGCCAGGACGATCCCCAGCGGAATCCCGATGATCTGACCGAAGGCGGACCCGCTCATGATCCATCCCGTGGCCCAGCCGCGGCGGTTGTACGGGAAGTAGTCTCCCACGTAGGACACCGCGGCGCCGCTCAGGACACCCCCGGCCATCCCGGCGAATACCCGGACCGCCAGAAAGGAGTAGTAGTCCACCACCAGGAGGTGCATCACCAGGGCCACCGCCATGATGCCCGTCCCCAGGAGGAGGATCCGCCGCCGGCCGATCTTGTCCGAGATGGGGCCCGAGATGATGGCGAAGATTCCCACCATGAGGGCGTACGCAGACACCAACGTCCCCAGCACCGCGTCGGCGATGGAGAGCTCCTCACCGATCTGGGGAAGGATCGGCGAGATGATCATGATCTGGCTCGAGGCGGAGAAGACCAGGAGCCAGAGGGCGAAGACGATCAGCCCGGGAGAGCTGTTGCGAGGGCTCACGTCGTCAGGTGGGGGCGAGCCCCTACCCGTTCTCCTTGTGAACCAGCATGGAGTGGCGCTGGTCCGTCGGCAGGATGACCAGGTTGAAGATGTCCACGTGGGCCGGGGCGTTGGCGACGTACAGGACGGCGTCGGCCACGTCCTGGGGGGCGAGGGGGGTGTAACCCTCGTATACCCCTTCTGCGCGTTCGGTGTCGCCGTGGAAGCGCACCTCGCTGAACTCGGTCTCCACCAGCCCGGGATCCACGCTGGACACCCGGACGCGGGTGCCCGCCAGGTCGAGGTTCATCCCCTCGGAGATGCCCTTCACCGCGAACTTGGTGCCGCAGTAGACGTTTCCCTTGGGATACGTCCACCGGCCCGCCGTGCTGCCGATGTTGATCACGTGGCCCCGGTCCCGCTCCACCATTCCCGGCAGGAAGGCGCGGGAGAAGTAGAGAAGGCCCTTGACGTTGGTGTCGATCATCTCGTCCCAGTCGTCCAGATCCCCCTCGTGGAGGAGGTCGAGGCCCCGGGCCTTGCCGGCGTTGTTGACCAGGATGTCCACCTCCACGCCTTCCGCCTCCAGCTCTCGGGCCAGGGCGGACACGGCGTCCCGGTGCCGGACGTCGACGGACCGGGTGCGGACCTGGACGCCGACGTCCCGAAGTTCCCGGGCGAGAGCGTCGAGCCTCTCCTGCCGCCGGCCCAGAAGGATCAGGTGGACGCCCTGACGGGCGAAGGCCCGGGCGCAGGCCTCCCCGATGCCGGCGGTGGCTCCCGTGATGAGGGCGGTGCGCCCTTCGATTCGGTTCATGGCGGTGGGGTTGGAGTGGCGACCCAACAGAATAGAGGAGCCGGGGGCAGGGGAAAAGCGTTCCAGGGGAGGTCCCGGTCCGAGGGAACCCCCGCGCGGCTTCCGGATGTACCTTGATCTTCTCGTCCCTCGCACCCCCCGCGGCAAAGACTCTCATGCGACTTCCCCGGTCTCCTCTCCTTCTTCCGTTCCTGATCCTCGCAGGGGCCTGCGCCTCGGGACCGGATCCCGTGCCACCGACACCTCCGGCGACGGCCCCCCCGCCGGCGACGGCCCCGGACCCCCGCCCTGCTCCGGTGGAGCCCCCGGAGGCCCGTCTCGCCGAGGCGCCGGACGCGTGGCAGAACCTGGACCTGCAGGAGGACGGGGTGCCCGGGACCAGCGCCGACCGTGCGCTGCGGGAGCTGCTCGCGGATCGGGTGCCCCGGCGCACCGTCGTGGTGGCGGTGATCGACGGAGGCGTGGACACGGCCCACGTGGACCTGCGGGACGCCCTCTGGACCAACCCCGACGAGCAGCCTGGAAACGATGTGGACGACGACGGCAACGGGTACGTGGACGACGTCCACGGGTGGAACTTCCTGGGAGGGAGCGACGGCCGCAGCGTGAACCAGGAGCGCTTCGAGGTGACTCGACTCTACGCCACCTGCCAGAGCGGTGTCACCCCCGACGGCTACGACTGTCAGGAGCTGGCCGCCGCCTTCCGGGAGGAGGAGCAGGAGGTGCGGTCCATGGCTCAGCAGGTGGAGCAGATCCGGGGGGCCATGGACGTCATCACCCCTCTGCTGCAGCAGGCCACGGGGACCGAGGAACTCACTCCGGAGGTGGTCCGGGGTCTGTCCACTGCGGATCCTAGGCTCAACCAGGCGAAGGAGATCTACCTGCAGCTGGAGGCGGCGGGGATTACGCCGGAGACGTTGGAGGAGGTGGAGGAGGATCTGACGGACCGGCGCGATTACGGCCTCAATCCCGACTTCGACCCCCGGCCCATCGTGGGGGACGACCCGACGGACGAAGACGAGAGGCGCTACGGCAACGCCGATGTGATGGGCCCCGATGCCGAGCATGGGAGCCATGTGGCGGGAATCGTCGCCGCCATCCGCGACAACGGGGTCGGCATGGACGGGATCGCCTCACCCAACGTCCGCATCATGGCCATCCGGGCCGTGCCCAACGGCGACGAGCGCGACAAGGACGTGGCCAACGCCATCCGGTATGCCGTCGACCAGGGGGCCGACATCATCAACATGAGCTTCGGGAAGTCCTTCTCCCCGGAGAAGTCCCTGGTGGACGAGGCGGTGCGCTACGCCGACGAGAACGGCGTGCTCCTGGTGCACGCGGCGGGGAACGACGCCGCGGACCTGGAGGTGGAGGAGAACTACCCGAATCCGTTCTACGAGGACGGAGGTCGGGCGTCGAACTGGATCACCGTCGGAGCGTCCAGCTGGAAGGCCGACAGCCTGGCGGCTCCCTTCTCCAACTATGGACGGACCCGGGTGGACCTCTTCGCGCCCGGAGTGGACATCCTGTCCACGGTGCCGGGCGAGGAGTGGGAGCGTAACGACGGGACCAGCATGGCGGCCCCGGTGGTCACGGGCGTGGCCGCCCTCCTGATGGCGTACTTCCCGGACCTCGATGCCGCCGAGGTGAAGCGGATCCTGCTGGAGTCGGCGGTTCCCTACGCCGACCAGGCGGTTCCGCCCCCGGGGGAGCCGGCGGCCCCGGTGGCCTTCGGGTCACTCTCGGTCACAGGGGGCGTGGTGAATGCCTACGAGGCGGTGCGTCGCGCCCTGGCGGTGTTCCAGGAGGACCGGGAGGCGCTGTCGACGCCGGTCTTCGGGGCCGGTCGCTGACGGCTTCCGGAACACGGAAAAGAAAATCCTTGCGCATCCCGGAACCGTGTTGCATGATGTTCTTCCCACGGTGAACGAGCGGTCCGGTGACGGTCCAATCCGAAGCCGAGGGGGATTCGGACAGGTCCCGGACGGGGGCGACCCCGGAAGGGAAACCGACCAGATCCTGCCGCGGAAGGCGCTTCGGTGCCGAATGCGGTGAGCACGGTTTCGAATTCGGCAGAGACCGTGACGGCTGCGAGGTCGCTGGATGCAGCCGAGCCCCCGGGAACGGGGGGCGACCCGACGAGCGGTAACGCTATTCGGGGAGAGGGATGAAGACCCGGCCACCGCACACGGTGGCGCCGAAACGGATGTCTTCTGAACGCCAGCGTGTTGAAGCCCCCGACCGGGTGTGTGCTCCCGGCGGGGGCTTCTCGTATGTACCCTCGCCTCCACCGGCACGCCAGCACCCCTCCCACGGATCCCCGGACCCCGTCGGGTCCCCCCATCCTGCTGGCCTCGAGGTGGACAGGACGAGGCTCCAGACCCTACCGTGGGGCCGCCGTCCCTCGGGAAGCCGGGTCGGCCCTCCGCCGAGGATCGTTTCCCCCCGTCCCGGATCCCACGTGTCTCCATGAGCCGATCCTACGATTCCCGGGCCGTCTGGGGCTGGGCGCTCTACGATTTCGCGAACTCGGCGTACACCACGGTGATCATCACCTTCGTGTACGCCCTCTTCTTCACGGCGAACATGGGTACCGAGGCGCTGGACGGGCAGACCTACTGGACCCGGGCCGCGACCTTCACGGGACTGGTGGTCGCCATCACGAGCCCCTACCTCGGGGCGCTGGCCGATCGAGGCGGGATCCGGCGCGGCATGCTCCTGACCAGCACCGTGGTGTGCGTCATCTTCACCGCGCTGCTCTGGATTCCCATGCCCGGCCAGGTCTGGCTGGCGCTGCTCTTCCTGGTGGTCAGCAACATCGCCTTCGAGCTCAGCGGCGTGTTCTACAACTCCTACCTGCCGGACCTGGCGCCGGAGGACCGGATCGGGCGGATCTCGGGATACGGGTGGGCGCTGGGCTACGTGGGCGGCTTCCTGTGCACGGGGCTCGCCCTCTGGATCGTCTTCGCTCCCACCTCCTTCCCCCTGCCCCTGGATCAGGACCGCATGGAGGAGTGGAGAGCCGTGCCCGTCCTGGTGGCGACGTGGTTCGCCGTGTTCAGCATCCCCATGTTCCGGTGGGTCCGGGAGCCGGCGCATGTGCCGTCGACGGAGCGACCGTCCATGGGGCGCGTCTTCCGGCAGGCATCGAGGCAGATCGCCGACACCTTCCAGGAGATCCGGAGCCAGTACAAGGACATCTTCCGGCTCCTGGTGGCCCGCGTGTTCTACAACGATGGCCTGGTCACCGTGTTCGTGGTGGGTCCCATCTTCGTGAGTCAGGCGTACGACATGCAGCCGTTGGAGGTCCTGATCTGGGGGCTGGCGGTGCAGGCCACCGCCATGGTGGGAGCCTTCGCCATGGGCTTCCTGGACGACCGGGTCGGTGGGAAACGGACGCTCATCATCACCGTCGTGGGGATGGCGGTGGGAGGGGCGTGGGCCGTCCTGGCCAGCAGCCTCACGAGCATCTACCTGGCGGGGCTGTGGATCGGCATCTTCGTGGGACCGAACCAGGCGGCGAGCCGATCGCTTCTGGGACGTTTCGTGCCCGAGGCGAAGGAGACGGAGTTCTATGGATTCCTCGCCTTCTCCGGGAAGGCCATCGCCTTCATGGGTCCCTTCCTGTACGGGGAGATCAGCCAGGCGACGGGGAGCGTCCGGGTGGGGATGGCGGCGATCCTGGTCTTCTTCCTCATCGGGGGGCTGCTCCTCCTCTCGGTGAACGAGGCCCGGGGCATCGCCGCCCGGGAAGGGCGTGCGCCGGTGGTGGAGGCGTCGACCTGAAGCACTCGTCGGGACCCGCCGAGGGTGGAGTCGAGGAGCGTGGAGGCACGACATGAGACGCGAACCGAAGCGGATCTACCTGCCCTGGTGGGGCCTCACCCTCCTGTGCGCTGCCGTTGGCTTCCTTCTGGCCGCCTGGCCCGGCGCCGTGGTGGCCGGGATTCTCGGCCTGTTCGCCTGGAAGCTCCGCTGAACGGCCACCGAAGGGCCACTCGTCTTCCGGTGGTGGTGGTGGGGGCGGGGGCCGCCGGGCTCACGGCGGCGATCTTCTCCGCCCGTGCCGGGGCGCCCACGCTACTCCTGGAACGGACCCGGGACGGGGGACGGAAGATCCTCATCAGCGGAGGCGGACGCTGCAACGTCCTCCCCGGGACATTCCGCCCCGGCGACTACGTCACCGACTCCTCTCCCCACACGCTCCGGAAGATCCTGCGCTCCTGGCCCCTGGCGGAGCAGCGACGGTTCTTCGAGGAGGACCTGGGGATCCCGCTGAAGCACGAGGACTACGGTGACAAGCTCTTTCCCGTCTCGGATCGGGCCCGGGACGTCCGGGACGCGCTCGTGGAGGCGGTGAGGGCCGCAGGGGGGGAGATCCGGTTCGGTGTGACGGGGGAGGGGGTGGAGCTGTCGGAAGCCCCGGGCTTCCAGGGCGACCGGGATCTGGAGGCGCGGGTGGAAGGGGAGGCCGCGCGACCCGCGTGGCGGGTGCGGGTGGAGGGTGGACCTCCGGTGGACGCCGGAGCGGTGATCCTGGCCACCGGCGGGCTCTCGGTGGCCGCTACGGGAAGTGACGGCCGGGGGCTCCGCTGGGCCCGGGACCTGGGTCACCGGGTCCACGCCACCTACCCGGCCCTGACCCCTCTACTCGCGGATCCGCCCGTCCATGCCGGGCTCGCCGGAGTCTCGTTGGAGGTGGAGTTGGAGGGGATCCGGGAGGAAGATTTCCTCTTCACGCACCGGGGCTACAGCGGTCCTGCCGTCCTGGACGTGTCCCACCTGGCCACGCGGAGTCGGCTGGCGGGAGACGAGGAAGGCGGGGTCGGCGGCCCGGAGACCGTGGGACGGGAGGAGGGAGGGGACCCGGGAGCCTCGGCCACGCTCCGGGTCAGCTGGACCGGGGAGGGGCCCGAGGTCTGGGACGAGCGCCTGCGCGAAGGCAGTCGAGCCGTCTCCACCGTCCTGGCGGAGGGGCTGCCCTCCAGGCTCGCCGAGACGCTGCAGGCGGAGGCGGGGGTGCCGCCGGACCGACGGCTGTCCCAGCTACGAAAGGAGGAGCGTCGGGCCCTGGTGGAGCACCTGTCTCGCTATCCGCTGCCCTGGACCGGTGACGAGGGCTACAAGAAGGCGGAGGTGACGGGAGGAGGCGTGGCCCTGGACGAGGTCGACGCCCGCACCCTGGAGAGTCGGCGGTGGGGTGGCCTCTACCTGTGTGGCGAGATGCTGGATGCCTTCGGTCCCATCGGCGGCCACAACTTCCTCTGGGCATGGGCTACGGGACGGGCGGCCGGGACCGCGGCGGGGTCCCGGGAGTCCTGAGGCTCCGGGGGCGGGCCCCGGGCGTTCCCCGGGAGCGCGGCGTGGCTCCGATGGACCGCGGCGGGGGCGCCGACGGGCTTGCTCCCGGGTGCCGCCGGCGTATCGTGGACGTGACCTCCAATCCCAGATCCTCCCCCGGAGCGACGATGAGAGCCTCACCCTGGACGCGGCGGCCCCGGAGGCCCAGGGGCTGGCGGTGCGGGACGGGAGGATCGTGGCGGTCGGCACCTCCCGGGAGATGCGGGACCACGTGGGTCCCGGCACCGAGTTGGTGGATCTCGACGGACGGGTCGCGGTTCCGGGGCTCATCGAGGGCCACGGGCACTTCCTGGGGCTGGGACGGGCCAGGATGATCCTGGATCTGACCACGGCGGAGAGCTTCCAGGAGATCGTGGACATGGTGGCGGCGGCGGCGGAGGAGGCGGAGCCGGGCGAGTGGATCACGGGGCGGGGTTGGCACCAGGAGAAGTGGACGAGCACGCCCCAGCCCAATGTGGACGGGGTGCCGTATCACGACGCCCTTTCCGCCGTGTCGCCGGACAATCCCGTCTCCCTGACCCATGCCAGCGGGCACGCCACCTTCGTGAACGCACGGGCCCTGGAGGAGGCGGGGATCGACGACGGCGCCCGGGACCCCGACGGCGGCACCATCGTCCGGGGTCCCGACGGTCGGGCCACCGGTCTGCTTCGGGAGACGGCGTCGGGGCTCGTGGGCCGGGCGATGGCGGAGGCGAATGCGGACCGGAGCTCCGCCGAAGAGGAGGCCGAGTTCCGGCGCCAGGTGGAGCTGGCGGGCCAGGAGGCCCTGGCCAAGGGCATCACCTCCTTCCACGATGCCGGTACCGGCTTCACCTCCATCGACGGATACCGGGAGTTGGCGGACGAGGGCGGGCTTCCCGTGCGTCTCTACGTGATGGTGCGTGCTCCCAACGCGGAGTTGGATCGGCGGCTCCCGGACTATCGGATGGACGGTTACGGCGACGGCTTCCTGACGGTACGGGCCATCAAGCGCTCCATCGACGGGGCCCTGGGCTCCCACGGTGCCTGGCTTCTGGAGCCGTATACGGATCTCCCCTCCAGCTCGGGCCTCAACACCGCTCCGGTGGAGGACGTGGAGGAGACGGCCCGGATCGCCGCCCGTCACGGGTTCCAGCTCAACGTCCACGCCATCGGGGACCGGGGGAACCGGGAGGTGCTGGACCTCTACCAGCGAGCGTGGGAGGAGACGGGGCAGGACGGATCGACCCTTCGCTGGCGCGTGGAGCACGCCCAGCACCTCCACCCCGACGACATCCCACGCTTCGCCGAGATGGGGGTGATCGCCTCCATGCAGGGGGTCCACGCCACCTCCGACGGGCCCTGGGTACCCGAGAAGCTCGGAGACTGGCGCGCCGAGACGGGGGCGTACGTGTGGCGGGATCTCTGGGACTCCGGAGCGATGGTCACCAACGGCACGGACGTGCCCGTGGAGGACATCGACCCCCTTTCGTCCTACTACAGTACCGTGAGCCGCATGACCAATACCGGGGAACGGTTCTATCCGGACCAGGCGCTCTCTCGCACCGAGGCGCTCCGGAGCTACACCCTGAACAACGCCTGGGCGGCCTTCCAGGAAGCGGACCTCGGGTCGTTGGAGGTGGGGAAGCTCGCCGACATCACGGTCCTGGACCGGAACATCCTCGAGGTGCCGGAGGAGGAGCTCCCCCGGACCGAGGTGGAGATGACCATCGTGGACGGGGAGATCCGGTATCGCCGGCCCACCTCCTGATCCCGACTCGGCAGAGCCCCCCGGGAGCGGGCGCCGTTTGCGG